>CAZEVK010000081.1:0-1571 GCA_964515755.1 uncultured Rickettsia sp. | reverse complement strand
ACGCGGGGTTGGTGATGGCCGGCAGCCGTGAGGTGCGGATTGTCGGGCCTAGCGCGCCGCTGGCGGATCGCAAGGCCAGCGCGCAGCGCACTGTGAACCTGTACCTTGCCGCGACTGAGAGCGCCGGTGAGGACAAGCAGTATTTCTTACGGCAGTGCCCCGGCTTGGCTGTCGGCGACTTAGGCGGCGGCGCCACCTATGGCGACGAGCTGCGGGGAATGATTGCCTTGATCGGAAAAAGCCGCCTGCTGCTCGTCGCGGATGACGGGGTGCACGATTTCGTCTACCCGTCCACGATCAACACGTACACGGGGACGCTGGACACGTCAACGGGCTCCGTGCGCATGGTGGAGGGTACTGGCAATATCGCCGTGATCGTCGATGGCGCCAACGGCTACGTGCTCAATACGAACAGTCGCACGGTCACCAAGATCGCGGACGCCGACTTCCTCGGGTCAAGCCAAGTCGAGTTTCTCGACGGTTATTACATCTTCGCGCAGCCTAGCGCCGATGTGTTCTACATCTCGGCCATTGACGACCCGGCAACTTACGACGCGCTGGATTTCAGCTCGTCGGATCGCATCCCAGACAACATCGTGGCTCTGCGGGTGCACAAGCAAGAGCTGTACATCTTCGGCACGCACTCCTGCGAAATCTGGATCAACAGCGCGGGCGCTGACTTTCCGTTCGCTCGCTATTCCCAGGCTCCGATTGATGTTGGCATCGTCGGCAAGGACGCGGCTGTGTCAACGACGGATGCTCTCTTCTTCGTCGGCAAGAGCAAGAGCGGGCAGGCTGTCGTCTACATGATGGATGGGCACAACCCGCGCCGGGTTTCGACGCGGGCCGTTGAAGAGGTTCTGATGAACCCGGACGGCGCCGACCTGACCAAGTGCCGGATGTGGACGTATCAGACCGCGGGGTCTGAGTTTGTCGGCGTGGAAGCGGTTGGCGCTGATTCGACGTGGGTCTATGACATCGCGGCGGGCCAGTGGCACGAGCGCGGGACCGAGGGTGTGAGCTTCTCCGGCGGATCCATTTCCGGATACGACCGGCTTTACATCCACGACATGGCGACGATCAACGGCGTGCACTACGCCGGGATTGAGAACGGCACAGCACAAGCGTGGTTCATTGGGAAGATCGACGACACGAAGCGGCTTTGGGGCGCTGACGTCATGTCGCGTGAAAGGACGTGGCCGCACCTCATCTCACCAAGCGCAGAGCCTGTTCGGTACACGTCGCTTGAACTGATGTGCACGACTGGCGATCTGGACCCGTCGAGCGCAACCGGAGCCGTCACGCTGGAAATCAGCAACGACGGCGGCAATACGTGGGGGTCGGCGCTCTCTCGCTCTCTCGGCGAGTCTGGGGCGTATATGCACCGCGTGCGCTGGTTCCCGCTCGGCCAAGCGCGTGACCGCGTGTTCCGCATCCGCTGCGATGACGAGGTGGACTTCAATATCCACGGCGCGCAAATCGAGGCCGGATGATGCCTGTCATTGTCCCGCCCCCATTCGTCAAGATCACGCCGGCCGATGTTCCGACGACGGAGTATTGGCGCTTCTTCG
>CAZEVK010000080.1:0-1585 GCA_964515755.1 uncultured Rickettsia sp. | reverse complement strand
TGCTTCGCAATCATCCTGAAGGATTCTGACTTTGGTTGTTTTTATATCAGACATGGTATGAATATTTTTGTATGATGAATAAATAAATGTGTGGTGGAAAAAAGAACCTGCCTAGATAGACAGGCTCTTTTCTTTATATAATCACTAAATCCCAAGACTACGTGAAGTAAGCCAAAGAGAATGCTTTAGGATTAGCAAATACCCAATCCCAAAATTCTAATTGCTTGATGACTACACCTGTGTCACTAGATGCAGCATCTACGATAAGTTCTTTTACTGCCCAGTTGAACATGTGAAGGTTATCCCAGTATCCGAATGCAGCACCTTTGAGCGCTGTACCAGTTCCTTTAGTAAGGTTGTCAGGTACCAATGTTGTGACAGCTGCATTGTATCCAAGTAATTGATTTGGTGCCATAGAGTCCCAAACGAATATACCTGATCCAGCATCTGTTTTGGTTTTTTGTGCTGTCTCTCTCACTGTAGGTGATAGTAACCATCCAGCACGATCTCCACCTGCATTGTTCTTAGCAGCAGAGTTGATCATGGTGATCAATAGGTCACGGCTGAATGCTGATCCATCTGCACCAGATACATCAATGATATCAGCAGCTCCGAAGATACCATGACTAGAGTTAGAGTTAGCACGTTTTACCAGGTTGGTATTAAGTGCATTATTGATAGCTCTATCAAGTGACTGAGTCAATACCTGGTCTGACTGTGGACCAGCTTGAGCTTTTAGGAACCATGAATTTGTGAGTTTACCCATCAGTCCTTTTGCAGTAGCTGATGGACGTCTGACATTGGTAGTCACAGCTGGGAAAGAATCACCTTCACCTATGAATGCTGCTACTGCCTCGAAGTCTGTAATAGGAATATTATTAACTCCTGTCAGACCTGTATGCATCTCAGCACCCAATTGCTCTACGTACAATACTGGTTTGTAACCTTCTACTACAGCCATTTGGTTTGTAGCTATAAGATTACCAGCATCTGCAGCAGTGGCAGCAGTGGCTCTTTGCTGAATGAATGATGGCATGAGTACACCTTTACCTGTGACAGGTAAATTGGCAGCTCTAGCTTCTTTGGTCGCTTCATCATGCATTTCTTTTTCTAAAGCAGCATCAGTGGTTTTACCAGCTGCGTATTGTGCTGCCCTTACGATGGAGTATCTTGATGCTAGTTGTTTTTTGTCTGCATCTTCGCTGTCTCCTGTAGGTGCTCCACCCATTCTTTCGAATTGTCTTGCTGCGTCATCTGCTTTTTGATCAGCTAAGAATCTAGCGTTTTTGATTTTGTTTTCGAGTGCATCGGCTCCATTACGGATTTCGGTGATCTCGTTTTCTTCGGCTTCGGTGAGCGCTCTGGCTGCTACGCCATTTGCACCTTCCATTATTTGTGACAGGGCCTTTAGCCGTGCGGCCCTTTGAGTCTGCTGAGCTATTAGCTCCTGAAGTGGTGTCATTATTAAAATTTTATGAATGAATAAATTAAAATTACATGATGTAGTACCTGGTCTCCAATGCTTTCAAGAACTGTATCTCTCGTTGGTAATTTGTAGGTACTTTGGTTTTTATAAAGTCTGCTA
>CAZEVK010000079.1:548-1625 GCA_964515755.1 uncultured Rickettsia sp. | reverse complement strand
CAAAAAATCCGCGAAATACTAACTCATTCGGGAGATTTAGAAAGAAGACTGAGTCGTATTTCACAATCGAGCTGTTCCGCAAGAGATCTGCTTTCTTTGGCAAGATCAATTGAGGCAAGTGTTTCTGCTCAGGACCTGGCTTTGAAAAAGAAGTCTTTTGAGAAACTTCAAGACTTCGCAGAAAAAATACAACGCTCTTTAAATGAAGAGGCTCCAATTTCAACTAAACAAGGTCACATGATCATGAAGGGCGTAAGTTCAAGCCTTGATGAGTTGATTGATCTTTCGACAAATAGCACTGCTTTGATCGCAGAAATGGAAGCTCGTGAAAAAGCGGCAACTGGAATTAGCTCTTTAAAAATTCGCTATAATAATATTTTTGGCTACTATATTGAAATTACAAACACACATAAAGACAAAGCTCCGACTCATTATATGCGCAAGCAAACTCTTTCAACGGCCGAGCGATTTTGTACAGATGAGTTGATTGATCTCGAGAAAAAAGTATTATCCGCACAATCGCGAAGATTTGATCTTGAGTTTGCGATTTTTGAAGAGTTCAGAAAAGAAGCTCTTTCTTTGGCTTCACAAGTTTTGCACTTAGCTCAAGAAACGGCAAAGCTTGACGTTTCAACTTCTGCAGCTTGGCTTGCGATTGAGAAAAAATATGTTCGTCCAAAGTTGGGCACAAAGCATATCCGACTTGTGAGTTCAAGGCATGTTGTTGTCGAACAGTTTTCAAAAGTATTTGTTCCAAATACGATTCATATTGAAGGCGGGGGATGTCAGCTCTTGACAGGCCCGAATATGGCGGGAAAATCGACGCTCATGCGACAGGTGGCCTTGTCGGTCTTACTTGCTCAAATTGGTTTTTTTGTTCCAGCCTTAGAAGCAGAGTTGCCTATTTTTGATAGTCTCTACACTCGAATTGGAGCGAATGATCAGCTTTCAGAAGGGCTTTCGACTTTTATGGTGGAAATGCAAGAAACTTCCGAAATGTTAAAAAACGCAACCGAAAAATCTTTACTTATTCTGGATGAGGTCGGCAGGGGGACAAGTACCTTTGATGGCATGAGT
>CAZEVK010000079.1:0-538 GCA_964515755.1 uncultured Rickettsia sp. | reverse complement strand
ACTTGAAAGCTCAGACATTATTTGCGACTCATTATCATGAGTTGACGACTCTTGAAAATGAGTTCGCACAGATAAAAAATGCACATATTTCAGTTGCAGAAAAAAAAGGTGAAATTCAATTCTTGCATACTCTGACAAATGGTCCTGCACAAAAATCTTATGGTATTCAAGTGGCTCAGCTTGCAGGCGTTCCTGTGGAAGTGACAAAAAGAGCGACGGCCTTATTGAAGTCTCATGAAGTTAAAAATGCCGAGCAAGTCCAGCTTGGATTGATTTCGTTTTCCCAAGAACCTCGAGAGGAAAGTTCAATTATATCTGAAATGAAAAATTTAGAAATCATGAATATGACCCCACTTCAGGCCATTCAAAAAATTCAAGACTGGCAAAGTAAACTGAATTAATCATTTTGAATTACTGTGGAGCTAGCCAAATATCAGAGATTGTTGCTGTCCGATTTCTTCCTGCTTTAACATAAGTTATTGTTGAAGCTTCTGTCTCTTCAGCGTTACGTCGACTTGGCCGAACTTGATCTTTTTTA
>CAZEVK010000078.1:0-1633 GCA_964515755.1 uncultured Rickettsia sp. | reverse complement strand
TTATCTTCACCTGCTCGTCAATACGACCTATGTATTCTATATTACCATCTGGTAACCAGCGTACTAAATCTCCTGTTCTATAGATCCTTGCATTTCTTCCAACTTTACCATATCTTTCATCTACCTTCTCTTCCTTGGTTTGAAATGGATTAGCTATAAACTTTTCTGTTGTCAAATCAGGCCTATTCAAATATCCTCTTGATAAAACCACTCCACCTATATATAACTCACCTATCGCTCCAATTGATACAGGTACTAAACTAGGAGACAAAACATATGCTTTTGTATTATCAATTAATTTACCTACTGGAATATTATTAGTAAGTAAATTATTATCAAACACATCAAACTCAATACTAAATAAACAAGCTTCAGTTGGTCCATATTGATTTTTAATAATTAAATTAGGTAGATGATATTTTAATTCACTAACTAGTTTGTTTGGTAATATTTCACCGCAAGAATACAGGATATTTAACGCTAATGTTGCTTTTTGTGAGTTTTTGAGTTCTCTCAAACTATTGAGTAATAAACACAAATGACTCGGCACAAAAATTAATAAGTTAATTTTCATTTCAATGCAATAATTTATTAATTTATTTGTGTCTTTATACACTGATTCGGAAAGGACCACTAATTCTGCCCCTGACAAGAGAGCTAGAAATATTTCGCGTAAAGAAGGATCAAAAACATAAGGTATTTTAGCAGCAATTTTAAATGATGAATTTATTAAATGTTTATTAATTAAATAAGATATTCGACTTACAATAGAATGATGTTCAATCATAACCCCTTTAGGATTACCAGTAGTACCAGAGGTATAAATTACATAAGCTAAATTAGTACTTGCTACTGTTGTAGTTGGATCAGTTGCTAATTGCAATGATAACTGTTTTTGTAATGTTACGCAATCTATAGATAATATCTTTATCAATTGATTTTTCTTTATATCCTCTAAGATATTTGTAGCATCTGTAATTATATCTTTTAATCTTTGTTGATATATTTTATTAGTTAATATTAACTTGCTATTTGTATCTTTTAGTACATATTTAATTCTATCATTAGGATAGTTAGGGTCTATTGGCACATAAGCACCTCCAGCTTTTAACACACCAAGAATGCCTATTATCATATACTCATTCCTATCCAAACATAACGCAACTAGTATATCTGCCCCCATTATATGCCTATACCTTAAATAATTAGCTAACTTATTGGCTCTTTCATTAAGCTCCTTATATGTAAGCTTAGTATCTTCATATATTAATGCTATGTTATTAGGAGTTCTTCTTACTTGCTCTTCAAATAGTTTATGAATTGCTTTATCACTTGGATATGCTTGGTCTGTTTGATTCAAGGCGTAAATAATTCGTTCATGCTGTTTTTCATTTAAATAATTTAAATCATTTACCTTGGTTTGTTCTTGTTTAAATGTACTATTAGCAATAGAGGCATACTGTTTTAATATTTCTATATAAGTTTCTATTAATCCAATAATTGTTGTTTTGTTATAAAGGCTTACTGAATAAGTAATAGCTCCTTTTAAAGATAGCTCACTATCATCTATAAATGTTTTAAGATCAAACTTAGCCACATTGTATGAACTAGTTTCTGTTTGATATGGTTCTAA
>CAZEVK010000077.1:814-1885 GCA_964515755.1 uncultured Rickettsia sp. | reverse complement strand
TCACCTTTCGGTTTCGGAAGTCCTAGCGCCCCTTCCACCCACCAGCGCACGGCACAACCCCGCTTCGTGTTGCAGCTGGCGCACACGGGCTGCACACTCAGCGCCCGAACAGGTCCGGCCGAAGGTCGCGAACGCTCACTTTCCCTTTCGTGGCGCGTTCGATCCGAATGCAGGAATCCCCGCCGGGCCGACGCTTGCCGGACATCCACAGGCTCACGGCTTGCTGCGTCACGCCCCCGACATCGGCAATCCCCTGATTGGTCTTGTAGATGCGCCGCAGACGACGCAGGGCCGGGTTCTTGTCCAGCCCCGGGTACACGGTTGCTGCCGTCATGGCTTCTGACTCTTGTTGCGGCGTAGAACGCAATTGCACCATGCCTGAGCAACATTGGTCAACCCGAGCGTTTGCCGCCAGCGCCCCGGCGGTTGACAATCGCGCCATGAAGATGGGCGGGCGCATCGCCCTGCGCCTAGCGGAGCTTGGCTGGCAGCAGGTGGACCTCATTCGCCGCGTCCCGGACCTCTAGCCCGCGACGCTGTCGGCGCTCGTGCAGCGCGATTCCAGCGCGTCAAAGTGGTCGGACGCCATCGCCGGCGCCCTCGGCGTCAGTCACTCCTGGCTGGTGCATGGCACCGAGCCGAAGCTGGCCGTGCTGGCCATAGGGGTCGGGTCGCGCTCGGCCGTGGGAACGCCTGCCATGTCCTCACCCGAACGGACTAGCACCCCAGCCGTAGACGCGGGCGCCGCACTGCACCAGGATCGCCCACTGAGCCACGGTCGTGACACAGTGGCGGTTCCGTTACGCCTCATGCTTCGCGAGCTTCCCGTGTCCGTGTCAGTGAGCTTTCAGCCGGACGCCGCGGGCCTCGCGGGCGATCCGAGTCGCCCCGGCGCCATCGCCTATCCCACCCCTGATCCAGCGGCCTATGCCATCGAATGCATCGGCGACGGCTTGGCGCCCCGCGCCGAACACGGCGAGTACCTGATCGTGTCGCCCGCCGCCCCGGTGCGCGCCGGCGACCAGGTGATCGCCCGAATGGCCGACGGCACCGTGCGCGCCCGTAAGATCA
>CAZEVK010000077.1:455-804 GCA_964515755.1 uncultured Rickettsia sp. | reverse complement strand
TGCACCTGGCGCGGCTGCAGGACCGCGTCGAGCAGCTGCCGCCCCTGCCCCTTGCCGACGTGACCTCGCTGCACCGCGTCATCGGCGTCGCCGCGCCGGACCTGTTCCACCCCCGGTAGTCCAATTCACGGAACCGCCCGTCAACACGGGTTGATCTCCGCGCGTCTGCGGAGTATGCTTTTGTTGTGCCCTTTTGATGCATCCGCATCGGGCCAACAGGAGCAGACATGGACGCAGACGCTAACCGCAGGGCGTTCGACTACCACATGCAGCGCGCACGCGAGCTTGCCGCGCAATGCGGTGGACTCGCCCCTTTCACCGCCGGCCACTACGCCGGGATCATCAACGC
>CAZEVK010000077.1:0-445 GCA_964515755.1 uncultured Rickettsia sp. | reverse complement strand
CGGCCTCGTTCGTCGACCTGCACGCGTTTGTGCCCGCGCCGTGGAACGCCTCTTCGGCTGCCGCGGTTGAGGTCCGCGACGGCGTGCTGCGCATCGTCGGAACGGTCACCCAGTTCGCGGCCACCGACGAGTTGATCAGCCTGCAGCGCAAGACGCTCGACGTGGTGCCGTCATGACGCTCGCCGACCAGATCGCGTGGCTGGACAGCGAGGCCATCAAGCGTCTGGCCGCAGCAGGCCGACGTGAGAAGCGTGCTGCCGAGGATCGGGCCCGGGCCGGTTTTAGCGGCCCCAGCTGGTACGCCGAGAACGCCGCCCGCAAGGAGCAGCAGGGCCAGAAGCTGCGCGAGGAAGCCGCGCACCTGCTGGCTGTCGAGAACAGCCTGCGCGAGCTGCAGCAGCTGCGGAGCGGGCAGTGAAGGTGTTCGGCCTGCTGGGCCGCCTGC
>CAZEVK010000076.1:0-1972 GCA_964515755.1 uncultured Rickettsia sp. | reverse complement strand
CGCTTAATGCCAGTTACGGGAATATCAAACGTGGTGCCGTCAATTATGATGGTCATGAGCCTGATACTCCACTGCTTTGAATAAATGACGGTCCAACGCGGCGATTCTCTTGGTCAATGTGCGGTTTTAGAGAGCGGACAAATTCAGCCATTGACCCACTAAAAGTAATGTTGATGTTTCGCGGCTCGCCATTGCCGCCGCCCATTTCCTCACGGATAATTTGCCGGATCAATCCTTCAGGTGCTTCGATGTTTCGCCCGCTTTTTTGGTCCCCAAGCATGGCAAGGAATTCACTGTTGGGTGGAATGACGGCGCCCGTGGCAAGCCTTGGGATCTGTGGCGCGGATACCGATGCAATCGCACTGAAGCCAGGCACAAGGCGTCCAACGGTGTTGAAACTACCAACCAAGCCGTTGATGCCATTCACAACGCCTTGAATCATGGTGTTGATAAAGCCAATGATGTTGTTGATTGCACCTCGGACAAAGTTTTGAATGCCCGTGAAGATGGATTCAAATTTAGACTTGACGGCATCCAATGCAGTGAAAAATCCGTTTTTGATACTATCTGCCATTTGGTTAATATAAAATCCGATAATAAAACCAATCTGTTGCACGGTGGTTGATAGTTGCTCCCAATGGGCAATCACATAAATAATTATGCCAATCAGTAAAGCAAATACAGCCAACCACGCAAACACCGCACCGGTTGCAATAACTACAGTTCCGCCAAATGCAGCAATAACACCTGTCAACGTAGTTGCAATAGTGGTAGCTAATGCAGAGAGATTCCCAAACACACCAAGTACCAATGCGAGAGCTGCAATAATTTCAATAAATGTACGGAATTTCTCGGGGTTCTCTTTTATCCACGCGGCAAGGTCATTCAGTCTGTCAGTTAACCAGCCGAGAATTTCAATAATTGCCCCGCCTGTCCATTCGGCAATCGGTTTCAAAAAGCCTTCATAGAATTCAAGCCACAACGGGCCAAGAGCAATCAACACTTCATTCAACACACCAAGCGCGGCTGATAACAAGTCTAAAAACGCGGGCAATAAATCAGTCACTACCCAAGTACCCAACGGTACAAGGATGTTATCCCATGCCCATTTCAAGCCTTCCCAAATGGTTTGCCCGAGTGGTTCCAGTGCGTCATACAAGCGCCCGAGGGCTTCGGTCAATGGTCGGAAAAACTCAGCGGCTTTGGCTTTGAATTCTTCCAACTTGGCAAGCATCTCAGGGGATATGGGATCAACGGAAGGTAAAGATAAACCGCCTCCGCCTCCACCACCGCCCGCGTCAGGTTCGTCTTTTTTGGTTTGCAGTACGTTGATTTGGTCAAACGCCGCCAATGCACCTTGTGCCTCTTTTGCAGCTTTCTTGGTTGCCTTGCCAGCACCACCCGCCGCAGATGCCACGCCGCCAAATCCAGCTTTCACGCCAAACAACGCGCCGATGATTTGCGTCACAATGTTGAACAACTGTGTAAGCCATTGCACAAAGGTAATGACATACGGAATCAATGGCGCAAGCGCGGCTAAAATCAAATTAGCAAACGCACCTTTGAGTGCATCAAACGCCGTGGAAAGTGATTTCACACTCGCACCGATTGAAGATCCCATGAGGTCAAATTGCCCGATCAATGACCGGATACCGTTGATAATTGACCCGCCGATGAACGCCGCCGCCATTGCTTTGGCAACCATCATGACAGATGACAAAACGCCCTTTAGGGAGTTGGTAATTGATTTACCACCTTTGTTTATCCCATCGGTGTTTACTTTTGTATCAATGTTTATGGAGCCGTCATACTGCATGGCGTTTCTTTTCCTCTAACTCACGAACCTTGCGTAAGAAATCGTTTTCAGCTTCTTTTTCGCCAAGTGTTCTTTCGTCAATTTCAGGTATTTCGATCATCTCGCCCATTTCACGCGCGGCGGCTTGCTCTTCTTTACTTGCCTTGCCAGTTTTCA
>CAZEVK010000075.1:0-2249 GCA_964515755.1 uncultured Rickettsia sp. | reverse complement strand
GTAAACTTTTTAGTAAACAATAGGGTTTCGATATTCATAAAAGAAGCATTTTATTTATTGAATTCTCCGTATCAAGAATATTTATTTAGTGACGAGCAAGGGGATTATCTTGTTGATTATCAAAAAGGAAAAACCGAAAACGGAAAAACAATTGTAGAATTTAGAACAACTCATGATATGAAATACGCCCTTAATATTTCTAAGTTTATTTTTTTCAAAAAATATTACATAAAACATATTATAAACAGAACATCTAAAGAGTGCGGAAGAAACGGAGATTTTCGCTTTAAAAAGTTTTTAATTTATAATTAAAATAAGGAGAAAGTTATGACTAGCGGGATAGCGAAAGCATTGAGTGAAATTAAAGAAGCCGTTCGAAAAACAGGCTATAGTTATATTGATAGTTATATTGGAAAATGGAATAAAACAAAGTTAATAATTCGGGACAATGATGGTTATAAGTACGATGTTTATTTAGCGGACTTGTTAAGAAGAAATCAAATTAGGATTGTGGATAAAAGAAACCCTTTTACCCTATCTCACAATATTCCACTTTGGTTAAAACTGAATAATAGCCAATTTGAGTTATTAAAAGATAATGAGTACAAAGGAGCTTTGTTAAATCTAAAGTTTTATTGCAATAATTGTCAAGATTACCCGCTAATGAGTTGGAATAACATTCTTAATGGACAGGGATGCGGAATATGTAAAGGATTTCAAACTGGCATATATCATAACTTGGAATTTCAAAGACCTGACATAGCGAAAGAGTGGCATCCGACTAAAAATGGAAATCTGACTCCGAAAGACGTTACTTATGGTTCTGGTAAAAAAGTATGGTGGTTATGTCCCAACGATCATGAATATCAGTCTCGAATTGCAGATAGAACGTTTGGGACTGGGTGTTCTATTTGTTCTAAAACGCAAAAAGAATCAAAGATTGCATCGGAATTAAAATTTTATATTCTTAACAAACATAACGCAAAAGAAGAATATAAAATAGTTAGAAATCCAGAAACGAAACAATATCTCCCGTTTGATATTTACATTTTTGGAGGAAAAGACCCAAAAATAAATGGAGTTTATATCGAAATTCACGGAGAACAACATTATAAATTATCTGGATGGCATAAACAAAAATCACATAAAAACAAAACGACTCCTGAAGAAGAATTTGAATATCAAAAGCAGAAAGACAAAATTAAAAAGAATTTCGCAAAAAAGAACGGTGTTTATATTGAAATAGACCTGAGAAAAATAAAAACATATGAAGAAGTTATTATGTATGTTAATAAAAAATTAATTGATATAATTGACACTTGACAAATCAAGGGTTTTGTGGTATCATTATTGTATTTTACAAAACAGGAGATTACTTTGATTACTGAAAAACAATACTCTGATTTAGATAAAGCATATTCCTATTTCAACAAACACTTATTCGGAAATAAACTCCCCGAATGTTTAATCACATTGAATAGAAAAGCCCGTACTTACGGATATTATCATCACGAAAAATTCCAAAGTAGAGAAGATAAAAGGTTATTATCTGAATTGTCTCTAAACCCTGATGGATTTAATGAAAGAGAAGATATTGAAGTACTAAGCACTCTTGTCCATGAAATGTGTCATGTTCAACAGTTCTATTTCGGAAATCCTCCCCGAAGAGGTTATCATGACAAGCAGTTCTCAGAAATGATGTATGAAATTGGACTTCAGACTTCTTCTACAGGAGAACCCGGAGGTAAGTCAACTGGTCAAAGAATGACTCATTACATCATCGAGGGCGGTAAATTTGAAATTGTGGCAAATGCTTTTCTCTTGAATGGATCAAAACTTCACTGGAATAGTCGAGTTGAAGAAAAGGAAGTAAAAGAACGAAAGAAGACTCGTGAAAAATTCACCTGCCCGACATGCCACCAATCAGCATGGGCTAAGAAAACCGCTAAACTAGCTTGTGGAAATTGTATTCAACCGATGATTATAGAGGAAGAATGAAGTTAAATAAGTCTTATTTGTTTTGGTGCATACAACAGGTTTTTAATTTCAACAAGTCAGATCAACAAAAAGTAGATATAGATTGGTTTTGGAAAGTAGAATTTCCTGATTGGTGGATGAATACAAAACTCTACAGTGTTTATTTAAAATTCAAACATCATTTCACAAATCAGTCAGAAGACGATTTCCCATTTTGATAAAAGGCGCATTTTATGAAATATTATCTTTGCGAATATGAAAATCATAGAGCA
>CAZEVK010000074.1:0-2394 GCA_964515755.1 uncultured Rickettsia sp. | reverse complement strand
GGCGACATTGGCCGCGTGGTGGCCCTGCTGGAGGCCCAGAACGTATGGCTGGAGCACGTCGTCAAGAAGTTGCAGCGTTTCAACGTAGAGCCTTGGCGGACTGCCCGCGATTCTTACATCTGTGGTGAGTGGGCGTGTGATGTTGCGAAGGGCTGGGGTAAGAAAGGCGGTCGTGGGGTTGCAGGGTAGGCGATAGGTGTTGATGAAGTGAGTTAGGTAGGCTTCATCGTAGCTGCGCCCTGAGAATGCGTCATCGTCGGCGATTTCGGTATAGGGTTTGCGAACGTCAACGCTTGGGTTATCGAGCTTTGCTAATAGGCACGCCATGAGAAGCCGCACACCTGCGCGATTGCTCAAGTTTTGGCAGATGTAAGTAATGCGGCTTTGAATGGTCGCATCTGAAACGATGGTTTCGCTAAGGGTGGCGCTTGCCTTCTCGTAGACGCGCTGCAATATCTGCTCTGGTGCCATGTTAGAAGAGGCCCTTTTGCTTATCGCCTGTAGGGTCGTAGTTCGTCCATAGGACTTCTTGGCGCGTGCCTTTTGTGGAATGAATGGTGCGTGCTAGTCCGGTCGTCTTAAACCATTTTCCTTCGGGGTATAGCTCGATCATCAGCGGATGATCGTAGCCCGATAGCGCCACTTTGCCCTTGCAGGTGTTGAGCGCGTTTGCAAGGTCGCGGTGCTCTGCCTCGTCCATCTCGAATCCGTAAGCCTTTGCATCGCCGCGCGTGGCGTGTAGGTAGGGCGGATCGCAGTAAAACAAGGTGCTGGGTGCATCGTAGAGGCGGATTACGTCCACGGCGGGCCGGTTCTCGATCTGCACCCGCATAAGCCGCTGTGCGATGTCGTCAAGGGCCTCGATGCCTCCTAACCATCTTGACACTACGCCCGACATTCCGGCGCGGCTGGTGTCCTTGCAATTGGCCCACCTGCCGAGTGATGCGGTTTGCGCAAGGCCGGTGCGTGTCTGTCGGGCGCGGATGTAAAACCGGCGCGCCCGCTCCACGTCGCTAATGCCCTGGGTGGGCCCATTGATGGCAAGGTGATATTCCTCGCGTGAGAATGGCGTTAAGGCGATGGCCTTCACTATGTCGTCGCTGCGATCACGCAGCACACGAAAGAAATTCACCACGTCGCCGTCAATGTCGTTATAGGTTTCGACGGCAGAAGGGGCCTTATTGAGCAACACGGCCCCGGAGCCTGAGAAGGGTTCGCAGTAGTGGTGACATTTTGGAAGCAAGGGCAACAGCCAATCTAGATGGCTGAACTTTCCGCCATACCATCCAAAGACTATGCGCCGTCGCTTGCGGCTTCGCAAATACACAACGCCGGGGGTTTCGGGCAACTGTGCCTTGTCCAGATAAATAGGTGATGTGCCTCGCTTCGGGCCCGAGCTCGGGCCCGTTTGCCCT
The DNA here is from genome assembly GCA_964515755.1 of uncultured Rickettsia sp. Taxonomy (GTDB): domain Bacteria; phylum Pseudomonadota; class Alphaproteobacteria; order Rickettsiales; family JABSSG01; genus JAGVLN01. Next base: position 979 of record CAZEVK010000074.1, on the reverse strand, counting down.
TCTTCGGGCTCGAGTGTCATATCTTCGGCTGCGTGTCCGTTCCTTCCCATGCGTCGGTCATTGCTCCTTATGCGTTCCAGCCTCTTAAGTGTATCCATTCGCATTACTCATGCGTCAAGCACTAGCTGCGAGGGCTTCGCGGCTGCTGCCTCTTTTCGTCGTTCGTAGTCGGATGGGGGTAGTGTGATGGTCAAATCCTGAGAGATGAACACCCGCGCACCCCTCGGCGGGTCGTGCGTGCCGTCGTCGGCTGCTTTCTCTTGATACTTTGGCCGATATAGTGACAGAGAGGGGTCATAGGTCGCAACCTCCCACACTAAGCCGCGCTTCGGGTCGCGGCGGATGATGAGGCGTTGCGGGCTGCTTGCGTCGTGGATGTCGTAGCTACCATCTTCCAGCTTGTCCGATGTGCTGACCATTGCCACACGTTTGCAGGTGCATTCATCGCTTTGGCAGTCTGGGCATTTGGTCGGCTCTTTGTCGGCGGGCTTGATGCGCCCGATAGGCCATACCCGCTTTTTGCCCTTCACGGCGGCTAATAGCTCGTCGGCTTTGTCGTCGGGTATCTCCCACGCTTTGGCGGTGTATTTGAGGGCTTCTTGCAAGCCTCCGGTGAGGTCGTGGCCGATGGCGCGAACGTCCACGATTTGGCCGCGTCCTTCGGTTGCAATGCTCCATAGCTCGCTTAGGACAATCTGCGGCATGTAGGGCATGGATACGATGATGTGCCGGTGTGCGTGCCAGGTCGCCGCGCCCTCGTTGTAGGTGATTTCGAGCGACGATAAACCCTTAAGCAGTTTGCGCAGTTTGAAAGATTTTCCGTGCTTGGCCTCGCGCTTCTCGATCATGCCCAACCACTTTGCGGCTGATGCCTTCCACTGGTTGCCCTGCTCTGTGCTGATGCTGCCGCGTGCCTGTAGCTCGGCTGGGCAGTGTTTTGCGCCCCAAATAGGGCTGCAATAATTGCAATTCGACCAAA
>CAZEVK010000073.1:0-2397 GCA_964515755.1 uncultured Rickettsia sp. | reverse complement strand
TGACCGTTATAACTAGATTTGCTCCATCTCCAACTGGATATTTACATATTGGTAGTGTAAGAACTGCACTATTTAATTATTTATATGCCAAACATAATAATGGCAAATTCTTATTAAGAATCGAAGACACTGATAAAGTTCGCTCAACTAAAGAAGCAATAAATGCAATTATTTCTGGCCTTAAATGGCTTGGTTTAGAACATGACAGTGATGTTATTTTCCAAGTTCAAAGAGAAGCAAGGCATGTGGAAATAGCTAGAGAATTGGTTAAGCGTGGCAAGGCTTATTATTGTTTTGATACTGCGCAAGAATTGGAAATTCAGCGTGAAAAAGCAAAGCAACAAAATTCTCAAAAGGCTTTTAGGAGTAAGTGGCGTGATCAATCTCCAGATCTTTATACTGGAACAGAAAAACCTGTGATTAGGCTTAAAGTTCCAAATGATAATAAAACAGTTATTCAAGATGTAGTTCAAGGTAGAGTTGAAATTGCTAATGACCAAATTGATGATTTAGTATTATTACGTTCAGATGAAAGTCCTACGTATATGCTGGCATGTGTTGTTGATGATCACGATATGCAAATCACGCATGTTATTCGTGGCGATGATCACTTGAGCAATACTGCAAAACAAATTTTGATTTATTTGGCAATAGATTGGTCAGTGCCAACTTTTGCTCATATTCCATTAATTCACGGTATGGATGGAGCTAAGCTTTCAAAAAGACATGGTGCACTTGGAGTTGAGGTATATCAAGAAATGGGATATTTACCAGAAGCGCTCAATAACTATTTGCTAAGGCTGGGTTGGAGTCATGGTAATGATGAATTTATTTCACGTCAGCAAGCGATTGAATGGTTTGATATAAAAGATATAAACAAGGCGCCATCTAGACTAGATTTTTCTAAAATGGATCATGTTAATTCTCATTATATCAAGAGCTCTGATAATCAAAAATTGGTCAATTTAATTATACCTATATTAAAGAAAAATAATGATGTATCTGAAGCACAAATTTTGTTGATAGCAAAAGCGATGGATAGTTTAAAAGTGCGCGCAAAGAATATCAATGAATTAGCTGCAAGTGCAGTATTTTTAATCAAAAATCACCCAATAACTATTGAATCTGATGCATTGGAAATTATTCATTCTAGTGATCAATCTATGTTAATAGAAATAATAAATTTGCTAGAAGATTTGACATCATGGGATAAGGACATTATTGAGGAATCAATTAAGCAATATACTGCCAATAAAAATATTAAACTTAACCAGCCAATGCAAGTTTTACGGGCTTTACTAACAGGAAAAACTGTATCAATCAGTGTTTTTGAGATTTTATCTCTTCTTTCGAAAGCAGAAGTAATGTCTAGGCTATCTGCGGGAATATTAAATTCTCGTTAAAAGAGATAGACAAAGTCATTAGTGTAAAATAACCAAATAGACTTTTATAATTTGCTAGTTTCAATTTTTTTAAATGAGATATACAGCACTGCAACAATACCAAGTATATAGCAAAAGTATACATGCGGTACAATAGCTAGCGGTGAAACTTTAGCAATAGAGCTATCTAGTAAGACTTGAGCTCCATAAGGTATTATGCCTTGAAACACACAAGAAAATATATCTAACCATGCTGCTGTATAGTGGCTTGGTATGCGATATTTTTTCGCTATATCTCTTGCAATTCCTCCACTAAATATTATAGCAATGGTATTATTAGCTAGTAATATATCAAATAGAACAACTATTTTAGCGATAAAAAACTGTGCAAGTTTTTGACCGCCACGACGTGCTGCTATCAAATTTGTTAATTCACCTGCAAGCTCTTTAATACCACTGCCTACAAGGCCAGAGAGTCCACCCACCATAAGTGATAGCAGCATAATTTCTTGCATGCTTGCAAAACCTTTTACTATATTTTGATTTAAGAACAATAAGTCATGGTTGTGATTGTGTATGAAACTCACTATTCCGGCAAAGCCAATGCTTAAAATTAAAGTTATAAATACATTTACGCCAAAACACGCGAGCAATATTAGTACGATATATGGCAAAATAAGTAAAAAAGAATACTCATGCGATACTATATTTGAAGTTTCTTCTGAGCTAAAAAAAAGTATTATTATTGTAATAATAGATGCGATTAGTGCAATTTTTGCATTAAGCTTCAATTTAGCTTTCATATCAGCTTCTTGAGACATTACAGCTGCAATTGTTGTATCTGAAATTATTGAAAGACTGTCACCAAACATAGCTCCGCCTATAACGCTTGCAACCGCCAAAGATGAGAAAACCCTGTGTTATCTTGCGCGAGTGCTGCTGCAATAGGTGCAACAGTAGCAATAGTGTCAAGCCCCCAATATATGATCCAGTTTTAGGTTAGTGATAATGGTAA
>CAZEVK010000072.1:0-2405 GCA_964515755.1 uncultured Rickettsia sp. | reverse complement strand
ACCTATGTTTGTTGAAAAATCAACTTTATCTTCAAGAGAAACCAATATATTAAACCTCACATTATTAATATAATTCACTACTCCCTTATGTTCAACCATTACTCCCTTAGGCTTACCTGTACTTCCAGATGTATACATTACGTATGCTAAATTATTTGGAGTAATATTAGAAAAAAGATTAGTAGAAGGTTGTCTATTTATGAGATTCCATTCTTGATCTAAATAAATAACTTGAGCAAAAGTTGTTGGAATCTTATTATTGTTCGTTTTGTCTGTAAGAATAATAGCCGCTTGGGTATCTTCAAGGATAAATTGTAAAAGTTCTATTGGATAATTTGAATTCAAAGGTACATAAGTTCCTCCGACTTTTAATATACCCAATAAACCTATAATTAATTCTAATGACGGCTCAATAGCTATTATTACTAATGTATCCGGTTTAACACCTAATTCTTTTAAATAATGTCCTAGTTGATTTGCTAGGTTATTAAGTTCTCTATATGTAAGAGATTGAGATTTACATACAACTGATATCTTGTCTGGTACTCTTTCTACTTGTTCTTCAAATAACCTGTGAATTGTTTTATTACCTGGATACGCCTTATCTGTATTATTCCAAACATTTACTATTTGATTGTATTTACCTGTACTAAGATAGGTTAAATCAGCTATCCTAAATTTTTTCTGTTGTCCTGTATTATTAATTAGTGTAGCTAATTGTCTCAATATATGAATATATGTATCTATGAATCTCTTAATTGTTTCTTCAGTATACAAACTTACTGCATAGTTAAAAGTACCTTTTAAGCATATTTGGCTGTAATCTACTGATGTGACAATGTCAAATCTAGCAACTTTATATAAATCAGTTTCTGATGCATATACTTGTAATAAATTATCTAAATCAGCTTCTGTTTGCTCATCTACTTGATGATGGTGATAGAGATCACTTTCAAAACCACCTACTGCAAACATTACTTGAAATATGGGGTGTCTACTAGTATCTTTAGCTATTTTTAATTCCTCTACTAGTTTCTCAAATGGTAAGTCTTGATGAAGCTGTGCTTCTACTACTTCTTGTCCCACAGCTTGAATAAATTCTTTAATAAGACTTTTTTTATCTATTGTTATCCTTAATGCTAAAGAGTTTACAAAAAATCCTATTAAACTTTGTATCTGATTGTGATGCCTATTAGCTACTGGACTACCTATCACTATGTCATCCTGGTTACTATAAGTTCTTAGCATTAAAATATAACCACTCAATAATAAACTATATAAACTGACTTTTAACTCTTTAGCTAATTCTCTTAAAGCTATTGAAGTATCTTTCCCTAATTCAAAACAAATGTTCTCACCTTTATAGTTTACTTGTATTGGTCGAATTTTATCAGTAATCAAATTTAGAGATTCATAAGCATTTAATTTATTTCTCCAATAATTTAACTGCTTATCTAAGTTTTTTCCAGTTAAGTAACTCCGTTGCCATAGAGCAAAATCTTTATACTGAATAGGTAGATCTGGTAGATTCAAGATAGCTTCTAAACCTTGTGACTGTTGTAGGTAGTATTTATAATATATTTGTAATTCATTTAGAAAAACAGCAAAAGACCAACCATCAAAAGCTATGTGATGAATTACTATACTTAGATAACTATCATATTTTTCCTCTATAGATAAATCTGTATTATTTTTTAATTTATAAAAACATATCCTTATAGGTAATTCACTGCTTAAATCATATTTATAGTTTACTTCTTTTTTTAACACTTCATTTAATTGATTGTTATCACTAACGGTTTGTTTTACTATTTCAAAATTATATTTACTATCATCTAATACTAATTGATACCCATTACCTTTACTATCTTCCTTAATTAATGTTCTTAGTATTTCGTGCCTAAATATTATACTTCTAATACAATTTTCTAAAATATCTAGCCTAATATTATTAGCTATCTTAAATATCCAAGGTACATTATACGCACTAGTACCTTGTTCATATTTTTCAAAAAACCATAGCCTCTCTTGTGCAAATGATAATGGTGCTTTATTTATATCACCTTTAAGCATAAGGAAATTATGATCTCTTGAATATATATGATTACTTTTCAAACAATGTATAACTCTATCTTTATTAAGCTTTAGAAATTTTTCTTGTTCTTCAGTAAACAATACATCATCAGGTACAAATAATTTAATATTTTCATTTTGAACCCAGATTTTTATTCCATTATTAGATAAGTTATAAATAAACGTTAAAATTAAATCAAAAGTCATACTCTTTACCTTTTATAATATCTTTAATATTTTCTTTTAACTGATAAACTAGTTTATATACTGTATTATATTTAAAGATAGCAGCTACATTAATGCTATTATTTATTTCTTTACTCAGTCTACTA
>CAZEVK010000071.1:0-2471 GCA_964515755.1 uncultured Rickettsia sp. | reverse complement strand
TCCCGACTTTAGTTAATTTTTGCTTATAAGGGGCATAAGTCTGGGGATGTTATTTTTTAGTGGGCACTACATTCCCTTCTGCGATATTAATAAATTAATGATTAATCTGTGTAGCGATTTTTAGCTGATTTGGTATGGTGTCCTGTGATGCTGCTTAGCTTCATCACTCTATATATCATAATAGATATTTGGCTCATCTTTGATGGCAGAGCATACATACTCTCAGTTTTCTCATTCCTCAATATGCTTGTTTGTACATGACCGAGTTCTCTTCTGATTACTTCTGGAGATAACTTCGTTTGTCCTTGCAATCTCACCTTATACTCTAAGTATTTCACACATGCAAATGCCATAAAGCATATTGCAATGTGCGCCTTGATCCTCCTTTCGTTATAGTGGTATATAGGTCTTATCTTGAGATCATGCTTGTTTATTCTAAACGATTCCTCAATTTGCCATAATCCCTTGTAATGTCCTATCACTTCAGCATCATCTAACCAATTAACATTCGTTATTAAGCCTTGCAGTCCATCCCATTTTGCATCTTGCTCTAACTTCTCTTGGTTTAACTCTACTTGCGCTTTTCCATCAATCTTCAGGTATTTTTTGTAGCCATAATTTGATATCAAGCTTGATGCACCTTTGCTTCTATTCAACTTCTTCAGTAACTTTTCTATTGCCTTCTTGCGGTCATGAGCGTCCTTTCTTGCCCTCTTCTTGCTATAATTTGCAATCAACCATTGACTCTCATTTAAAACAATCTTCTTTGCCATATAATCTTGGTTATCCTGAAGTGATAGGTAACTAGATAGATCTAATACCTCTGTTTTGATCTCTTTGTTCATATTTTTAAGTCTACCACCAACAATATAGGAAAACCCATGCGTTTGTAAAAAGCCCAAATTCTCACTGTTTAGCATTCCACTATCAGCTACAAACACTACTTTGTCTAAGTCATAACGTCCCTTTAGCCTTTTAAGTGCAGGTAGTAAAGTATGACCCTCATAACAATTTCCTGGAAAAACTTCATATCCTATAGGTAACCCGTCTTTACTAACGATTAACGCTAAAACCAACTGGGGTTGATTGGATTTTAAGTCTTTGCTGTAACCATTTTCTCTAAAACCATCTCCCTCAAAACATTCAAAATACAAGGTTGTACAATCGTAAAACAAAACGTCCACTTTGCCACCAAGCAATGTTTTAGTTGTATGGTATGCCCTATCACAAATAGTATTTATGACTTTTTCATCCATTTTATCCATCACCTTGTATACTCTATCAAGATCAAGGTTGATGCCAAAGTCCTCTTCTAAATTGAGTACAGTTTTAGCTTTACTACAAGGGTTAGCTATCCTTGCTATAGTTAAATGTTTGATTGTTTCATGATCTGCAACGCTGCGAGCTGGGTTACCTAAAATATTATCAAATCCTAATTGCTTGTATACTTCACCGTATACTTCCTGTAGTCCTGTGATATGTCTGGACTCCTCGTGTAGTTGCTTTAAGTCAACGTTAAGCTCTTGCTGTTTAAGAAAGCGTTGTTTACCTGTAATAGAGATATTTGCAAGCTCTTCTGAGCTAAAGATGGATGGCTGATGTGACTCTTCAATTTGACACTTGATTAACTCGGCTAAGGCAATTAACTTCTCTTTGTCACTCTCTGAGTAACTTGTACCAACATGACGCAGTACCTTTTGACTTACTGTCTTGCCATTGCGTATTGATTCGACTAACTGAATAGCGCATTTCCCTTCGCTTCTTTCTTTGACTCTTATGAACATAATGCACTTATGATATTTTACAAAATCATAGCATATTTTATATCTTAGTCAATAACCAATTAAGCCGAAGGCACTACAACCGACCTCAATAACACAATACCTCCTCAACTCCCATCCCTCCCTTATCCCTTAACTTTTTAATATCCATTTTAACTAAAGTCAGGAAAAAATAGAGGAAGCTTTTAAAAAATTACATCACGAAATTGACTTTGCTTCAAAAGCTTTGATGCTTAAGAATAATGACTTTGGTAACACTTTAAATGATTTAATATTATTGCTTAAAGTTTCGTTAACTGAGTTTGATGACATCAATAAAAAAGCTCAAGAGCAAAGCGTTACAATATTGAATGAATTAACAACTCTTACTCTGTTGCCAGAAAAAATAATAAATAGCATAAAAGATATTGTTCCACAAATAGCAAATGAAGTAGAAAAGATGCATGCTCCTAGGGTTTTAGAAGTAAAGGATCAATTTCAATTATTGCATAATAAATTAACTGAGGATATAGTTACATTTAAGAGCGGATTAGATGATTTAGCAAATAAGGTTATAAACGATCTATCATCTACGGCAGAAAAATTTAACACTTCTATAGAACAAAAACTGGTTTCATTTACTAGTCAGCTAACAAATAAAGCAGGTGCACTTTTAGGTCAACAAAATACAAGGTTATTAAAATATTTATG
>CAZEVK010000070.1:0-2563 GCA_964515755.1 uncultured Rickettsia sp. | reverse complement strand
TTAAAATAACGTTCTCGTTGAAATTCTTGATAAATTTTTTCAAAAAGATTTTTATGATCTTTATCTAAAAAATTTAGATGTAAATGAAGTGCATTTCCTGGTCGATCAGCAAATGGTTTAGCATTGAAATTTGAATCAGAGACATACAAGACAGTCTCTTTTATTTTGTTGCAATGATCAAGCTTGCTTAGTATTTGAGTTGAATGGGAAAGTTGTATCTCGTATTGATTTTCTCCGATTTCTTTTGCTAAATTGCAATTTAATTTAGCTTTAATTAAAGCATGCTTGATTAATTCTATATCCACTTTATCAGAAACATAAAATTCAATTTCTATGCCAATCACAGGTTTCATAGCAAATTCATTATGAAATCTACTCAGTAATTTTTTGATAATGTCTTTTAGTTTTTTATCTGTGAATTTGATCATGCTTAATATTACTATGCAAAGCAAAAAAGGCAAAATAATAAAACTTTTACTATAATAATTTGCTCTATAATTGATGTAATAAATTCACTTGATTTGTTATAGTAGATAGCTTAACCTGCTCATTAAATAATACATAATTAAGACTCATGAAAAATTATATTGAAAATATACCAAAATATAATCCAGAGAATGTATTTTATGGCTTTGTTACTAAGCTTCTTCCTGGTTGTACTCATCATTATGATTGGAGAAATGGAATTTATCCTGAAGCTGCTGGTGATCGTCGTGCAGTTTTAGAAACTCTAGGAGTAGCCAATCGTCAATTAGCTATGGTAAATCAGGTTCATGGAACTAATTGTGTAATTATAGAAGAAGCTCCTCTGCTTGGTGATGAAATTGATGCTGATGGTCACGTTACTACCAATAAAAATATAATTTTAGCGATTAAAACAGCTGATTGTGTTCCAGTGTTATTTCATGATTCTACAAATGGAGTAATTGGGGCTTGTCATGCTGGATGGCGTGGAGCTTTAGCTGGAATTACCACTTCTACAGTTCAAAAAATGATAGAGTCAGGTGCACAAATTGCAAATATTGAGGCAATTATTGGACCATGCATTCAACAAGTTTCTTATGAAGTAGATGATAATTTTTATAAAAATTTTTTAGCAGAAGATGATAAAAATAAAACATTTTTTATAGAATCATCAAGAGCTGGTCACTATATGTTTGACTTGCTAGGTTATGTAATAAAAAAGCTACAAGCTGATGGTATAAAGAATATTTTTAATAGCGCTATTGATACTTATAAAGAAAAAGATAAGTTTTTTAGTTATCGCCGCAATACTTTAAAAAATAAAAAATTAGATGGTTATGTGCTTTCTATTATAGGGTTAAAGTAAAATGTTGATTCCTAATTTTTTCTTGCAACACAACCAGAAAATTTGGCGTAGAATATTTTGGATTTCAGCTATTCTTGCGATATTATTTTTTGCAATAGGATTATGTGATGTGTTTTTATATTCTCCTCCAGATTACCAGCAAGGTGATTTGGTAAGAATTATGTATATACATGTACCTTGTGCTTGGATGTCATTAATTGTATATAGTATGATGGGTGGATTAAGTGTTTGTTTCTTAATTTGGCGAAATCAGCTTTTTGATATAATTGCTAGAAAGGCAGCAATAATTGGTTTTGGATTTTGTGTCGTAACCTTAATTATAGGTTCAATGTGGGGGAAGCCTATTTGGGGAACTTGGTGGGTTTGGGATGCACGATTAACTTCAATGTTGATTTTAGCATGTTTATATCTTAGTTATATTGCACTATGTCTGAGTTTAGAGCGATCTTCTGTACCATCTGACGTTCCGGCAGTACTTGCTATTGTTGGTTTAGTTAATATACCAATAATTAAATGGTCAGTGAATTTATGGACAACATTACATCAACCAGCTAGTATTTTTCGTATAGATGGATCAACAGTTCATCCAACAATGTTATTGCCGTTGATGATAATGTTCTGCGGTTGCTTATGTTATTTTATAGCATTATTGATTATGAGAGTAGAAACTGAGCGAATGCAAAAAAAGATATTGCGCCTGCAGCATAATTTTATTAAAAATTAGTTGTAAAAATTTATGAGGTAATATGACATATGTAGTTACGGAAGCTTGCATTAAATGTAAATATACTGATTGTGTAGAGGTTTGCCCAGTAGATTGTTTTTATGAAGGAAATAATATGCTGATGATTAATCCTGATGAATGCATTGATTGTGGTGTATGTGAGCCTGAGTGCCCGGTTGAAGCGATAAAACCCGAATCAGAAGAGTTGGTTAATCTAATAGAACTTAATCGTAAATATTCTGCGATTTGGCCACAAATTACCACTAAAAAAGATCCTTTACCAGAGGCGGACAAGTATAAAGATGAAAAAAATAAGTTTGAAAAATATTTTGACGAAAATATATAGCAATATTTTTTATTTAAACTCATACGTGTTTATATTGGTTATAGCTTTTTCATTGCTATACTCATTTAAATCTCAGGCGGCAGGTATTATTAGTGACGAAGAGGTTGAGACGGTAGTTAAGGAAATTGCTAAGCCTATTCTTATGGCAGCAAATGTTAGTCCT
>CAZEVK010000069.1:0-2749 GCA_964515755.1 uncultured Rickettsia sp. | reverse complement strand
GGAAGACGCGACCCTTGTATCTAGGCGCTCGGTCGAGCGCGCTGTAGATGTGAGTCAGCCTCGCCTTGGTCGAGTCGTACGAGCTCTTCAGCAGCGGTCTGGCGTTCTCTCCTAGGGAGTCCACCTTTCGCAAGTCAGTATAGCCTGAACCGCTCCACACGGCAATGCCGCTTCGCTCTTCGTTGGACAGCGAACGCTCCCACTGGTTCCACGCGCCGCCGATCTGCGACTCTCCGGGCTTCAGCGGACGCCTCGCGACCTCGGGAGGAGCGTCTCCAGATTTCAAGGACGGCACCGCCTTGTTCGTCTTGATGACCTCGACCGTCTTCGCGGGAGACTGCGACTCGATGCTCACGAGACTGTCGTTCTTGTCGAACCAGCCCTTCGCCGATCCCTTCTCCGCGTAGATGAAGTCGGAGTCGAATCCAGAGACCTTCCATCCCTGCTTCATCTTGAGCTTCGCCACGTCCTGCAGAGCCACGTCGACGGGGAAGGCGATCGGGCCTTCTGTCCCGACGGAGAGAAGACGCGGACCGGCCTTCGTGAAGAAGACGACGTTGTTGTTGTCGGAGTAGAGGACGCTGTTCTTCTGGATCTTGGTCGCCTCTTGCAAGAACTTCTTCTTGGCGTGGGCCTCCTGGACGTACGACTCCGGAGGACTGGCGAACATCCCGGTGTCGTTGCGGAAGTGATGAAGCGTTCCGCCCTCGTCTACGAAGGTGTTGTAGGGACCTCCGGAGTGGAGGAATCTCATGTTCGGACGAGGCTGGACTCCATCCGGGATGATCGTCAGCGCCTTCTCCGAGAGCATCTCCACCTGCGGCATGCTCTTGGTCCACGGAGCGAAGATCTTGATGTCCTTCCACTCTCCGTCCTTGAAGATGCCGGCGACTCCGTCTCCGAGCGTGCTGACGGTCTCTAGAGACCACCCCTCCTTCTCCATCGAGACGACGTTCAGGAAGGCGTTGAAGTACGAGTCTTCGTTGAGCTCCTGGAGGAACTGCAACTTGTCGCTGGCGTGATATGAGAGCGTCATCGTCTTCGGATCGTAGGTGGCGATGCCGCTCTTCGTCTTGGTCAAGAAGAACTGACCCTCCGGCGGAGTGAAGTCCTTCGGGATCGGATTGTTGTTGTTGTGCCAGAGAGTGAACTTCTTGAGATCCTTCTTGAACGGCTGCATGTCTCCGGCCTTGTCCACCGCATACGCCACGTTGTCAGATCCGACGATGACTGCGGTGTCTTGATCGATCCACGAGATGACCCGCTCATCGGAGGCCATCATCGCAGGAGACTCGATCGGCGCCGCGACTGCGATCTTCTCGTTCGGCGGGATGATCTTCGCGATCTCCGCGGCGAGAGCCTTGGTCGGAGCCGCCTTCACGGCCGACTTCACAGCGTCGATCACAGGCGCGATGTTCGGAGGATCGGAGATCTTCATCCCGAGCTTCTCGTAGAGTTGAGTCGCCGAGAGCACCTTGTTGTTCGGAGAGACCATGTCCTGGAGAGTGAGCTTCCCGTCCGCGAACAGCGACGCCTTCTCCTTCCCGAGGATGTCGATCTGCACGTCCTTCGGTTGAGCCTTGAGCCAGTCCGCGTAGGTGCCTTGAGTCGGCCCGGTCGCGGACGCTCGCTCTCCCTCCGGGATGTCCTTGAGCTTGATGCCGAGCTCGTCCCACGGCTTGAGCTTCGGGACGACGGTCGTTCGGCAACGCATGTGAAACGGAGGTCGCGGTCCCTTGCCGACCGGAAACACCTTGCCGTCCATCGCACGACAGATCGGAGACGTCCGCCGATCCAGAGTCGCCACGATCTCCTCGCCGTCGATGACGTCCTCATTCTCCTTGAACACGGCCGACCGCGTCGAGGTGGAGACGTGATTGACCGCGGTGCGGACGATCGTCTCGACCTCGTTGCGAGTCTTGTTCAGTACTCCGTCCTTGAAGCCGGCCTCCTTCGTGCCGACCAGCCTCTGGACCAGAGCTCCGACCGAGTCTCCAGCGACGACGCCTTGACGCAGAGCCGCGTTGACGCGGAACGCGGAGTCGTCTCCGATCTTGGTGAACCACTCCTTCAGCAGAGCTCCCTGGAACGGAGCGTCTGAGATCAACGCCTTCAGCGTCGCTGGAGACGGCACGCTGAACGAGACGAACGGCATCGCCTCGCGTAGCACCTTCTTGTTCCACTTGGCCTCGTTGATCGCGAACTTGCCGAGCTTCTCCTCTACGATGTCGCCGATCTTGCCGATCCGGTTCTTGAGCTTCACACCGAAGGACTTGAGATCATTGATCCCAGTCTCCTTCAGCAGCGACAGCGCCGCCATCGCCTCGCCGTTCTCGAACTGAGCGAGGTACGACGCGTGGCGAAACGCCTCGCTGAAGAGCGACTTCTGGGCGGCCTCAAATGCCTGTCGTACCGACATTCGGAGCCTCCGAAGCGGCGGCGGCTGCCTCGACGTCTCGCAGCTCGTCGGCGCCTGGACGCCCGGCTGCGGCGGCTCGTGCGAAGAGCTGCGCTTCTCCGCCGACGGCAGCGTCTACTACGGCATGTGGACCGTCGAGTCGGGCAACACGGAGAGCTACGGAACCTTTGCGGCCTCGTGCCCCGCGCTCACCGTCGACCTCACGCGCGGCTACTGGTCGCCGGCGACCTACCGCTACACGCTCACCGCCACCGGCTTCACCGACGACTCGGGTCGCGCGTGGAGCAAGTGCGGCGACACCTGCTTCTAGAGGGCCCATGCGCACACCCG
>CAZEVK010000068.1:0-2796 GCA_964515755.1 uncultured Rickettsia sp. | reverse complement strand
GTTTTAGTGTAATAAGATTGTTTATGCCACAGCAAACCTTAAATACAAAAATATAGTTCTTTATAGTCATTTGATAGCAACTTAAAAACCAAAGATAATTGTACGATGGATCTAGCTTTATACCGTTTCAATTGAATTAATGTTGAAAATCAATGCAACTGATAATGAAGTACATTTAAAAATTACTGAAATTAAAAAGGAAATAAGAAACTATTTTTCATATTTAAAGCTATAATATTCAAGAAATTTTAGACTTTTACCAATTAGCTGCTACAATTACAATTATAAAATTACTATTATTTTATTGGGAGAAATTATGATAAGAGTTGCCGTAGTAATTTCAGGTTGTGGTCATCTTGATGGAGCTGAAATTTTTGAAACAGTATTTACATTGCTTGAACTAGATAGAAATAATGTAGAGACTAAAATTTTTGCTCCGAATCAGAAACAACATTATGTCATAAATCATTTGACTAAAAAAGCAGTAGTTGAGGAGCGTAATGTGCTTGTTGAATCTGCACGTATTGCGCGTGGAAAAATTCAGTCATTAAATGAATTGCAGGTAAAAGATTTTGATGCATTAATTTTGCCTGGAGGATTTGGAGTGGCTACAAATTTATCTGACTTAGCATTTAAAAATGAAAATTCCACGATAATTGAAGACTTACGGAAGGTAATCATAGAGTTTCATAAGTTATCAAAGCCTATTGGTGGAATATGTATTTCTCCTGCAGTTTTAGTTTTAGCTTTAAAAGATTTTGCACAAGTAAAAATTACCCTTGGTGATAAAAACAAACTTGTTGCTAAATTGGGTGCATTGGAAGAAATTTGTGCGGCCGATGATATAATTATAGATTGGGAAAATAAGCTGGTTACTACTCCTGCTTTTATGCTAGATGCGCCATTAACTCAAATACATAAGGGAATTAGTAAACTGGTAAATAAAATCATTAAAATGCACAATCACATAAAATCTCCAGGAGGAATAAATGAGCATTAAAAATATCAGGTGTTTTAAATAGCAAGTATCTTGGTTATGATGTATATCATGAATACAAAATTTCTTAGGCCAAAAATCGGATGTCTCCAAATTATTTAATTTAAGGTGATAAACTGCAGACATTATTGTAATAACTTGCCTTGCAAGTTATTACGCAATAGTCTTCGTATCTTCCGTCTTCGATTTTTAAAAAAATTATACTGACCATGTACCAAAATATTTTTGTAGATAGAGGTAACACTCTTGCCATATCTTCCTGTGCTACTTTTACCCCTTTTTGTCTTAAGATTTCTTATACTTTTTGCATTTGTTCAGTATTCCAAAGTACCATAGCATTTGAAGCAAAGCTTAAACAACTAGCTTTGTTCATTATTTCTTCATAATCATTAGTTTTAAATGTTCCCTGGTCTGCAAAAAATACATATCTTGCAAGAGCATGACGAGATTCATCTCTGTTCAATTGCCTCCTTACAGCATAGTGTAAATCTCTATCATGAAAATATCTTAGTATATAAGTACTCTTCACTATTCTACCTAAGTGAACTAAAGCCTTTGATAACTTTGTAAATGTCTCCTGTGCATGTAATTTCTTTACTATTATATGTGGTTTAATCAAACCTTATTTCAGTGAACATACCAGCCTTATTATATCATCCCACTGTTCTTCCAATAAACTCTCATCAATCTTTTCTGTGCTAAATATATCTTGATGACTTGTGGCCTTCCTATCAAAATAATATAATTGTTGATCTTTAAAGTCCTTGAAATGAGGCTGAAAAGATTATGCCCAATATAAGTAACATAACACAAATAATACCTCTGTAAAACCAGCTGTATCGGTAGAATGCTCAAAAGGCCTAGAGATACCTTGGTTATCTAGTAAACCATCTAACACATAAACCGCCTCTCTAACCGCACATGATAAAATCTCAGTGTTAAAAATAGTGCACTGATCAGACAGGTGTAAATTGTAATACCCCCTATAATGCACCAAAATATCGAGGATGCATAGAAGTATAAGCCTTTATGACTAGTTTTGTATCTCATGCCGTCTGATCAAATGCAATCACCAGTGCCTATTATATTAGTAAGCCAATTAGGAAAATATCTATCATCTTACACAATGTCTTCTATAGAAAAATGTTTAAACTGTCTTGCTAATCTGTCTACTTCATCTTGCTTTATAGTACTTGATTTTGAAGCACTTATGCTAATCTTAGATAAAATCTCCTCCAATCCCGTTTCGGCATTATCTTCTTTTTGCTCTTCCTTATCTGGTCGTAAAGATTTTAATATGGCTGTTTGTATAGCAAGAAATTCTGCTTGGCTTGTGCTTATATCCATTTTTTGTGGCATAATTTCTTGTTGTTCTAATGTAGGCAATAAACTACGTAAAGCATATGCTGGTTCACGTGATCTTTCTGTGAATTGTCCTAAAAACTCTGTGCTCCGCTCCAAGTAAATACAAACATTAGCGCATTATACACTGCCTACTAAACACAATCTTCACCCTCTTTTCACTGTAAAACATTAATGCAATCTACGAACTGCGCATTAAGGAAAGGAGCATTGATTATAGATTGATGGAGACCGTCATCAGATTGAAATTCGTATTATACGCTATGATTTAATAGATACTTAAAACTCTGAGGTATATAGCTACATTGTTATAAAGAGAATCGATAAAGAATATAATTTCTTTTGGATTATTGATAGCAACATTAAAAGGTGTTATATAATTTTTTGGCAATATAACGCATGTTTCTCAGTGAAAACCTCTCCTATAGCTTCTATAT
>CAZEVK010000067.1:0-2854 GCA_964515755.1 uncultured Rickettsia sp. | reverse complement strand
AGTATGTAGAGCCACGCAATGAGATAGAAAGGAAGCTTTGTGAGATTTGGTCAGAAGTATTAGGAATAGAAAAGATTGGTATTCATGATAACTTTTTTGAGATAGGAGGGCATTCTTTATTGCTTTTATTACTATTTCACAAAATTAAAAAGACCTTTTCAACAAAAGTTTCTATAGCTGATATTTTTACTTATCCGACTATTTCTTCTTTAAATAATTTAGTTAATATTAATAGAGATATCCATGGTTGCCTATTACCTATTCAGCTTAATGGTTCTAATCCTCCTTTATTCTTAGTTCACGCCGCATCAGGGCTTGCATTTGAGTATAAACGATTAGAAAATTATTTTCAGGATACCCCTATATATGGTATTAATAATCCTTATAGGGGAGATGAGGAAGAGCAATTCAATAGTATTGAAGATATGGCTAAGTATTACATTCAGGCTATTCAAGAAATATATCCTTTGGGACCTTATCATTTGGGTGGATATTCTTTTGGTGGAAGAGTGGCTTATGAGATGGCTGTTCAGCTAAAAGCAAGAGGATATGAGGTAATGTCTGTTATATTAATAGATAGTAGTGGAAACTTTTCAAATAAAATACTAGAAAAAGAAGAACAGAATGAAATAAAAGAATACGTTTTATCTGAAGAAGAAAAAATATTTTATGCTCAGCTAGAAAAGAGTGAGAAATTAGGTTCAAAGTATATTCCATCTTCTTACAAAGGAAGAGTAATTTTATTCAAGGCTTACTCTAAAGATTCTACAGAATTTATTACTAGAAAAGGTCATGATAATGGTTGGGGTAGTATATTAGAACTTCCTTTAGAAATATATAGTATAGAAGGTAAACACGAGGAATTGTTTGATGAAGATCATATTCCTATTGTAGCTAAAAAAATAAAATATGTGTTGCAAAACTCTTACCCTTCTATATTTTTGAACTTAAAATTGAAAATAGTTGACAGACAACTTTTTCACGCAGTACAGCAAGGTGATATTTATTTAGCATCCAAATTGTTAGAAGTAGGAGCAGATATCAATGTGGTTAATAGTGATGGTAAAAATATCCTTGATTGGGCAAATACTTTCAAGAATATTTAATTGATAAAGAAACATGGTCAACCGAAAAACAGAATTTGCTTTTAAGCTCTAATTTGAGTGAATTTTCTGATTGTAATTCCATACTTTCTACTCTTAAACAAAAACTAGAAGTGATGTATACTAAAGTAAATCATAATTTTCTTACAGGAGTAGAAGATGATAAGATTAAAATTAACACTCCTAAAACTGATAGCTCTGAAGAAGAATATATTCCTTCACTGCTTTCAAAGCTTAGTTATATCCCTATTTTACAAGTTTTATCAGATGTAGATCAAGTGTCCAATTTTAGTAAATGCTTTAAGCATCATAGTATTAAGCATAAGAAAATGAAACTTGAGCAACAAACCATATTTGCAGGTATTTTAGGTAATGGTTGTAATATAGGTATTAATCGTATGGCGCATATTTCTACTGGCATTAGTGAAGATGTGCTTACAATATATTCTAAATAAGCTAGTTCTAGCTAATTCTTTTAGAATAGATCAAAATAAGCTGCACACTAGCAGTGATGGCAGAAAAGTAACCGTTGCAGTTGATTTATTGAATTCTAATTATTCTTTCAAATATTTTGGTAAGAGTCAAGGAGTCAATATGTATACCTAGACATTTGCTTTTCCACTCAACTGTCATCAGTTTATCTGAACGTGATGCTCCATATGTTATTGATGGTCTTTTGTAAAATGAAGTAGTTAAAAGTGATATTCACTCTACAGGCCTATCAGCTGGATAGCTGTGAAAAAGTCCTATAGCGTATTATACGAATAAGCAGCTACATGCCTTGCGATACAAGGGTTTTGAAAGTGGCTGCTGTTGAGTTTATAATTCTTAAAAATATGTAACTATTATTTTATCTGTAAAAAATGATAAAAACGCTATTTTATTCGTATAATCCTTTCGCATAATGTATGTTATACGTATGTTTATAAAAATAATATTTGTATTATACGAATCAAACATATATGCTAACCCCATACCCTATTATTCGTATAATATAAACATGATATGCTAGATGAAATACTAAAACTATTTAAAGAAAAAATGATTTCTGAAGATCTTAGTGAAAATACCATAAAGAGTTATCTTTCTGATATAAGAACATTTTGTAAATGGTACCGAGAAATAAATTTTTCTGATAATTTTCAAAAAGCAACTCATTATCATTTAAATGCTTACAAAGATCACTTAATACACAACAAGAGAAAGAAAGTTACTTCTATTAATAGAAGTATTCAAAGCTTAAAAAATTTCTTTCAATTTATGGTAAGTCAAAAATATATTAAAAATACTCCATCAGAGAAAATAAAATTCCTAAAAAAGAGAAAAAGAGTTCAACCTAAAGCTTTAAGTAAGAAAGATATTCATAAGTTGTTATCTGTTACTTCGCACTCATCTCATGGCACACAAAAGCGTAACTATGCTATCGTACAACTTCTATTGCAAACCGGAATTAGAGTTGGTGAGCTAGTTAATTTAGAAATGAGAGATTTAACATTGTATGATCGATCAGGAGAATTAAGGATTGTAAATGCTAAAGGAGGAAAAGAGAGAACTGTACCTTTAAATAATTATGCAAGAAGAGCACTAAGAAGTTATCTTGAGAATCTAAATCTCGACGAGAGAAAAGAAGTATTTTTTAGCAAACAAAACAAGAAAATGACAACTAGTGTTCAGCGACAATAAGAATTGCCGGTCCCGTATTGCCTCATTTAAAAATCTAACTATTGCATAGCCGTTGCCTCATCTAAAAT
>CAZEVK010000066.1:0-3149 GCA_964515755.1 uncultured Rickettsia sp. | reverse complement strand
TTAACTTATTTTAATTATGCTCCATATTATATTATTAATAAATTGGTTATTGGTAATAAATATATTGTATCAGGAAAGCTTGAGCGTCTTTCTTTAGCCGAATATCAGATTTCTCATCCGGAAATTTATTTGTCCGATGAATGTCTTAAAGATGTTGATCCAAAATATCCTCTTACCTTTACAATAACTTCAAAACAAATAACAAAATTAGTTACATATTCGCTTGGATTAGTTCCTGATCTCAATGAATGGCTTCCTAATGAGGTTATGCAAAAACGTTCTTGGGTTAGTTGGCTTGAGTCTGTAAAGAGGCTTCATAACCCAACTAGCTTTAATGATTTATTACCAGATTCTATTTTTAAAAAAAGAATTGCTTTTGATGAATTATTGGCCAGTCAGTTGGCATTAAAACTTATTAGAATGAATAAAGATCGTTTTACCAAGGGCTGTGCTATAGAAATTAATCATAATTTGCGAAATAAGGTTTTAGAAAAATTAGGGTTTAGGCTCACCGAGGGTCAACAAAAGGTTTTAAACGAGATAGACCATGATCAAGAGAAATCCATTAGAATGATGAGATTGTTACAAGGTGAGGTTGGAAGTGGTAAGACGTTGGTAGCTCTTTGTGCTATGTTGAATTCTATATCTGCTGGTAAGCAAGCTGCTTTGATGGTACCAACTGATATATTAGCTAATCAGCATTTTAAATGGATAGAGCAAGTATTGACTGATTTTGGAGTAAAAGTTGCGTTACTTACCGGGAATACAAAAAAGCTGCAACGAACTCAAATTTTGAATCATTTACAGACTAATGAGGTCCAAATTTTAGTTGGTACTCACGCAATTTTTCAAAAAAAAGTTGAATTTCATAATCTACAATTAATAGTAATTGATGAGCAACATCGTTTTGGAGTCGAGCAAAGACTTTCTTTGATGGATAAAGGGAAAAATAGTGATGTATTGGTTATGAGCGCTACGCCAATACCACGAACATTAGCATTAACGGCTTATGGAGATATGGATATTTCAATTTTACTCGATAAACCTATGGGTAGGTTACCTATTCAGACTAGTACAATATCTATTAGTAGAATTGATGAGCTTTTGGAATCAATTACTCATAAGATTAAGCAGGATGAAAGGGTATTTTGGGTTTGTCCTATGATTGATATAGAAGATAAAGATAATTCTGTAGATAGCCTTAATAACGATATTTCTGCAGTAACTGATCGCTATAATTATCTTATTAAAGCTTTTAATTCAAACTTAGTTGGAATAATACATGGTAAGTTATCGGTATTAGAAAAAGAAAAAGCAATGAATGATTTTGCACTTGGTAAGATTAAGATTTTGGTTGCTACTACCGTAATAGAAGTTGGCATTAATATACCTGAAGCAACTTTGTTAGTAGTCGAAAATGCTGAGAGATTTGGTCTAGCGCAATTACACCAATTGAGAGGTAGAGTTGGTCGAGGGCATAAGAAGTCTGATTGTGTTTTATTATTTAGTAAAAATTTAGGTCAAACAGCTCGTGTGCGCTTAGAAACAATGCGTAAGTCTAATGATGGTTTTTATATAGCTGAACAAGACTTAAAATTGCGTGGTGGAGGTGATATTTTAGGTTTGAAACAAAGTGGAATGCCAAGATTTAAGGTAGCTGACCTAGAATATCATCATGATTTACTATTAGAAGCCCATAGGCTTGCGGAAAATATTTTAAATAACGACAGTATGTTATCTGATAGGTATGTTTCTTTAAGGAGCTTATTGTCTCTATTCGAGTATGATAAGCATCTACATTTTATATATGCAGGTTAGTCATTTTTAATTTTAAGGGCAATATGGTGGGCGATGACAGGATCGAACTGCCGACAATCTCGGTGTAAACGAGGCGCTCTACCAGCTGAGCTAATCGCCCTAGAAATATAATATGATATGTATAAGTGATTTACTTGTAATAATCTAGTAATTTTTTTAATACGAAAGGAAATTAAAGCAAATTAAGATAAAGCGGTTACCATTAATTTGATAACCACTCCATCCTCATAACAGATAAGACTAGTTAACTGTATCAATAAATTGTTTACCAGCTCTAAATTTTGGACGATTAGAAGCAGCAATACGAATTTTAGCTCTTGTTCTTGGGTTAAAGCCTTCTGATGCTTTTCTTGGAAGAGCATAAAAAGTACCAAAACCGACTAAACGTACTTGTTTTTTAGATTTTACAGCACCCATCACAGCACTAATAAAAGCATCTAATGCTTTATTGCTATCTACTTTAGTTAGTCCCGATAGTTCGGATATTTTTGTTACGAGTTCATTTTTGTTCATTTTAAGGTCCTTAATTAAATTATTAACAAAAAAATATGTGAACATATTTCTAATTTTACGAAGCTCACTCTGGATGGAACAAACTCCTAACTTCTATTTTTTCTGAAATAGAAGCAGATGTCAATGCGTTACTACATCATTTTCATCATTTTTTGCTATAATTGGCTCTATTTTGTTAATTTCAGACCATTCTACTGGTAAAAATGTTGCAGTTAAGGCACGCTTTACGACTTCTTCTGCAGTTTTTACAGGAATAATTTTTATATTTTCAGTAATATTTTTAGGCATATCCTCCAGATCTTTCATGTTTTGATAAGGTATTAGCACAGTTTTTATACCTCCTCTTAAAGCTGCGAGTAATTTTTCTTTGAGTCCACCTATAGGTAGTACTCTTCCTCTTAAAGTAATTTCTCCTGTCATGGCAATAGTTTTATCAATAGCTATACCTGTCATTGCTGAGACAATGGAGGTAAACATGGCAATGCCTGCTGATGGGCCGTCTTTAGGTGTAGCACCCTCGGGAACGTGTAGGTGAATATCTTTCTTAGAGTATTGAGGTGGAATTATTCCGTATTTTAGGGATGTAGATTTAAAGTAACTAAAAGCAGTCTGAGCAGATTCTTGCATTACCTCACCAAGCTTGCCAGTGGCTTTAATTAACCCTTTGCCTGGTAATAATACAGCTTCAATTGCTAATAAGTCTCCACCAACCTCTGTGTAGGCAAGGCCTGTAGTAATACCCACTTGATTTTCGCTTTCTGATTGACCAAAATCAAACTTCCTTACACCAGCATAAGTACTAAGATTTTCGGAAGTGA
>CAZEVK010000065.1:0-3181 GCA_964515755.1 uncultured Rickettsia sp. | reverse complement strand
TTCGTGAAGGTGGTAAAACTGTGGGCGCTGGCGTCGTCTCCAAAATTATTAAGTAATATAGTTGTATAATCATAATTAAGTCCTTGATTATAAATGAAATTTATGATAGGAGTGTAGCTCAATTGGTAGAGCGCCGGTCTCCAAAACCGAAGGTTGGGGGTTCGAGTCCCTTCGCTCCTGCCACGAGTTGCTCAGAAACGTGGAAGTATGAAGAAGGTGTTGAAATTTTTTAATGATGTAAGGCAAGAGCTTTCCAAGGTTACTTGGTTATCAAGAAAAGAAGCTTTGACATCAACTGTAATGGTTGTAGTTGTGGTTGGTATTTTTTCTTTAGTATTTGCAGCGGCGGATTATATTATTTATCATGCTGTACGGTTTTTAGTGAATTTAGGAGTTTAAGTCTGTGTTATTTAAATGGTATATAGTACAATCAGTCTCCGGATTTGAGAAAAAGGTTGCGAACTCTATACGAGAAAAGGCAATTAAGGAAGGAATAAGCGAGCTTATAGAAGATGTGGTTGTTCCTGTTGAGAAGGTAGTAGAGGTTCGAAAAGGCAAAAAGGTTGATGCTGAACGTAAATGTCTGCCTGGTTATATATTAGTAAAGATGCAAATAAATGACAATATTTGGCATATGATTAAAAACATTCCTAAAGTCACAGGATTTTTAGGAAATAGTGGTAAACCACAAGTTATTGATGAAAAGGAAATAAAAAGAATTTTAGAGCAAATAGAGCAAAGTTCTATTGCAACTAATAGTGTGGTAAATTTTGAGATTGGAGAGTCCATTAAAGTTAATGATGGTCCTTTTGAATCATTTTTGGGAGTTGTTGAAGGTGTGGATGCAGAAAAAAGTCGTCTAAAAGTTTCAGTGACGATCTTTGGTAGATCTACCCCATTAGATTTAGATTTTACACAAGTGTCAAAAGTATAGTTTATATAAGGTTATAATGGCAAAAAAAGTTATTGGTTACATAAAATTAGAAATTCCTGCTGGTAAAGCTAATCCTTCACCTCCTGTTGGTCCTGCTTTAGGGCAAAGAGGGCTGAATATTATGGAGTTTTGTAAGGCATTTAATGCTCAAACACAATCTATGGAGCCTGGTGTTCCGGTGCCGGTTGTAATTACAGCTTATGCTGATAAGAGTTTTGAGTTTGTTACTAAGACTGCGCCAGTATCTTATTTTCTTAAAAAAGCAGCTAAAATTGCTAAAGGATCTGGTGAAACTAGAAAAGCTGCATATGTTGGCAAAGTTACTATGTCACAAGTAAGAGAAATTGCTGAGAAAAAAATGGTGGATTTAAATGCCAATGACGTTGAAGCTGCAATGATGATGATCAAAGGCACTGCTGAATCAATGGGTATACAAGTAGTAGAAGGTTAATATGATAGAAAAGAAAAAGAAGCAAAAACCATCAAAGAGCCCATTTTTAGCTGGTGGTAAGAAATATCGTGAAGTTAGAGAAAAGTTAGTTGCTGATAAAGCTTATGATATAACTGAGGCTGTAGATTTTGTGCATAATAACAAAGTTGCAAAATTTGACGAGACAGTTGAATTTGTTTTAAAGCTTGGGGTGAATCCAGTTCATTCAGATCAAATTGTTCGTGGCGTGGTAAGTATGCCAAATGGTATTGGTAAAAAAGTTAGAGTTGCTGCGTTTGTAAAAGATGAAAAAATTGAAGAAGCAATGAAAGCTGGTGCCGATATAGCTGGTGCTGATAGTTTACTTGAAGATGTTAAAGCTGGAGTGATTAATTTTGATGTTTGTATTGCCACTCCGGATATGATGCCAAAAATTAGTGCTGTAGCAAAAATTCTTGGTCCTAAGGGGTTAATGCCAAATCCTAAATTGGGAACAGTAACTACAAATATAGAGCAAGCAATTCAATTAGTAAAAGCTGGGCAAGTAGAGTTTAGAGTTGAAAAAGGCGGTATTGTGCATACAGGAGTTGGTAAAAGTTCTTTTACTACCAATGCTTTGGTTGAAAATATAAAGGCTTTATATGACGCGGTAGTTAAAGCAAAGCCTACTGGTGCAAAAGGTACATACGTTAAAGGAGCCTATGTATGCTCAACTATGGGGCCTTCTTTGAAAATAAATCTAGTATCATTAAACTAAAATATTGGAGTAGATTAAGTGTTAAAGTCAAAAAAAATAGATGTTGTTGAAAATTTAAGACAAAATTTGACAGAAGCAAACACGGTGATACTTGCTCATTATCACGGTTTAAGTGTAACGCAGATTAGTCAATTACGTAGAAAGATGCTTGGCGCAGGCGCAAAATTTACGGTAACAAAAAATACGTTATTGAAATTAGCTCTGGCAGAAGATAGTAGCTTTAGAAAAATAGAAGATTTGTTTAAGGGCCCTACTGCTATAGGTATATCAAATGATCCTGTTTCAGTTTCAAAAGTAATGGTTGAGTTTTCAGAAAAGAATGAGAACCTTAAAATCTTAGGAGGGGTAGCCAATGACAATATCGTAACATTAGAAGGTATTAAGGTTCTTGCTACATTGCCTTCTATTGATGAGCTGAGGGGGAAAATTATTTCCTTGTTACAAACTTCAGCTATTTCTACTGCAAGGATACTTACTACTCCTGCAACCAATGTGGCTAGAGTTATTTCTGCGTATGCATCTAAGAAATGATTGGTTCCGTGTATGTGTTTTTTAATTAATTTTTAATTTTTGAGGTAATATAAATGTCTAATTTAGAAAAAATTGTTGATGAATTATCAGCGTTAACAGTAATGGAAGCAGCAGAATTATCAAAGTTGCTTGAGGCTAAATGGGGCGTATCTGCAGCAGCTGTTGCAGTAGCGGCACCAAGTGCTGGAGGTGCTGCGGCAGCTCCTGCGGCTGAACAGTCAGAATTTACAGTCTTTTTAGCTTCTGCTGGTGAGAAAAAAATTAACGTGATTAAAGAAGTCAGAGAAATCACAGGCTTAGGCTTAAAAGAAGCTAAAGATTTAGTTGATGCTGCACCAAAAATTGTAAAAGAAGGTGTATCAAAAGCTGATGCTGAAAAATTCAAGAAAGTTCTTGAGGAAGCTGGCGCAACTGTTGAGCTAAAATAATTAAGATTTTTCTTAATTATTTATAAGTTTCCACGTAGATTGAAAAGTCTATTTTCTTAGTCTTTAAGGACATTTGAACTTATTTGAGGATATTTAATGCT
>CAZEVK010000064.1:0-3256 GCA_964515755.1 uncultured Rickettsia sp. | reverse complement strand
CAGCTGCTGTGAATATACCGCTTGGTGGTGGAAAAGGTGGTATAGCAGTCGATCCGAAAAATCTAACAGAATCAGAGCTTGAAGAATTAGCAAGGAAATACGTACGGTCGCTTGAGAAACATATAGGTCCGCAAACAGACGTGCCTGCGCCAGATGTGAACACGAATCCAAAAATCATCGACTGGATGGTAGAGGAGTATGCAGCGCTTACTGGAGATACTACGAATGCAACGTTCACAGGCAAAAGTCTGTCACATGGGGGCAGTGAAGGTCGAGACGCAGCAACAGGACGAGGCGGCGTGATCGTAATGGATACGCTTTTAAAGCTCGAAGGGGGTGAGCAGCCGGAACGCCGGATTGATTCCGCGTCCCGCGCGTTGAGTGGGGGTGTTCTCCCTTCAAAAGGTCTAACATATGCAGTGCAAGGGTATGGGAATGTAGGGTCTTTCTTCTCCGAAGTTGCAGAGAATGAGCATCCAGACTGGAAATTAGTAGCAGCAACTGATTCACGTGGTGGGATTTATCATGAAGATGGCTTATCAGCGAAAGAATTAAGTGCGTGGAAGAGCCAAAGAAAATCGTTGAATGAATTTTCAAAAGGTAACGTTATCACCAATGACGATCTGCTTGCACTTGATGTCGATGTATTAATTCTAGCGGCACTCGGTGGAGCGGTACATGCGGGGAACCAAGCCGAATTAAGAGCTCGATACATACTTGAGCTTGCCAATGGACCAGTTGATGCATCTGCTGAAGCCGCGTTAAGCAAACGAAGTATTACGGTTGTACCGGATATATTGGCAAATGCAGGTGGTGTTATTGTCAGTTATCTTGAATGGGTCCAGAACTTGGCAGGCGAGCATTGGGAACTTGAGCGGGTGAACACTGAACTGAACCGCTATCTGACAACCGCCACGAAAAAAATTTATGAGCGCGCCAAAGCAGACGAAACAGATCTGAAGGAAGCAGCTTTTGCGGTTGCGACAGAGCGACTTGTTAATGCTAGCAGAGCTTAAATTACTTGCACCCCGAACATATTGGGTATACGATTGTTGTATAAATGGGAGAGTAAGCAATGAATAAACTTCTTAAAGATTTTATGAGCTTTGTACGCGAACAAGGTGTTGTCGGTATCGCAGTCGGTATCGCAGTTGGTTTGCAGGCAGCGGCACTCGTTTCAACTTTTGTCGAATGGTTTATTAATCCATTAGTAGGGATACTATTGCAGGGAACCGACTTGTCAGGTATAAAATCAGATGTTGAAATCGGAGATGCATCAGTTACGTTTGGTTGGGGAATGATTCTCCAAGCACTTATTACATTCTTAGCGACAGCATTCGTCGTGTATTTTGTTGTTGAAAAGAGTGGACTTACGAAAGCTGACAAGAAAAAGTAGTCGTTACAGAGACATTGCGAATAAAAGCACCTAGAAAAATAACTAGGTGCTTTTTGTATACTTTAAGTATGAAAGAAATCAATCCGAACTTGAGTGAAGAACAGAAAGATGTGCTGTTCAATAAGGCGACAGAGCAGGCATTTTCTGGAGCCCTCCTTCACAATGAAGAAGATGGTGATTATTTGTGCGCGAACTGCGGTGCGGTACTATTTGGCGCTGAAACCAAATTTGACTCAGGCTCCGGCTGGCCTAGTTTTTATGATGTAAGAGACACGAAAGCTGTCAAGCTGACAGAAGATATATCACATGGGATGCATCGGATTGAAATAGCATGTGCATCATGTGGCGGTCACCTTGGCCATGTGTTCAATGACGCATACGACCAACCAACCGGCATGCGATTCTGTGTCAATTCATTATCGCTCGATTTTAAAAAACGTGACTAACAAGTTTTGACCCGTGGTGTCATACTAGAAGTAGTTGTATAAAGGAGCGTTGCCATGTATTACTCGTTCACGAAACAACAGCTGACATTTGTCTTGCAGGGAGGTGAGCAGGTCGCTGCGCTCAAAGCTAAAGTCTCTATCCGTAAAAAGGATATTTTATCTGTTGAATTTCGCGAAGTATTTTCGGACTGGCACCGCATGATGGTACGTATGCCTGGAAGCTACATGCCGCGTTTCATTATGGCGGGAAGTTATTGGAGCGACGAAGGATGGGATTTTATCTATGCACATAAACCTCGAGGATTACGCGTGCCCGTTCTGCGCAACGTCCTAGTCATAACGACAGCCTTAGACAAATTCAAAAGAGTCATTATAGAGACGACATCAGACAATGCGAGAGAGATAATAGATTGGTGGAAACAAGGATAATCCCACTCGTAGGAGCCTTATTTCAAGCGTCATCTAGTTAGTTTCTGCTACACTAGAGAAAATATGGCAAAACAACCTTTTGTACCAACCAAATTTCTTTGGATCGATTTAGAGATGACCGGTCTTGTGCCTGAGCTCGATGTCATACTTGAAGTTGCCGCCGAAATAACTGACACAAACCTTGATACGGTCGCTTCATATGAGTCACGAATTGGCTACCAGCGAGACATTGTCGCTAAAAGAATGCAAGAAAATACATGGTGGCAAGATTTTCCTGAGAACAGAGATGACTTTTTAAACCATCTCGCTTCATCAAAACCATTAGCAGCTGTAGAGAAAGAGCTGATACATTTAGTTGAACACCATTTCGGCAATGAACCAGCAGTTCTAGCAGGCAATTCAATTCATAGCGACCGCGCATTTATAAAAAAGTGGATGCCGGAACTTGAGCTACGTTTACATTATCGGATGCTTGATGTGACTAGTTGGAAGCTGATAATGCAGTCAATGTACGATGTCGAGTTTGAGAAGCCTGAAGTACATCGAGCTTTTGAAGATATACAAGCAAGTATCGCAGAGTTGCAACATTATCTTGAATGGTTCAGGAGAGAAGCGAAGTGACACGCAAAGAAGTTGAAGATTTTATATTAAGTATGCCAAATGCGAAGCTCGATTATCCGTTTGGAGAGGATGTCGCTGTTTACAAAGTACCTGTTGGTGACGAAGAAAAGATGTTCGCCCTCATGCCTGAGAAAAAAGATCCCGTCAGCGTTAGCCTCAAATGCGACCCGCAGTTAGCAGTTTTGTTCCGAGAAAAGTACGAGACGGTTATGGAAGGGTATCATCTCAATAAGAAACATTGGAATACGATGCTATTAACCGGACAAGTACCTGACGATGAGGTGAGAGACCTGATAGTCCACTCCTATAACATGGTTATCGGCAACAAAGACCACGTCCCTCAAATGTAGCACCAGAAGCGACA
>CAZEVK010000063.1:304-3383 GCA_964515755.1 uncultured Rickettsia sp. | reverse complement strand
GTACAAGGGGACGTTTACACATCTTCCGCAAAAACAGTAAGAGCCACATCAGTTACACAAGAAGCTGCCAGTGAAATATCTCCAGGCCTGCAAGATAATGGTGTACATATTTATCCAAACACAGGCATCCGAGTTATAAAAAAAGGGCCAGCTACCGGAGATGCATTTGTTTACGATAGGTATGGAATAGACATGGACTCAGGTTACATGTTGAGGCAACAACCTATAAACCCTGCTGTATATCTCGCAGGGACTAATCTTACACTTCCGCTCGGCACGCTGTCGCCTTGGGGTATACTCGGAGCTGCGTGTTCTATTCAGATATCATCTGCTGGCGCAGGTGCGACTTTCGGTTTTGTGCCTAATTCAGATAGACTCAATGTAACAAGTATTGCACTTCCTACATCATTTGCAATACGTGTTAACTTTACAAATAGCTTTCTTAGTGCCGATTCTTACTTTATCGCAGTACAGGCAGTGGGACCTACTGGGGAAGCTGTGAGACATATCTGGAGCGTGTCTGCACGTACATCAAGTCAAATTTTTATATCAGCGCGGGATTTCTTAGTAAACGCACCCGCTGATTTCAACGGTGCTTCTTACAGTGTGAAATTAGATGTAATGTGCTTCGGGCGGTAATATGGAACTCATAGGACAACTGGCCGCGGGCCTTGCGACTTCTCCGCTCTCTTGGATTCTAGCACTTGCGCTCGTGGTTATAGGTTACTTGTACCGCGCGCGTGAGAATGCCCAGAAAGAATTTCTCGATATGGTTATGAAACAAGAGGGCTCCCACCGTGAGACCCTTATGAAGGTATTACCGATTGCCGAAAAACTTGGTGATTCTGTCGAATCGCTCGAACGTATTACAGCTAGCATACTGAAGGATAGGGCATGAAATTCTTAAAGACCAATAAGAAGTATCTTGAAGAACGCGAGAAGACAGGCGACCTTGACAAACGCCTTCGTGAAAGCTTTGACCGCGTTAACGAGAAGTTGAAACCGTCCTTCGAGCGCTTGAAGAAAGCGGGCGACCAGTTCCCGTGCTTAAACAAAAAAACACCAAAGCCGGCCGCATGAAACTAGAACACTTGAAACGCTTTAGCCCGCGCATGGCGACATACTTCGACCAGCTCACGAAGGCCATGACTAGATATAATATCAACACGCCCATGCGTGAAGTGGCGTTCTTGGCCCAAGTGGCGCACGAGTCCGGTAACATGCGTTACTGGCAAGAACTGGCAGATGGCAAAGCGTACGAAGGTCGCAAAGACCTCGGCAACACTCAGCCAGGTGACGGCCCACGCTTTAAAGGCCGCGGGCCTATACAACTAACGGGCCGCGCGAATTACAAGAAGTGTGGCGACGCACTTGGCGTAGACCTTATTAGCTCACCTGAAACAGCAGCACATCCCGACGTAGGTTGTCTTATCGCCGCATGGTACTGGGATTCCCGGCACTTGAATGCGCTGGCGGATACTGGTAACTTTGACGGCATCACGAAAGCCGTGAATGGTGGCTTTAACGGAAAGCCTGATAGGGATAAAAAGTATGCCGAGCTTAAAGCAATTTGGGGAATCACTTAAGAAGTACCAGTATTGGATATTCGGCATGGCGCTCATTCTTGCTTTTGCGAGTGGGCGCTTTTCTCGTACAGCTGAAACGAAGACCGAATTTCAAGAGAAGGTCGTTTATAAAGACCGCGTGGTTGAGAAGATTGTCGAAGTGGAAAAGAAACATGAAGACAAGATTCGAATTGTCTATCGCGAAACGAAACCCGACGGCACCAAGACCGAACGCGAAGAAGAACGCACGAAGACAGACACCGACAAGAAGACGGATAAAGCCGTCGAGAAATACGTAGTCGTGGAGAAGGAAGTTACCAAAACGGTAACCGTGAAGACCCAACCTAGACTTATGGTTTCAGTTTTGGCAGGCTATGACATGTCCCCAGCCTTCCTAAAAATACCCAGCGCGCCTAACCTCGCGGTCGGTATTGACGTAAAAGTACGTGTGGCTGGGCCTATTTGGGCGGGCGCGTGGGGACTTAATACTGGCGCATTCGGCGCTTCAGTGGGGGTAACGTTTTGAAAACTTGTAAAAAGTGTGGAGTCGTTTGCGAAGAGTCTAAATTTCCTGTAGCCGTGAAAACCTTAAGAGGTAAAGTCGTACGCCGAGGCGTGTGTCATACTTGCTTTAAAAAATCGCGAACGAAGGCTGGTAAGGAAATTGATTTCGACATTGATATTGACCTAGCTGCATGGAACGCTATTACCCGGAGCCCACTACATGAAACGCCTGAACTTGAAGCTGAAGCGGATTGCGAGAGAGTACTTTTTATACCTGATTGCCATCATCCTTATGTGGATGAGAAGAAGTGGAGCCTGATGCTCCGCGCGGCTATGAAGTTCAAGCCGAAGACGATTGTCGTGCTAGGCGACTTCGCGGACTTCTACCCCGTCAGTTCACATAGCAAGCAAGCCGACCGTCGGCACTGTTTGAAGGATGAACTCGCCGCGGTACACAAGGCGTTACGCCAGCTTGAGTACCTTGGAGCCAAGAATAACATCTACATCTGCGGTAACCACGAAGACCGCTACGACCGGTACATCAACGACCGCGCGCCGGAGTTGCATCACCTCGTTTCGTTGCGTGACGCCTTAGGCCTGCAGAATTGGACGTGGGTACCTTATAAGACCCACTTCAACCTCGGTAAACTTCACCTCACACACGACTGCGGAAACGCGGGTGGCGATGCCCACAAGAAGGCACAGGCCACGTTCGAGGGAAATGTTATTATTGGACATACGCACAGAATAGGATATACTGTCGTCGGGAACGCGGAGGGCAAGCCGCACCTGGGAGCAATGTTAGGGTGGTTAGGCAGCATCGAAGATGTCGATTACATGCACCGTATCAAGACCATGCGCGATTGGGCTCACGGTTTCGGTATTGGTTACATGATGAAAGACGGCACGGTACACGTCATTCCAGTACCGATAGTAAATGATACAGTGATAATTGAAGGCAAGTTAGTTAAGTAAACCAACAGAGGGCAATATGGAACCAGAAAACGTAA
>CAZEVK010000063.1:0-294 GCA_964515755.1 uncultured Rickettsia sp. | reverse complement strand
GAAGCTACGAGAGTTAGTTGAGTGGTTAGAAGAGTTATCGTTTAA
Organism: uncultured Rickettsia sp.; assembly: GCA_964515755.1. GTDB lineage: Bacteria > Pseudomonadota > Alphaproteobacteria > Rickettsiales > JABSSG01 > JAGVLN01. The sequence goes on along the minus strand of CAZEVK010000063.1, from coordinate 249 downwards.
CGAAGGATTCCCATTGCATGTAAGACTTCAAGCAACTGAACAATTGATGATGTTTTACCTGGCGGAGCGAAAATGAAGAAATCAGAATTCAAAGTGTTTTACATCCTGTGGAGTCCTACGCACCCGGCACCACCTACTGCACGGTTTGAGAAGTTGGAAGACGCTCACGAGTCTGCACGTGTGATGGCACTTCGGTATCATGAGCAGTTTTATGTGATGCGGGCCATGCACCTGTACGAGACCGAAACG
>CAZEVK010000062.1:0-3399 GCA_964515755.1 uncultured Rickettsia sp. | reverse complement strand
TTTTATTTAATATAGTACATTAATAGAAAATTATGTCGATGATTTTCCACAATATAAGGATTAGTATCTAAAATTAATTGACTGTCTCTTAATAAAAAAACTTTTGAGTTAAGAGTATCAAGTATCCCATTAGCACGATTTTTAAAATATATTATGAATCTTTCAAAATAGGGGATATTATTAATATATGTTTCATGCATTGCTTGATCTTTATTATTACTAAGAAAATCCCACATTTCTACATAATTGTTATATTTTTTATATATGCTAACTCCATTTTTTATACTAATATTACTTTTTGAAGAAAAGACAGATCCTAAATCATTCCATAAAACTAAGTATTTTTTCTGATTACCAATCTTCGATATATGTGTTTGATAATAAGTTGAATTATATAATTTATTTTTTATATAAAATTCAACCAACAACATGTCATTAGATATATATAACAACTTATTATTAAATATTTTAATATAAGAAAAAGTATCAATTCCAAAATTTACAAGTAGAGGTCTCGATAATTTTGAAACTACTTCATTTATATTATAATTAAAGTTCAATGCATCGGAAATATTTTGATTATCAAACATATCGATTGTAGAGATTAAATATTTTTTGAATTCATCTAATTAATTTATAATAAACAAGTTTAAATAATATCTATTTTAAACCTTTCAGACGTATCTCGTTCATCTGATATGTTATAAATTTATTAATTAGAGAATGTCAATCATAATATGCAAATCTATTATAAATATAAACTAATAGTTGACACAAAATTTGCTTAGCAAAAAAGTTCATTTAATTTGCATTAATTAGATAAATATGTTAGATTACTGTTAAGTAAAATTTATATTTAAGGAGTTTAGTCATGGTTTACAAAATTTGTTCTTTTAGTGGTGGTGGTATAAGAGGAATAGTTCCAGCAACCATAATACAAGAAATGCTTGAAATGTCTAAAAAATACGGTGGTAGCGGAAAAATTACTGATTTTTGTGACCATGTAGTAGGGACATCAGCAGGAGGAATAGTGGCTGCTGGATTAGTTGTATCAGACGATGGAGAAAATGCTAAATATAATCCTTCAGAAATTACTAATATACTTTTTGAAAATGCAGATAAAATTTTCAATAAAGTAAGCTGTACTGACTCTAGTTTAATAAATACGCTTATGCATCCTAATGGGGAATATTTACAATATATTACTTCATTTACATATGGTAGTCTTGCTCTTGGCGCAGTAGGTGGTGCTCTTTTATTAGCAGCTCCAATGGCATTAGCATATTATGGCGGAACAAAGGCCATAATTGCAACATTAGGTATAACAGCCGCGATCGGTGGATATGCAGGCCAATATATCGATACACTATATCAACACCCGGAAAATATTTGTGGAATACGTGAGTACGTACAACCAAAATATAGTAGAGAAGGTATAGATAGCGTACTTTACCAATATTTTGGTAATAAAACTTTAACTGACACTATCATACCATTTACTACATTTTCTTTCTCTTTGAGTGATGGTACTGTGAAAAGTTTCTCAACTTTGAAAGCTAATAAATCACCGATGGATAATTTTCAATTACAAGATGCATTAGGTTCTACAAGTGCTGCACCAACCTTTTTTGCACATAAAGTAATTACAGTGCGTAAAGATGACGGTGTAATTAAAGAACATCATGAAGTTGATTCTGGTCTCTATAGTAATTCTCCTCTTGCTCTTGCAATTGCAGTAATAAGAAAACATGGGGATGATGAAATTTTAGAAAGAATAGATGATGAAGGTATATCAATTTTATCAATAGGAACAGGGCTTTATATTCATAAAAATATTCATGAATCTGTAAAAGGAGAGGGAATATTAGGTTGGGCACCAATAGCTACTAGAACAGCAATGGAAGGAACCGAGTATATATCCATTATTGAAGGTAAGTATGTACATAACTCATCCAGAATAGATGTTGAAATGGCAGACAGTATACCTATGGATGCATCTGATTCAAATACAATCAATTTATTACAAAGATTAGCAAAAGATAAAGCGGCTGAACCTAATGTAGATAGTTATGTAAGATGTGTAATGGAAAACAAAGATCATTGTCAAATTTTAGGTGAACTTCCTTTTGAAAATGAATTTTTTCTTGAACTAAGCTAATATGAGAGGTAATTATGAAAAGCGCAAATAAAGTTAAAGCAGCTAATGATAGACTCGCAGCAGAATGGAAAAAAGAGGATGTTATACATGAGTACCACACTTTAGATAAAAAATTATCTAATGAAGGTGCTGAATATAACCAAAATAAAGTATTCAATGGCAAAACTCTCAAAGAAATTGCTGAGGAATTAAAAAAAGAAAGTACAGTAAATAATCAAGATGTATCAACTAAATATGACGATACGCCAAATGTTGATTTAGCTGGAGATTCTACTAACAGCGAGGCTGCTGAATAAATAATGTATGCTTATAAAGGTACTGACCTTTATTGTTCAATGGAAAGACAGCGTGATTTTCCATTGCCAGTACCGTCTCAACATTGGCCATTACCTTTTGAAAGTAAAGAAACCTGTAATACTGTTATATCTGAATTAGAATCAGACTGTATTAACAGTCGGTTTATGCATTATATACTTTATGTATGCAGAAATATTCCTGAAAAAGAAGTATTCAATAAAATTTTAAAAACGCTTCCAAGATTTAATAGCATAATTCAACTTGAGCATAGCAAGCTTATTCAGTATTACTTTCATACTAAAAATATTACTTCTACTAAAAAGCAGTGCGAGATTATTTACGGGAAAGCAAAAAAATTCGAAAATAAATTATTTAGAGTTCTCTCATCTCAAGAGCTAAAATGTTTGAAATTGCTTTTTGAAGAAGATCCAAGCTATACAGAGTCGTTTTATTTAAATGCAAAATACTTTTCTGAACCACAAGACGCTCTATTGAGGGCTGTAGATTTAAACGATGTATATTCATTAAATTTAATACTAAGTTCCTATAATATCTCTCAAGATAAGTTAAGTACAAGCTTGAGATATGCATATTACAGAGATTTATTTGAAATTTCAGCGATATTGTTAAAAAATGGAGCTAGCTTATTACCTGAGTACATAATCAGGCCATTTCCTATTGCTTCAAATGATTCTTATAAAGAGCATATTAATATAGTATCGAAATATTTATCGACATCCACATCCCAGTTTGTTCAAAATCTTATACAAATTATTTTTTATCAGGGAACGGAGTCTAAAGAAGTTATAGTAAATAATGCAGTTAATATATTACGACCACAACATCTATTGCCAACAAAAAATAATCTTTCTTTTGAAATTTATAAACATCCAGAATTTTGTATTGCGGTTCATGGAGCCCGTGGAATTATTCAAGCACCTCTA
>CAZEVK010000061.1:0-3459 GCA_964515755.1 uncultured Rickettsia sp. | reverse complement strand
ATCTAAATTTTTTAGATAAAGATCATAAAAATCTTTTTGAGAAAAATAATGATCAAGAATCAGTTTTATTACTGCATGTTGTTGCAGGATTATTAGAAACCCTACCAGAGGCTATGTATTTTTTAGCTCCTAACGAAGCTGACTATGCTCGATACATACCATCAATCCAAACACCGTCTAAGATATCTTGGGGAAATAATAATCGCAGCGTCGCAATTCGAATCCCTAGGAAAGAGAGCGGCGCACGAAGATTAGAACATCGTGTAGCAACAGCAGATGCAAACCCACTAGCTGTATGTGTTGTTATTCTTGCAGGAGGATTATATGGACTTGAAAACAAACTAATACCGCCTGAGAAAATATACGGTAACGCATATTTACCTCAGTATGAATTAAAGTCTTTACCGAGTGACCTTTCAACTTCTTACGATAACCTAATAACAGGAAAAAAATTGTTGAAAATTATGCTCTAGCCTTATTTTTTACAAGAAGAAACAGTAAGCCGCCAATTAAGCAAAATAAAGGAACTATACTAATTGCGATAGAATATGATTGTAAATCATAGATCCTGATACCGCTGCTTGTCTCGTTGGTCCATAGAAAATCAAGCGTTCTTCCGATAAACATATGAAAAAAAGAACCACCGAGCATATTAATGCAATTCAAGAAAGCCACAGTTACACCAGTAAGCGTGGCAGGCAAAATAAATGAGCCAATCGTAAGAACTAATACTTGGTAACAACAACACACACCAATTACAAACATCATAAGCATAAGATTATAAAAGCTTATATATTCCCTAGCTAAAACCAATAACATAAATAATATAAACATTAACACACCACATAAGCAAGCAAGCTGAAAATATACTTTATATTTTTGGGCAATATAGGTTAAAATTGGTCCGCCAAAAATCATACCTATAAAAATAAATGACGTTAGGCTGGCAGCCTCAGGCTTTGTTATAGAATATGCTTTCATCAAATAGGTTACACCCCATACATCAGCAAATCCTTCTAACGGACCTACTAGCATTAAACTTGCCAAAGCAATAATTAACACACGATAATCTGTGCACACAGTTTTTAGCTTATAGACTACATCTACATCATCTTCAGCAATAAAATTTTTAGGATTACGAACAAAGATAAGAATCAGAACGCCTACTAAAGCACTTACTAACGCAACGTAGAATAATACATCTTGCCACCCAAACATATCCAAAAGAACACTTATAGGTTGCCCACCAAATACAGCACCAATCAAACCAAAAGTAAAGCTTAGGCCAACCATTTTACCGTATTCCGTGCTAGGAAACCATATTGAAATAATTTTTGATACGCCAAGAAATCCAACAGCTGATGCAGCTCCAATCAAGAACCTACCTAATAATGCAATAATCCATTGATCTGCATATATAAAGGTTAAAGTTGCAATCGCACATACAAAAGCACAGGTAGAAATAATAATTCTTGGACCGTATCTATCTAATAGTATAGCAATAGGTATTTGCATTAATGCATATCCATAATAATACATCGATGCAAAGTAACCGTAATTACTAGCATCCACATCAAATTTCTTCATGATATCATTAATCATTAACCCGGGAGATAATCTTAAAATAAATTGATATGCAAAGAATAGTACCGCTAGCAGCCAAATCATCCATGGCATTATCTTAGAATCACGCATTTTATACTTTGAATTAATTAATTTAGATGCACATACTATATAAATATAGATAATATTGCAATTTTATTTTAGGAGATTAGTTTAAGCTAATTTTAATGACTATTAGTTTTTAAAGAATGAAAACTAGAATTATATGAAACATAAGATTAAATAAACAAACTTGAATCCTTCTTGTGTAACAAGGATTCAAGTCATCATAATCTTTCCGCAATCAATTAAATTTTCTAAAACTCAAAGGTAACACCGACTGCTGCTGCCGTTGTGCTAATTTTTTGTTTTAACTTACTATTGTTGCTTTTTAATTTGATATTATGGGATGCATCATGGGTATATTTAATATCAAAATTTAAACCTACGGTGTTACTACCAAACATATCATCAAATAAGATATCAAAACCCAGCTGGCCAACAGGGCCGCCACCATTTGAAATTGAGACAGCTTTTGCTCCGCCAAAAGTAGACTGGTAAGAATAACCTACGCCAATATATGGACTTAGAGTTGCTTCGGGTACAAAATAATATTGAAGTAAAGCAGTAGCGGGAATTATATTCACTTTAGAACTTACCGGTGTAGCACCGTTAATTTTTAGTGAAGCTTTATTGTATCCTGCAGAGCCCTCAACTGCAATATGCTCTGTAATATGATAACCAATTGCTAATTCTCCTAAATAACTACCTTTTAATTTAGAGCCAGTAATAGCTGAATTAGTTTGTTTAGACTTACTATTGCTCATTGCACTATAACCCCCACGTAGCTTTACCAAAATCTTACCAACGCCTTTCTGTGAAGCTTGATGATTTGGAGATGCGAAGGCAGTTGAACTTAATAAACTTAAAAATATTATAGATGTAGTTACTTTCTTTGTTATAGACATTATTTTTCCTCAAATCAAAAGTTTAATTTACAGTTTAGATTTCGTACCTTGAAGATATAATGCCATTTTCATGATGTCAAATACTTCTACTGATTAGCAAATAAAAAAGGAGAGCCGAAGCTCTCCCAATTTATTACTTCTAATATAATTAAAATTAGAATGCGAATGTAACACCAGCTGAAATTGTTGCTGGGCTAGTTTTAACAGTACCGACTTTAACGCCATGGAACTTAACTTTATGTCTAGCTTGGTATGCATATTTTGCATCAATGTTGAATCCCATAGTATCGTTATAAGGAATATCAAGACCAACTTGACCAATAATTGCACCAGCATTTTCAAATTTAATAAATTTTGGTGATTTGTTAATAAATTCGTAAGAATAACCAACCCCAACATAAGGACTTACAGATGCTTCAGGCATAAAATGGTACTGTGCCAATAAAGAAACAGGAATCATATTAAGTTTACCAGCTCCTTGTCCAGTTTTGCTACTATTAAAAGCTACTGATCCTTCTAAAGCTATATTATCTGTAAAGAAATAACTAAGAGCTGCTTCAGCTGTATAACCTGATTTACTCTTACTTATATTTAAGTTATTGCTTTTAAATTTTGTGTCTAAATAACCACCACGTAATTTTAATACTAGATGATCTTCACCACCACTTGAACTTGGAACACTTGGAACATATGATGAATGTGCGCCATCTGCTAATGCAGTAGTGCTTACTAAACTAGCTAACACAAAAGAAATACTTGCTTTTAACGTTTTCGGTTTGGCTGTACTTATTTTAAAATAACAAATTAAAAAAAATCCCATAGGGTAGAAGAGAGGTTTTATAAAATGAAAGATACTTATATAATTGCAATATTTGAGGGTAGTAAGATT
>CAZEVK010000060.1:2422-3639 GCA_964515755.1 uncultured Rickettsia sp. | reverse complement strand
AGGCGCTAAGCGAGTTCCGCCGGGTGCTGAAGCCCGGCGGGTTCGCCGTCATTCGGGTGCCTGATCTTGAGGGCGTAGAAGACACGGATCAGGTGCTTTTCGAGGCACCGTGCGGGCCTGTGTCGGGTCTAGACCTGATGTACGGGCTGCGCTCGCTGCTTCACGTCATGCCCTACATGGCGCACCGTACCGGGTTCGTGTCCGACACGCTCAAGGCGGCGATTGAAGGCGCGGGGATGGAGGCGGCAAGCCTGAAGCGGCTGCCGCATTACAACCTGATGGCGGTGGCCCGCGCATGAAAGTCGTGTTTTGCGTGCCGACGATCAAGCGGCCCTATCAGCAGTGCTTGGACAGCCTGGAGGCTTCGCTTCCGCTGCTTAACGCTGCCGGTATTGAGCATGCAATGGTGAACGAGGTGGGGAACCCGTACATCAGCGCAGCGCGGGCGACGATGCTGCGCAAGGCATTGGACGCTAAGGCTGATGCGGTGGTGTTCATTGACCACGATTTGTCGTGGCGGCCTGCGGACATGCTGAAGCTGGTGCAAACCGCTGGCGATGTCGTCGGTGGTACGTACCGCTTCAAGGCCGATCAGGTGTCTTACATGGGCACGATTCACAGCGGCATGGATGGGCGGCCGGTTGTGCGTGAAGACGGCGCCATCAAGGCGCGTTTGCTGCCGGCCGGGTTCCTGAAGGTGACGGCTAAGGCTGTGGACAGCTTCATGGCCGGCTATCCGGCGCTTTGCTATGGCGAGCGCTACCGGCAAAGCGTTGACCTGTTCAACCACGGCGCTCACGAAGGGCTGTGGTGGGGTGAGGACTACGCATTCTGTCGGAATTGGGAGGCCATCGGCGGTGACGCTTGGCTAGTCCCTGACCTTGACCTGACGCATCACAGCGTGGACGCGGCCTATCCCGGCAATTTCCACCGCTACCTGTTGGACCAGCCGCAGCCATGACAACCGCACTCGACATCATCACCGACGCGCTGCAAGAGCTTGGTGTTGTCGGTGCGGGTGACGCTGTGTCGCCTGAAGACGCGGCGCTAGGGCTTCGCCGGCTGAATCAGATCATGCAGACGTGGGCCAATACGCGGCTGACGTTCCCCGCATTGACTGAGGTTAGCGTCACGCTTACGTCGGCGCAGGATTACACCATTGGCCCAACGGGCGGCACTGTGGCTGTACGCCCGCTGAAGGTGAACCTGGCCAAGGC
>CAZEVK010000060.1:0-2412 GCA_964515755.1 uncultured Rickettsia sp. | reverse complement strand
AGCATGAGGTCGGCGTCATCAACGCGGCGCAGTGGGACGAGATCGCGGTCAAGGATGTGAGCGGCGGCCCGCCTCTCTATGTCTGGTATGAGGCCACGTTGACCGACGGCACAGCCCATGTGTACCCCAAGGCGCCGGGCTATACGCTTGTTCTGGACTGCCAGGCGCTGCTGACATCGTTTGCCAGCACGACAACCACGTTCACGCTGCCGGATGGCTACGAAGCGGCCATTTACCTGACGCTGGCGGATTCGCTGGCTTCGGGGTATGGCAAGCAGCTTCCCCCGGACACGCGGCGGCGCATGGCTGGCGCCGTGTCGGCCATCAAGCGCACGAATACCGAGCCCCTGCTTCTTCGGGTGTCCGATGAGTGGCAGGCTTACCAGATAGAGCGCGGTTACTGAAGTGGTCCCTTTTGTCGTTCCGTCTTACGAAACGTTCGACGGGGACGCTAGCCGTTCGCGCTCCGTCAATCTGTACCTAGCCGCGATGGAGGCGCCGTCTAAAGCGCAATTCGTGCTGGCGAGCGTGCCGGGGCTCATTCAAAGGGCTGCGGGCGGCGCCGAAGTTCGCGGGTGCGTTGACGCTGGCGGCCGGGCTTTCTTCGTCGCTGGTGCAACCCTGTACGAACTGGCGAGCGATTGGACGCTTACGAGTCGCGGCACTTTGAGCACCAGCACCGGGCCTGTCAGCATGGCGTGGGGCCTGTCGCAGCTTGTCATCGTGGACAACCCGCGCGGCTATGTCCTGCGGCTGGCGTCGAATACGTTTGAGGCCATCACGGATGAAGACTGGCCCGGCGCGTCGGGCGTGGACTACCTGAACGGGTTCTTTTCCTTCGTCGTGCCTGGTGGGCAACAAGCCTACGTGTCGGCCATTGACGACGCGACGGCGATTGACGCCCTTGACTACGTGAGCGCAGAGCGGGTGCCGGATGATCTCGTCGGGCAGATCGTGGTGTTTGGTGAGCAGTGGCTCCTGGGCTCGCAGTCTTCCGAGGTCTGGAGCGCATCGGGCGCCGTGTCGGCCGATTACCCGTTCAGTCGCAACAACGGCGCCAATAGCGATGTCGGGTGCCTGGCGGCTTTTTCCGTCGCGCAGCTTGACAATGGATTCATGATGCTGGGACGGGACCGCAACGGCGGCGGCATGGTGTACCGGGCGAACGGCCTGCAGCTTCAACGAGTGAGCACGCAGGCTGTGGAACAGGCGCTATCGGCCAGCACGGACCTGGCGGCGGCGGTGGCGTGGGTCTATCAGCAGGACGGGCTGACGCATTACTGCCTGAATGCGCCCGGGGTGGCTTCGACGTGGTGTTTCGAGGCATCGACCGGGCAGTGGTACGAGCGGTGCGATTTGGACGGAACCGGTGAACTGGCGCAGGGCCGGGTGACGCATTGCATGTATGCGCACGGGCGGACTGTCGGCTTTGATGCTGACGGTTACGTCTACGAACTGAGCCGCACGACGTATACCAATGCCGGTGATCCGTTGGTGAGGATGCGCGTGTCTCCCAACGAGGTGACGCCTAGCCGGGATCGGCAATTCTTCGCGGAGTTCGTCGCCGATCTGACGACGGGAGAAAGCCCGCAGGGTGCCGAGTATTACGCTGAACTGGGCTATTCAAACGACGGCGGGAAGACCTGGGGAAACTGGATCAGTCGAAGCGTAGGCAAGGTGGGCGAGTATTTCCCGCGTCTGCTGTGGACGCGGCTGGGTATGGCCCGTGATCGCGTGTGGCGCCTGCGGTACTCCGGCAATACCGCGTTCAACATCGTTTCGGGGCAGGCGCGATGAGCAGCATTAGCGCCGAGACGAAGAATCTGCTTCTGGCGGGACTGTCTCCTGACACGGCCAGTTTGCACACCGCGTTCCCCGGGACAACCGGGGCAAACGAGTGCAGCGGAGGAGGGTATGCGCGGCAGTCTGTGGCATTTGGTGCTGCGTCAGGTGGCATCCGCACGCAGACCGGATCGGCCATCTTCAGCGTGTCGGCGCAAACGGTGCTGTGGATCGGCTACTGGGCCGGGTCAACGTGGCTTTATGCCTGCCCTGCAGGCGGTGCGAGTCCAAAGAACTTCACCGTTGATCCGCCGAATGACACGATCAATTCGCCCTTGCACGGGTGGAGTGATTCGCAGAAGGTGGTGATCTTCAACGGTACGGCGCCTGCGGGTACTGACGAGGGGCAGATTCTCTACGTCAGGGATTCGGCGTCTAACACCTTCAAGGTGTCCGCATCAGACGGCGGAACAGCCATCGACATGACCACGGCGCCTAGCTGGGGTGCGGTTATTGCGGCCATCACGGAGTACGTCTATCCGGGGAGCGGCACGTTTTCGCTTGAGTCGTCAACTATCGTAATTCCAGACTAAGGGGCCATCATGGCAGCAGGCGCGGTAACGCTCTATT
>CAZEVK010000059.1:0-4023 GCA_964515755.1 uncultured Rickettsia sp. | reverse complement strand
TATACGCGTGCTACTTAGCTACCAGCTACTTTGGGGGTTTTGAGACTCAGGTTATATTGTAGTATTGCTTATTTTTTGTATTTATGTTATAATTTTTCCATGTTGCGCAGTAAGAAAAGTCCCTCAGTGAGTAGTAGCGCTGCTGTAATGCCTAACCTAGATTATGCAATTCCTCCACAAGCTACTGATTCTTTATCCCAACCTAGGTACTTGAATAAAAACAAGCTTAAAGAATTTGGAAGATTTCTTGTTTATCGACAAACTGCATGGATAGAATGGGGATCGGGTATTACAGCTGGTAATGCACTCGCAGAAGCTGGTTTGAACAGGTACATCGCGTCGTTAATTGTGATGTCAGGTGTTGCAGCGACCGAATACGCACAAACTAAGTACGAAAGTACGAAACGAGCGCCGTTAAATACTTCTGAGACAGAGCCAATAAAACATAAAAAAATATATGAAGTGCTTTCTTACGTGCAAAATCTCTGGCAAGGTGCTCCAGCAACGATGAAGTACAATTCATCAAAAGGCATACAGAACACCGCAAAACGGAATCTGTTTAATTCAATCAGCTATGGTGCAGCTGTGGCTTATTGGACGACAGACTTTCCTCTAGCTCCCCTTGCTCGAGATTATGTTTCGGAAAAGGCAAATGATTTATGGCATCACACACTTGAAAATCCTATTACAACAGGTCTTGGGGCGCTTGCCACTGCATCTATAGTATTTGGAGCTTATGAACTTATCGATAGAAGAAGAGAAAACCACAATATCCAAAACAGCACCGATCAAGGTGTAAATTGATAAATAAATATAAAGCTATTGCTTTTTTTAAATGCTTGTGATATAATACAATCATGAGTTTACACGCATTAGACGCACTCAACAGACAGCACGACGCACAACAATATGTTGCGCCAATCGAGCCGGATTTAGCACCACAGCAATTACCAATGCCTGAACGACCAGCACATCCTGGGTTCTTGGCGAAGGTAGCACATGTTGCACAAGTTGCAATTGGCAAGTTCGCTGCTTAAAAACCGTTAGTGCCAACAACTAAATACCCTCTACAAAGTGATTTGTTGAGGGTATTTTTTAATTTGCATCGATTGCGTTAGTCGGGTAGCCGACGTATTATATACTTATGCCTAAAATTGCAATCGTAGAAGATGACGCTGCTATCAGCCAAATGTACCGAATCAAATTCGAGGCCGAAGGCTATACCGTAGAAACTGCGGAAAACGGGAAACTTGGGCTCGCATTGATCGAAGAGATGATGCCTGACATCGTATTGCTCGACTTGATGATGCCCGAAATGAATGGCGATGAGATGCTCGAAAAATTACGAGCAACCGACTGGGGTAGTTCAATTAAGGTAATCGTCCTTACGAACATGGGAGAAAGCGAAGTCCCTGCCCGTATTAAAGATCTGGGAGTCAAAGCGTTCATATTGAAAGCGAATATGACACCCCGACAGGTTGCTGAGCTCGTTAAAGAACAATTGGCATGATACGCCTAAACCCCTTATACTAAAGTCCGATGATCGGCAAAAAATTCATATATGAAAACATCTTGGTCGATGAAACACGACGCGTCGTTTCGTTTGTCTATCGTATCGAAACGAATGAATCTTCGTATGAAGTTATCGAAAAACTGACATTCTCCCTAGGGCTTCCTGACAACCCAACCATTGACAGGCATTTGCGTGCGCTCCATATCGCACTGGGAATCAGTTATTACAAAATCTTTGTTCCACCTCACATTGATCATGCGTATTCGTTCGATCAAAAAGAAGCTGATTTCTGGAATACAGTGTTTCGACACGGTCTTGGTGAATTTCTGTACAAGAATAATCTTAAGCCGTCCAAACTGGCTCAGTTTAGCGCACAAAAAGGAAGCATAATTCCTGACAACAGCGACAGTGTCGATTGGAAACAACGAGTATTGCTCGGTATCGGTGGAGGAAAAGACTCCATTGTCGCTGGTGAACTTTTAAAAGAAATTGCCCTCCCTGTCTGTGGATTCGTTCTTGCGACCGGCTCACATCGCGGGCTCGCACAACAGGTCGCGAATACAATGCGTGTAGAATTACATGGTATCGAGCGTGTCCTCGACCCGCAAATCCTTGTGCTCAATAAGCTAGAGGGTGCGTACAATGGCCATATACCTATCTCACTGGTCTTTGCTTTGAGCGGATGCTTGCTCGCTGCAGCACGCGGAGATAAATATGTCGTTGTTGCGAACGAGGCAAGCGCCAGCATCCCACAGACGATTCATGAGGGAGAATCAGTAAATCATCAATGGAGTAAATCATTTGAATTCGAGCAACTGTTTCAAGACTATGTGCATAGCTATTTGTCGGTTCAACTCAATTACTTCAGTGCGGTTCGCCCACTCAGCTCGATCGCAGTTGCAAAACTTTTTTCAAGGTATCCACAGTATTTCAACGTGTTTACGAGCGACAATTCACATTTTAAAATGAATCGTACAGACCGTGAACATCCTCGCTGGAGCACTGATAGTCCGAAGACACTGTCGAGTTACATACTGCTTGCTCCGTGGATCAGCGCTGAATCTATGAAAGAAGCTTTTGGAAAAAATTATCTCGAACAGGCAGATCTTTCTGATCTACTTATGGACCTGCTAGGAAAAGGGGGTGAGCCTGTACTCGACTGTGTCGGAACACCGCACGAGCTTCGGCTCTGTCTATCCTTGGTAGCAAAAGACCAAACATACCAAAACAGCGCGTTAGTATCATACGCTAGACAGCAAGAAATGATAATCGATGATACTGAGGCGATGCTTGCTGGAGCGCTGAGACTAAACCCAGAACATGCACTACCGTCTCCCATTGCCGACCGATTACTCTTCAACATGGAGGAAAAACTACGATGAGTTATGATCTACCAGACATTACCGGGAAGCATGTCGTATTCGTCGGTAAAGGAAAAGAGTGGGCAAGTTTTGAAAAATTCTGTGCAGCACACCTTGCACCTCTGAGTATAAAAAATGTCTTTATTCACGATGACAATAGAGAGGCTGTGAACGAAGAATTACGCTCACTCGAGTTGTCAACGACGATCGTCGTAAAGACTGCCGGTTTCGCTGGAAGATTGATGCCTGTCGCCTATACGACTCCGACAAGAATATTTTTTGACTGTGTCAAACAATTACGCGCAAAATCAGTTGGCATAACAGGAACGAAAGGCAAAACGACCACGACTGCGCTCCTTGGAGCGGTGCTTAAGAACGCTGGGTTTGACGTGCATATCTGTGGCAACATTGGCGATCCTATGCTTGATGCGCTAGAAAATGCGTCCGCAAGCACTATATTCGTCGTCGAGCTGTCTAGCTATCAACTAGCCGAACTAGCTCAAAGTCCTGATGTCGCTATAATTACGAATCTATTCAAAGATCATGTAGATTACCACGGTACACTGGAAAATTATTGGGAAGCAAAGCGCAATATCATGCGCTACATGGATGAGACAGGGAGTGTGATTTTCAATCCAGAAACTGAGGTGATCCTTCACTGGCTTGCAAGTAGTAAAGCACGGAAAGTAATGATTGATCCGAATGAGCCTGTCGATATGTCCAAGGCGAAGCTTATCGGTGATCATAATAAGCTGAACTTTCTCATGGTTCGAGCTGCTGCTGACTTATTCGGCGTCGACCGAAGCATTACCAATACGACCCTCAACAAATTCGAACCAATTCGTCACAGACTGCAACCGGTTAGAACTGTGCGCGGAATAACTTTTATCGACGACGCTATTGGATCAAATCCAGAAGCGACAATTTCTGGCATCGAAGCGCTCATACGAAACAAGGGACCTATCGGTTGCGTCATGCTTGGTGGGGTTGACCGTCAATATGATTACACAGCACTCATAAAATTATTGCAGTTACTGAATGTGCCAAAGCTGGTATTTTTCCCTGATACAGGCGCACTGATCAAAGCGGCGCTCCCAGAAAATTACACGCCAGAAACATACGATACGACAGACATGGAAAGTGCAGTTA
>CAZEVK010000058.1:0-4087 GCA_964515755.1 uncultured Rickettsia sp. | reverse complement strand
CTCTTTTTTTAAACTACTAACTTAAATCTGGCATCATTATAGGGGGGCAGGACAAGACTCTCTAACTGAAAAATATATACAAGAAAGCTTATGGGACTTAATGCAAAATAAAACTACTATTGTAGTAGCTCATAGACTCTCAACTTTGTTACATATGGATAGAATTCTAGTTTTTGATAAAGGAAAAATAGTCCAAGATGGAAGTCATAAAGAACTATTAAAAACTAAAGGTCTGTATAAAACGCTTTGGGATGCTCAAGTTGGAGGGTTTTTACCGGAAAATAAAGATTCTAGAAATATCAAGGATTTTTAACAATTTTTGCATTCAATAAAGTACAAGATTTAACAGATTTAAATGAAGAAGCTTTAAATGATCCTAAAAGAGCTTTATGCCAAATTTGAGTATTACTTAATTTTGTATATAAACGCTATAAATTTATTATTATATAATTTCCTAGAAAAGATCTTTTCTGTTGACTATAATGCCCTTATTAATTCCATTATATTATAAAAATCTAAAAATGCTTGAAAATACTAAAGAATTTAATCAGCTTCTAATTGATATTAAAGAAAGAATTAAAAATTCCCAATTAAAAGCATTAAGCGCAGTAAATAAAGAGCTTATTAATCTTTATTGAGATATTGGTAAGCAAATAGTTAATAAGCAACATAAACATGGTTGGGGAAGGTAGTCGAAGTATTGTCTAAAGAGTTACAAGTTAGCTTTCCAGGAATTGCTGGGTTTTCCCAAGCTAATATATGGAGGATAAGGAATTTTTACCTTACATATAAAGAAAATGAAAAACTCGCGCAGCTGGCGCGAGAAATTGGTTGGACTCACAATTTTGTAGTACTTGAAAAATGTAAAGATGATCTAGAGAGAGAATATTACCTTAAAATGTGCAAGAAATTTGGGTGGACAAGAAACGTTCTAATAAACAATATAGATGCAAAATCATATCAAAAATTTCTAACTAATCAAACAAGCTTTGATCAAAATCTAACTCCTCAACTTAAAGATCAAGCAAAACTTGCCGTAAAAGACGAATATAGTTTTGATTTCCTGGAATTAAGTGAAGAACATTCAGAATATGAACTTGAAACAGGCCTAATAAATAATATAAAAAATTTTCTTACTGAAATGGGCGGATATTTCTGCTTTATAGGCAATCAATATAGGTTAACTGTTGATGGTGAAGAATTTTTTATAGATTTATTGCTTTACCATAGAAAACTCAAATCATTAGTAGCTATAGAACTCAAAGCTGGCAAGTTTAAACCAGAATATGCGGGCAAGATGGGTTTTTATCTAACAGCATTAGATAAAACTGTAAGGCTTAAAGGTGAAAATAAATCTATTGGTATTATTATCTGCAAAGATAAAAATAGGACAATTGTAGAATACACTCTTCAAGATACTAAAAAACCCATGGGAATAGCTACATATCATTCTAGTAAATATTTACCTAAAGAAGTAGAAAATCTATTACCTTCTCCAGAAGAAATTGCTAAGAGATTAAAAATTGTAGATTAAGTAAGATGTTATGAATAATATTCTTGATGCTTATTATAATGGAATTATGCTCCAACTTCAGTCTGAAGTTAAATTTATTAATTCCTTATTTAATCACCAAGGTTTAAAAGGTTTGGGTAATGAAACTATTATCAAAGATCTTCTTATAAAATTTACCCTAAAAGATACGGTATTGGCACTGGAGTAGTAATAGACCGCAAAGGAAACCAAAGTAAACAAATTGATATTATTTGTTTATGAAAAAATGATGTGTCCATCAATTTTTACATTAACATCAACACATTTTTTTCCAGTTGATATAGTGTATGCAACTATTGAAATAAAAACTACACTTGATTCAAAAGAAGCAAAACAAGCAATAGATAATGTAAAATCTGTTAGGGACTTAGACTTTATCTCTCAAGAATTTTCTACAATAGAATCACACCGTGGAGGAGGTACCCAACATGTGCTTTGTAGAGCAACACCGCCAATAGGAGTTGTTTTTTCTTATTCTAGTACCCCAAAAAGTTTCAAAACTTTTAAACAATGGTTTGTTCCCAAAAATCCTGATGATAAAAATATATATCCTTCTCTTATAGCCCACCTTGATCAAGGTCTATTGATATATGATAAAATGACCTCATATATTTAAATATAGAAAGAGAAACATTTCCTCTAGGTTGCGCTACACATCTTGTTAAAGAAGGTAATCCTATAACAGTCTCTAAAAATAAAAATGATTATCAAAAAAATGGGATAATCTATCCAACTAAAATCATAGGTAACAATAATATAGTAATAGATCCTAGTAGGGTTTTATTACATTTCATTTTTAAATTAGAAGAATTTCTTTCGCATAAAAAGATTAACCCATTTATTAACTTTAAAGAACATTATTTCTCTAACACTGCAAATCTCTGTCTAATAGTATAAACTTAAAAATAAGTTTTTTATCAGGTAAGAAGGTGACAGATAAGGTACGTTATCTGTCACGTTCTACAGGTGAAGATAAAATAGAGAATATCTATCATGCCTAAAAAAGTTATATAATCATTGCATAGTTTCACATACTGAGTATTATAAGCCAATGTACTTAGAATGGAGAGTTATAAATTAAATTTTAGTTAAATTTTGCGACAAGTTGGACACAGATATAAAAAAGATAATAGAAACGTACGTAAAAACTAGCCATCACCAATTTCAAAATAATTATGAGTTTGAAAAGATTAGAACGGCTTCTGCAGGAAGTCATAATGGTACAAATTTATCCTGTACTAGAGCAGATCTAGCAGCTGAATGGAGTCCTAAAAATCATAATAATATGAAACCTGAAAATTTCCCAACTAAATCAAATAAAAGGGTTTGGTGGGTTTGTTCGAAATGTAATCATGATTATGAAGCAAGAATTGTTGATAGAGTAGTTGGGCGTAATTGCTTAATTTGTAACAGTTTGCAAAAAAATAACCCAGAATTGTCAAAAGAATGGCTATTTGATAAAAATAACGGATTAACTCCAAATGATGTATCAAAAAATAGTAACCAAAAAGTTTGGTGGCGCTGCTCCAAATATCATGAATGGAAAGCAACAATAGACGCACGAAATGGTGCTAAAACAGGGTGTCCTTATTGTGCAAAAAGAAAAGTTGGTGCTGATAATAATTTGCAAAAGTTAAATCCTGAAATAGCAAAAGAATGGCACCCAACAAAGAACAATGACTTAACTCCATTAGATGTAATGCCCAATAGTAAAAAGAAAGTTTGGTGGCAATGTAATAAAGATAGCTCACATGAATATCAAATGATAATAAGTTCTAAAACCAATGGATATAAATGCCCTATTTGCAGCGGAAAAGTTGTGCATATTGCTAATTGTTTACAAACTAAAAAGCCTGAAATAGCAAAAGAATGGCACCCAACTAAAAATGGAAATAAAACACCTCTGGATTTTACAAGTGGATCAAAGTTTAAAGCATGGTGGATTTGCCCTAAAGGACATGAATATCAATCTATAATTTTAAGTAGGTTATATGATCATGGTTGTCCTGCGTGTTCAAATCAAGCTAAGAAAGAAAGAGCAATTAGACGTTGGGAAAAATATAGAGAAGATAAACTTAAAAAGAGTAAAATAAATGACAATTAATAAGACAAGTATTATAGATTTACCATTTGAAGAAATAGCAAATATTCTTTCACAAGATGAAAACTATAAAGTGCTAAAAAAGTTTACCAGGGTAGAGGAGTATAATGTTGCAAACGATGAAGACAAATTTATAGGAGTTTTCTTAGACGTTGAGACCACTGGGCTAGATACATTTAAAGACACAATTATTGAATTAGCTCTTGTTAGTTTTGAATATACAAAAGATGGTCGTATTTTTCGCATATTAGACAGTTATTGCTCGTTTCAAGATACTAATGAGGTGCTTTTGGAACAGATTGTATCGATTACGGGCATTACTAATGAAATGATAAAAGGCTGTAGCATTGATAATAATCGAGTAGTAGAAATAGTAGAAAGAGCTAATTTAATTATTGCTCATAATGCAGGCTTTGACCGAAAAATTGTAGAAA
>CAZEVK010000057.1:0-4113 GCA_964515755.1 uncultured Rickettsia sp. | reverse complement strand
ATAATGGGAAGAGCTATTGATATGGCTGGCATCCATTATAAGATGCTTAATGCTAGTAAAGGACCTGCTGTTTGGGGCCCAAGAGCTCAAGCTGATAGAGATTTGTATAAAAAAGCAGTTCAATCTATTTTAACCGCACAAGATAATTTAACTATCATTGAAGCATCTATTGAAGATTTGTTGGTCTGTGATGGTAAAGTTTATGGAGTGGTTACTGCTAAAAATGAAGAGATTTTAGCACCTAAAATTATATTGACTACAGGAACTTTTCTTAATGGGCTAATTCATCTCGGAGAAAAAAAAATTAAAGCTGGGAGAGTTGATGAGGCTCCTTCTATTGGACTTTCTAACACTTTAAATTGTTTAAAATTTAGCTTAGGAAGACTAAAAACAGGTACACCTCCTAGAATCTTAGCGAGTTCAATTAATTATGATATTTTAGAAAAACAGCTGGGAGATGTAAAACCAAGGCCTTTTTCTTATATGAATGATAATATAAAAGTACCACAAATTTCTTGCTATATAACCAAGACCAATAGCAAAACTCATGATATTCTTAGATCAAATGTTCATAGGTCACCTATGTATTCTGGTCAGATAAAATCTTCAGGACCACGATACTGCCCTTCTATTGAAGATAAAATTATACGTTTTGCAGATAAGGTTAGTCATCAAATTTTTCTTGAGCCAGAAGGGCTAAATTCTGATTTAGTTTATCCAAATGGTATTTCAACTTCACTTCCTGAAGAAGTACAAGAACAAATAGTAAAATCAATAGCTGGCTTAGAAGAAGCTATAATTGTAAGGCCAGGGTACGCTATTGAATATGACTATGTAGATCCACGAGAGTTAAAACATAGTTTAGAGACTAAGCGTTTATCAGGTTTTTATCTTGCTGGTCAAATTAATGGCACTACGGGCTACGAAGAAGCCGCAGGTCAAGGAATTATCGCTGGTATTAATGCAGCGCTATCTCTGCAATCAGATGATGAATTCATTATTGACCGTTCAGAAGCTTATATAGGAGTGATGATTGATGATTTGGTTTTAAATGGAACGAAAGAACCTTATAGAATGTTTACGTCTAGATCTGAGTATAGACTGTCTTTGCGTGCGGATAATGCAGATTTAAGACTAACTGAGCGTGGTTACGATGTTGGTTGTGTATCTCTTCAAAGACTTAATAGAATGCAAGAAAAGGTTTCTACAATAGCGTTGGCAAAAGATTTTTTATCTGAAAAAAAATTTTCCCCTAATCAACTAGCTACTTTTGGTTTAAACCTTACGATGGATGGAGTAAAGAAATCTATATATGATTTGATGAGTTATCCAAAAGTCGATTTTGTTTTATTAGGAGAAATAATGCCCGAAATAAATAATATTAATCAGCAAATTATTGAACAAATTTTGGTAGAGGCAAAATATTCTTATTATATATCTAAGCAAGAAAACGATATTAAATTATTCAAAAGAGATGAAAGCATCCTGATTCCCAGAGATCTCGACTTTTCTTTAGTTGGTAGCTTGTCTATAGAAGTGGAAGAGAAGCTAAATAAAATTAAGCCAGCTAATATAGGTGAAGCCTCAAGAATACCAGGAATAACTCCTGCTGCTATTACTGCCATATTGATATATTTAAAACGAAATAGCAATTAATGTTATATCTCAAAGACTACAATAATGCAAAGAGCTATCTATTGAATGAATTAAATGTTTCACGTGAAACATTTTTACAATTAGAGCAGTATGTAGAGTTATTACTAAAATGGAATAAGCATATAAATTTAATTAGTTCCAATAGCGCTCAACATATATGGACTAGGCATATTTTAGACTCTGCACAGTTAATTAAATATCTTGATCTAAATAGCACTTTAATGGATGTTGGAAGTGGAAGTGGTTTGCCAGGACTGATCATTTCAATTTTGGGTGTGAAAGAAGTTCATCTCGTTGATAGTGATTTGCGTAAATGTGTTTTTCTCCAGGAAGCTAGAAAATTTAGTAAAAACACGATAAAAATACATAATTGTTTGTTTATCAATGCAAATACTGCTAATATTACTAATGTAACTTCTAGGGCATTTAGTAATATTGATAAATTTCTTGAAAATGTTAATCAAAAAATTGCTTTTAATGCTAATATATTATTATTAAAAGGAAAAAGTTGGAAGAGTGAGCTAAATGAAGCAGAGCGTAACTGGAATTTTGATTATAGTGTTAGTCAAAGCATTACTGATGAACTAGGAGTAGTTGTTAGAATAATTAATATAAAGAGAAAGTAGCTTATGGCAAAAATAATATCATTTGTAAACCAAAAAGGTGGAGTAGGGAAAACTACAACAGCGACTAATCTTGCTACAGCATTAGCAGCGACTGGTTACAGAGTTTTATTAATTGATAATGATCCTCAAGGTAATACTAGCACTGGTTATGGCATTACAGGTGAATCAAGACAGAAAAATTTATATCAGGTGCTGATTGGAGAAGAATCGCTTGAAAATTGCATAGTTAAAACTGGTTTGAAATTTCTTGATATGGTGACATCTAATGTAGATCTTGCTGCAGCAGAAGTTGAGATGATTCATTTACAAAAGCCACAATTTATTTTAAAACATAAAATAACAAATATACTAAGTGCGTATGATTATATTTTAATAGATTGTCCACCTTCTTTAGGAATGCTAACAATTAACGCTCTTACTGCTTCTACTTCTTTGATTGTTCCGTTACAATGTGAGTTTTTTGCTTTGGAGGGGTTGAAACATTTGCTAGAAACATTTAAATTGATAAAAAATACATTAAATCCAGAGCTTATTATTAACGGTATCATACTTACAATGTATGATAAAAGAAATAGACTGACAGAGCAAGTTGATGCTGATGTTAGGGCATGCTTGGGAGATTTGGTATATAAAACCGTTATTCCAAGAAATGTTAAAGTTTCAGAGGCTCCTTCTTATGGTAAGCCTGTACTACTTTATGACACACATTGCTCTGGATCAAATGCTTATATTGATTTTGCTAAAGAGTTTTTAGCACAAGAAGCGCAAATAAAAAATTACATTAAACAAAAAGTGAGTTGAAATGACAGAAAATAGACCTCGTGTACGTAGCCTGGGTAGAGGCTTATCCTCATTGTTTGAAGACTATTATGCTGCGCCTGAAAGTTATACAGAGTCAGTTAGCGGCAAGGATTCAGAAAAAATTCTTTGGATACCTTTGGAAAATATTGTAGCTAATGTTAATCAACCAAGAAGGTATTTTAATGAAGAGTCTTTGAAAGAACTAGCTGATTCAATTAAAGAGAAAGGAGTAATTGCTCCGATTTTAGTTAAAAAACTTGCTGACGAGAAATACAAAATTATTGCTGGTGAAAGAAGATATCGAGCTTGTCAGCTTATTGGAGAAAAAGATATTCCAGTAATAATAAAAGATTTGGATGACAATAATACGGTAGAATATTCAATTATTGAAAATGTTCAAAGGCAGGATCTTTCAGCTATTGAAGAAGCTATTTCTTACAAAAGTTTAATTGATTCTTATAGCTATACACAAAATGATGTAGCAAAGGCAATTGGGAAAAGTCGAAGTCATGTAGCTAATTTGCTCAGATTATTGACTCTGCCTCAGGAAGTTCAGGATTTGATTGCAAAAAATGATCTAACAATGGGTCATGCTCGTGCATTAATTAATTCAGAAAATCCTTTAGAAACTGCTAAAAAAATATTGGCTGGTGGTTTAAGCGTAAGGCAAGCAGAAAGTCTTACTAGTAAAGGTATAGCTAAGCGAGAAAAAGTCCGTGCTGAGAAAGTTCCCACCTCTTCTGCCGATAAAGAGATGTTAGAGAATGCTCTTTCTGAGCAATTGGGTATAAAAGTTAGTATAGAATTTAAAGGTCCTGAGAAAGGTATAGTTTTTTTACATTATAATTCTTTTGAGGAAATGGACAAAATTCTGCAATTATTTCCGGCAAAAAATAAAAGTGAGTAAAATAGTCTCGACAGTTAGTTTTTTTTATTTTATAACAGTTCTTTGTTGGCTGGATAGCTCAGTTGGTAGAGCAAAGGACTGAAAATCCTTGTGTCCCTGGTTCAATTCCTGGTCCAGCCACCA
>CAZEVK010000056.1:0-4206 GCA_964515755.1 uncultured Rickettsia sp. | reverse complement strand
CTCGTTTTTATTGATTGGAAATATATTATATAAATTAAAATTATTACGCATTGAGGCTCTATTATAAAAAAGGTTAATAAAATTTTACTCTATTTAGATAGGTTAATAAATAATAACTTTATAGCAAAAAGCAAGTAAAATTATAGTAAAAAGGGGTATTGCTGTGTAAAACTGTAAATAAAGACTTTTTTAAAGAACGATTGCACAAAAGTTTGTGTAATAATAAGAGGGCTTTTTAGTAATAGGGCTAATAGCAGAAAGTAGGATTGTAACCTTATTATAGGTCTCTTACTGGAAAAAAATTGCAAAAGTTTGGAGAATTTATATGTGAAATTGAATTATGTGAATTAGACAATACCTGATGTAAAATAGATGTAAGCAGAAAAGCTCAAAATCGTCTTAAGCTAAAATATTGATCAAAGACCAGTTACATCAAAATGCAACCACAACAACAATCGTTACTTTCTTGAGTAGCCAACGCCTACAACATGAGTATCATTATTATTATGGTTCAACGTTTGGTAATGAGGAGGATGATAATCGCTAGCTCCACCCTCTAGCAATGGTGTACCTAAGTTATGGTGAGTGGGATGTGTAGTTTGAATAGGGAGCCCCCAGCTAATATCTCATCCACTTCTACTGTAATTGGAATAATTTCTTCATTATTATAGCTATTAAAGTTCCTAATGTCCTGAACCAGTGTTCTGAATGCTTCTAATACATCAGCATCGATAGTAGCGTGATTGCGCCTTAAACCGTTCATATTTTTAATTGTTGCACTTAATCCTTCTTTATTCTTTAATAGAGTCAACTTCTTCTTGACTTTTCATTACATTGACTAGCCTTTGACTTGATTAAATTCCTTCTCTTAAAGCTTGATTTATCTGTCTAATTAAGTCTGCGCCCAACATTTTACTACCTTTTTTATGTTATTAATAAAAGATAAATCATAATATTATGGAAATTAGTTAAATTACAAATGTAAAATAGACGTAAGCAAAAAAGCTCAAAATCGTCTTAAGCTAAAATATTGACCAAAGACCAATTACATTGAGATGATAAAAGGCTGTAGCATTGATAATAATAGAGTAGAAGAAATAGTAGAGAGAGCTAATTTAATTATTGCTCATAATGCAGGCTTTGACCGAAAAATTGTAGAAAAACAATTTCCAATTTTCAAGAAGAAACCGTGGGCTTGTACTTGTACACAAATTCCTTGGAGTAAAGAAGGTATTACTAGTACTAAATTAGAATATTTAGCTTATAAATTTAACTTTTTCTATGAAGCACATCGTGCAGAAATAGATTGTTTAGCAGGAATAAACATTCTTACTCAATTACTTTCTATATCAGGTAATTCTGTGCTCAATGTATTATTAGAAAATGCCAGATTAACTACACATCGTGTATGAGCCGAAGGGAGTCCATATGAGGCAAAAAATATACTAAAATCTAGAGGATATAAATTTCATTATAGTAAAAAGACATGGTTCATTGAAGTTTATACTGATAATTTAGAAGAAGAGCTTAATTTTTTATATCAAGAGATATATAAGCGCAAGCTAGAGATTAAAGTAGATGAAATTAATGCCCTAAATCGTTTTTCTGACAGATGATATGTAAGGGTAATAAATCGCGAATTATAAAACGTTATATTAAGATTTGACTTTCTTCCAAGTTATATTATCGTTATTTAGCGACCTATAAAATTTCTCCAAATCCAAAAATTGGAAGCATGACAAAGAATATTTTATGGAGACGACCTAAATGCTGTTAACAGAGATAGTATGTTAAGTTCAAAGGCTTGTAAATTATCTGACGTTAATAGGTTAAGCTTAGGAGTTATGCTTACTAAAACATTATCATCAGAACTAGCAAAATTTGTTTTCTCCACTTCTTTTGAAGATATACCAGAGAACATAAGGATGATTGCTATGTACCATTTGTTTGATACTGTGGGATGTTGTATAGCTGCTACTCCTTATGAAAGTAGTAAAAGGTTAGTTGAATATATTTTATTTGAAGGAGGTAATTGTCAGGCTTCAGCGATAGGAGTAAATAAATTAGTTTCAATTTCCCAAGCAGCATTTATAAATGGAACTTTAGCTAGATCTTTAGAATTTGACGATATGTGCATGCCAGATTTACATCCAAGTGGAGTAATAATTCCTACGGTGCTTTCTATTGCTGAATTTACAAAAAAAACTGGTAAGGACATTATTAATGCAATTTCTCTAGGACTTGAGATATGTATAAGATTATCAAAAGCAGGGATTGATTCAAATTTCAAATCTCATTTCTTAGAAAAAGGCTTGGACTCTTCAGCTATTTGCGGGTTAATTGCTTCTGCTGCAATTGCAGCAAAATTACTTAATCAAAACCTGGATAAAATTGAACAAGCTATTAATATTTCTGTGAGTTTTGCTAGTGGATTGTTAGAGGGTAATAGAACAGGTGGTGAAATAAAAAAATTTCAATCTGGATGGGCAGCACAATCAGCTGTTAATGCAGCCTTTTTATCTGAAAAGGGTATAAGAGGCCCAGAACAATCTCTAGAAGGAAGATATGGGCTTTATTCAGCTTTTCTGGATGGAAAATTTAATCCTTCAGCGATTATAGAAAAATTAGGATCCGAATGGGTTTGTTCAGATATGAGATTTAAGCCTTATCCCTCAAATTATTATACGCACCCTGGAATAGACGGTGCTTTGAAATTACACAATTATGGCATTAAAAATCGAGAGATTAAATTGATAGATCTTATAGTAGCCGATCCTATGTTAAGAGCAATAGGAGAGCCATTAGAGCGTAAGCAAAACCCTAGAAATGCTTACGAAAGTAAATTTAGTGCTCCATATACCATAGCATCAGCTTTAATAGGAGGAGCTGGTTTAGGATTAGGTAACGAAGATTTTACTGATGAATTATGCCTAGAACCTCAAAGAAAGTTATTAATGAAAAAAATAAAAGTTAGCAGTAATGAGCAATGTAATAAAATATTTCCTCAGCATGCTCCTGCTATACTTATAGTTGAATTAAAAAGTGGGAAGGTTTTAATAGAAGAAATATTTATAAATAGAGGTAGTAAAGAATTACCTTTAACACGTGAAGAATTAGTGATTAAGTTTGAAAGTAATGCATGTAGCATATTAAAAGATAAAGAAATATCTTTCCTTAAGGAAAAATTATTGAATATTGATGAAGAAGATGCTCTTAGCGATATTTATAAAATATTGAGATTTTAATAAATTACGAAAATATAATGATTCAAAAAAAACCAAACCTCAAATTAGCTGTTTGCTTAATGATTCTTGCATCTATAATGTATGCAACAGCTGGATTATTCGTAAAATTTATCGGAAACAATGTATCAACTGCCATGATAGTATTTGTAAGATTTGGGTTTGGCCTAATCATTTTATTACCATGGTTTTTAAAAGATAACAGCCTCTTTAAAATTTCTAATCCTAAGAGCATTTTTTATAGGAGTATGTGCTCTATAATTTCTTTGTCATGTATGTTTTATGCGCTTAAATATATTTCTCTAGCAGATGGATTGTTGCTTAATAATACTAGCACTTTATTTGTTCCAATTGCAGCTTTTATGATGCTAAAGGTTAAAACTTCTATAAAAATATGGTTATCAATTATTTTAGGATTTCTAGGAGTAATGGTTATTCTTAATCCTGATAAAAAAATTTTAGATCTAGCTTCTTTGATAGGATTAATGTCTGGGGTTTTGGGCGGGTTTACTTTAGTTCAAATAAGGCAGTTATCAAAAGTTAATTCTACACAGCAAATTTTATTTTATTATTTTTTAACTGGTACAGGAATATCAGGTATTATAATACCTTTTGTTTGGCAAACACCATTAACTTCTACCTGGTGGCAATTATTATGGGTTGGCGTATCCAGCACTTTATATCAAATATTGTTGGTTTTAGCATATTCTTATGGTCCTGTTCGAATATTATCATCTTTAATGTTTCTATCTGTTATATGCGGGGCAATATTTGATTTATTATTATTTGGTATTACGCCTAATGTAAATTCTATTATTGGTATGATACTTGTAATTACCGGTTGTTTTGGTTCAATATATTTTGGCCTTAATTTAGTAGAGAGATAGAAAAAGTGAAAAATAGTGCATTAGTAGGAATTGATTTATTTAATGTCCTCGTCCAGGCTCAGGGGAATTTTTCTTCT
>CAZEVK010000055.1:0-4211 GCA_964515755.1 uncultured Rickettsia sp. | reverse complement strand
CCCCACAGCGTAAAAGTACCCACTAGCACTTGGCCAGCGTTCACGGTACCTTTAATACAAAGTCGGTGTTTACTAACCGGCTGGTGTGGATAGTTTGCTCCGTCCTTGAAGATGGACGCCACCTGCCCTAGTTTGTCCACTTCGTACATTGCGATGCCATCCGTGGCAAGCGCCGGGGCACCGTTGTTAGCCACCGCAGCCGAGAGGAGTACGATATCTTTCTTGCAATTCGACCGAACTTTAACATCACCAAGAGCCATTTGTTCTCCTTAACTAATCAACTGCGAAACGTTGCTTCCCGCTACCTGCGACTGCACTGCTGCTGGTCGACCAACCGGACCGCCCGTACTGCGAGGGTCCTTTTCTGGCTGCGGTTGATTCATCTGCATCAGGTACTGGCCCTGAATCATCGTAATTACATCCGGGTCCTGCGCGGCACTCATTGGACGCTGGAACAGAAGCGAAAGCGCCTCGTGTCCTTTTAGCGTTAAACGGTCCCACTTCTGCATTGCTGCCTCAGCACGCACCTCATTAAGAATAGCTGGAGAGTTGTACGCCAGCGCCTCGATACCAGCGGGGTGACCCTCACCAGCAAACACGCGCGCGATGTACTCTTCCGGCGCCAGAGTTGCCTCGTAGCGATGCAGCCACTCGTTAACCTCGTGCGCGTTAGGCGACCAATTAGAGCCCGACGCCGAGATGTCAACACCCGGGTCCTTCGGAGCGGTGTCCGCTAGGTACTGTAGGCTGTTCATCACTTTAGCGTAAAGCTGGAAACCGAGGTCACCGGCAGAGCCCGCAAAGCCCTTCATCAATTCGTACGTAGCGTCCGGGGCCGTTTGGACCGCGGTGTACACTTCGTCAATCAGGTCCTTTGCCGCCTTGCCGTCGTTGCGTCCGATACGCGATTTAGCGTAAGGGCCTAGGTACGCCGTTAGCGGACGAATCTCGCCGATAGTCCGACCCGCGCGTTCAACAGCACCCCTAACCGTATTCCCAATCCGCCCGAGCACACCAGCCTTCGCTGAAGTTCCCGCAAACGCCGCCATTGAGGAGTCGATACCATCAAGTGACTTGCCCGCAGCGCCATAAGCTAAACGGCGAAGGATTGCTCCCTTCCATCCACCAATGTCCACCGCGCGGCCCGCAGCAGCAATAACGCCGCTACGCGCCCAGCCCTTTGCAGAACTAAGGAGACTGCCGCCCTCGTTAAAGCGCTGCACGACTCCCTGCGCTGGGTCATATGCCCAATCGATTCTACCCGGCGACCACTCAGTACGACCACCCGTAAAGTCACGAGCGCGGTCAACTTCCGCGGTAGCCTCTTTCCATTTAGCCTTATCGTCCAGCTTGTCGGAGCGCTTTGCCTGCTGCACGAACGAGTCTTCGCTAGAGGCAACTTCGTCAGCAGCCCTACGAGCTTCAGTAGCCGCCGCATTGGACTGCTTCTGTAGCGCCGCAATGTCATCCGCAGACGGGCCGTGGAAAGACTTGCGCGTAACGTTACGTAGCTCAGTAAGAGCGTCGCCAGCCGTCTCGGCCTCAATACCAAAGCGGCGCCCAAGCTCAATCACTTCCTTGGAGGTTGCCTCGTCAAGCGAGTTAGCAACCTTGGCAATGGTATCCGTGTGCATCTTACCCAGGTCCGTTAGCGTCTCTGGCATGCGCGTACCACTCGGCCTAATTTGTCCGGGGTACTTAGGGACGTCAGGCAGTTTAACGCTAAGTGGATTGGCCAGGCCCGGCTTATTCACCGCCGCCAGCGCCTCTTCCACACGCGCGTGACCACCCGGCATGTAGGTATGAAGCAACTCAAAGTCGCCTTCCTTAAGTGCGTTCTTCGCGGCATCCTTCAGCTTGGTAACTTCCGAGAGCGCTTTATTAAGGTAATGCAGTCGGTCCGAGTCGATGGGCGTAACAGTCGGCACCGTTTGCTTAGCCGCTGTCTCAGCCGCGCCAGTAAACGATTGGCCCTTACGAGCGCCTCGATACATCGCCTTGGTATCAGCCTGCACGCCAGCATTGACTTCGTCCTGAATAGCCTTAAGCTCAGTGCGAAGTTTAGACTGCGCCGCCTCGTACTCACCGATTAGCTTCTTGGCACCCTTGTCAGAAGCAAACTTCGCAAAGTCGTCAGCCTCCTTTTGCACCACTTTATTGGCGCTATCGATATCGTCCAGCGCCGTATTGTGTCGGTCGCGGAGAGCAGCGTACTCGGGCGACTCGTCCATCGCTTGCTTTGCAGCAGCTAGGTCTTCAAGCGCCTTCTTACGAGTACCACTCGCCGCGTCCAGGGCCTCCTTTGCGGCCATAGCTTGCTTAGACGTTGTCGTGTTAGTCTTAACGGCGTTGTCCCACGTCTCCTTAGCCTCAATGGTAAGTCCTTCTGCTTCATCCGCCGCCGCGCGAGCTTTAAGCGCACGCACACCGGATTTAGCCGAGGACGGACCAACTCGCTTAGCACCCGGGAGAAGCTCGACTGCCTCACTGCCCTGCGCCACCTTACCAACACCAATCATGCGGTCGGCGACTGCGCCTAGTCCAACGTTTAGGATAGTGGCAATTCCAATATCCGACGTGAGCCCTTCGATAGTCAACGGGTCGTCAGCGATACGAGCGCGAGAGATATGGGAGGTGCCGCCGAGAATAACACCCTCGCCGACTCTACCAACCGTACCCATCTGCCCTAGTCGAGAGGCTTGGCCAACGAGCGTTCCCTCGGTAGCGACCTTCGCCGTTTTACCTAAAAGACCCGTCGGGGCTGCCACCGCTGCGATGTCGCCTACGAGCGCTGCGCCGGGGTGCTGTTTGATGGACTCCTTAACACGCTCGGGCATGCCAACCATAGCTGGGATGCCAGCGAGTGCCGTGTTGACGCCGGACGCGACCGTGGCTCCGAGCGCTGAGGTGTTCTCCTCATTGGACTGCTGCCGGGCGGCCTCTGCTGCTTGCGACCCGGTCTCGACTGTGCCGGACTTAGCTTTAACTAAAACGTCGGCGACTTCTTCATCTACGGTAACAACTTTACCGTCCGGGAGAACAACATTAACCTTACCCATATTACTCCATCATAATGCTAACCGCTTCCGGCTGGCTATCGAGCATGTCCAAACCGAATTTAGCGTAACCGCTCTTCTCTCCTAGTCGGGTGAGCGCGAGCCGTGCAGCCGTGAGCGTCTTTTGGTCGCCCTTCATTGCCGCATCCGCACCGAGCTTCACGAGTCGGTCAACCTGCTGGTCACCGGAGCGCTGCACACCTGGATTAAAGCTCTCGCTCATAGCGCCGCTAAATCCACTCGGGCTGTCTTCCTGTGCGCCGCCGAACCGTTCACCGCCAGCGGAGCGGTACATGTTATACAGCGTCGAGCCGCCTTCCTGAACCGGGACCTTTGAGTTAACGTCCTGCGATTGGCCCTCGGCTTGTTCAACCGGAGACAACTGCCGCTCTGGTGCTCGGTCAGCCGTGCTGCGCGCTTCTGTGGTGCTCAATTTAGTATTAGTGGGGACGCCCGCTCCCTCTTGGTTCAGTGCAATGCCGCCTCGCGATTCCACTTCCGTGGTAAACGAGTCACGCACCGACTGCTCAAGAGAGTTAATTGCGAAGTCGTTAGAACCGAACTGCAACGGCTGGTCGATACCAGACTTGTCAATCCACTCCTTCTGCTCGAAGCCCGTCAACTGAGCACCAGCAATGTCGTGCCGAAGCTGCATAATAGAGTTGTTAAACTCCTGCTGGTACTGCCGGTACTTCGGGTCTAGCGTCTTGCCAATACCGAAGGTGTTTTCGTTGAGGCCAGGATACGTTGCCTTAAGCTCGCGAATACGATTAAAGCCGTTTAGAATTCGGCGATACGCCGCGTTCTTCTTTGCAATCTCGCCCTTCACCTCTTTGAACATGCTGTCGCTCATACCCTCAGGCAGAGCCCAACCGTACTCGTATCCTTGAATATTACCCTTGTCATCGTAGATAGGGCGGCCCGGGTCTTCAACCATGCGGAGATTAGGATTCTCGCCCGGCTTAACTTCCTTACCCTTGCGGTCCTCTTCCGTTTGAGCAACCTTGAGCATACCCATTTTGTACTTGTCGTCGACTGCGGCCTTATAGCTTTCGATAGACGAGTCGGCCTGTGCTTTAGCCCATGCCCGCTGCTCACCCAGAATAGCGAGCTGCTGGGTCATTAGCTTATCGCGCATCTCCATCATGTTCTTCA
>CAZEVK010000054.1:0-4942 GCA_964515755.1 uncultured Rickettsia sp. | reverse complement strand
AAGATCATTATATATATGTTTCATCTGAAAATTTTTCTACTTATGCGATCCATGAACTAACTCATCTTGTTTTGGGATATGTATATCACAATGAAGGAAAACCTTATTTTTCTAGAAGCACACCAACAGAATATATTAAAGCACAAACCTATTTTCTATCTAATGTACTTAATTTAATTGGTAATGTAGAAACACCACATAATTTTGATAGATTAGAGCCGATATTAGCAAACCATTACATGCTATACGCAAATTCGTGGTATTTAAACCAAGAATCAGATAATAAATTTAAGGCATTTCTTAAGCATACTTTTAATACAGATACTAAGAATAAATTAAAAGACTTTGAATCATATGAAGAAATAGCTAAATTAGCTTCAAGTATAGAAAAAAGTGAAATTAAGATAATAGATTTAATAGAAATTGAAAATCTTGTTTTAAAAGAAGGGTTAAAGCTAGATATATATATATCTAGAGCGTTATCTATTGATGCAAAAGATGCACAGCAGTTAGTTCGTGATTATGAAACATTAAAAATCTTGACTAAAAATGGTGTGAATAGTTTCTATGATACACATACTTCTATAAAGCTTTGTGCAAATTTTTTAGAAAGAGTATTTGATTATGTAAAAAGAGAGCCTGAATTATGGGATATAGAGCTTTTACCCAGAATACCGGAAATTTACACTTTATCTCAAGTAAACAGCCAAATAATTACTGTATCTCAACCATTAATAACATACTTTAAAGATCATGTTATACCAAGAATTCATGAAGTTTTTCCTAATATGGAAGTGTGTGATATTCCACAATTGTTAGGTAATTTAGAAGAACCTGAATTTTTATTCAGTTAATAAGTTGTCAGCAGCTGCTAAAGCCTCTTTTGTTACTTCAGAACCTGATAACATTCTCGCTATTTCTTGTCTTCTTTCTTGAATATTTAATATATCTATTGAGACTGAAGTTGCGTTTTTCTCGTTGTCTTTTTTAACTAATATATGCATATTAGCTTTAGAGGCTACTTGTGGGTGATGAGTAACTACTAATAATTGGTTTGTCATGCTTAAATCTTTAAGCCTTTTTCCTACAGCATCAGCTGTGGCCCCGCCAATACCAGAATCTATTTCGTCAAATATTAGTGTAGTGGTATCTTTTTGATTCGCTAAAACTACTTTTATAGCAAGCATTAATCGAGATAATTCGCCTCCGGATGCAATTTTATTCAACAAAGACAAGGATTGACCTGGATTCATTGATGCTATGAAGGATACCTTGTCTTGACCAAAAGAATTAATATTAACCTCTGATTTATCGGTTTCTACATTAATTTTAAAAACAGCTTTATCTAGCATAAGATATGCTAGCTCTTTCATTATTTTTTTCTCCATAATAAGCGCTGTTTTTTTTCGAGAATTAGATAATAGCTCTGAAATTTTATAGTAACTGTTTTGAAGTTCAGATAATTTTTGATTATATTCTTCAATGCTTTCATCGTATTTACTCAAACTATCTAACTTTAAGCGACATTCGTTTAAATAATTACATAATTTATCCACAGGGGTATTATATTTGTTACTTGCGTCTTTTAGAGCAAAAAGTCTTTCTTCGATATTTCCTAAATTTGTTTCATCTAAAGAATCTTCGATAATACTCTGAAATTCTTCTTTAATTTTTACTATTTCATCAATAGCTTTTTCTATAGAAGGCTTGATGTTATTCTGTTGATTTTGATATTGAACAAATACGTTCTTATTATTGAATACGAGCTTTTGTATATCAAAAAGAATTCTTTCAATATTTGAGTTATTTAAATCATCTATAATTTGTGTAATTAGCACATTGCGATTCTTAAGATTTTTGAGCTGGAGCCTTGTATCGGTAAGTACGTTCTCTTCACCATCTTTTACATTTAAATCCTCTAATTCTTTTACTACAAATTCAAGAAATGCTTTTTCTTTTTCTCCAATGTTTTTCAACTCTATAGTTTTTTGTAGATCCTTGGTAACTGTAGTAATGTTAGTATAAATATTTAATAATTGAGCTAGAAGCTCACCATTTTCTGCATAATTATCCAATAAATTTCTATGTTTTGCAGTGTCGAGAATACTATATTGCTCTCTTTGGCTGTTTATCTCAAATAGATCATTAGTAATATTCTTTAAGATTTCGAGTGATACTCTAATGTCATTAATATAAACTTTATTTTTTCCTGAAGAGTCTAAAATTCTTCTAATAATTAGTTCACCACTACATTCTATAGATAGTTGCTTTAGTGCCTGTATCAGAGGGTTATTTAAATTATAATCTATAGAAAACACAGCAGTGATAGTAGCAATATTTTGATCTTTTCGTATAAGTGCAATAGAAGCAGTATTGCCTCTAATCAAATTTAGGCAATTCAAAATGATTGATTTACCTGCACCTGTTTCTCCGGTAATAACGCAAAAACCTTCTTGAAAGTCAATTTCAATATCATCAACTAAAACTATATTTTGTATTCTCAAGCTTCTGAGCATAATATTCCTATAATTTGCTTATAATAATAATTATAATTATAGCATTATATATAGAACTTAATGATTTTTAAAATTAAAAGAAATGTTGGGTCATAACTATTTTGCTAATTCTTAAAATTAAGAATAAAATAAAGGGTAATTCTTGATGCAAGTAACAATGAAATGTAATTATAAATATAGTTGGTCTAAAGCTTTAATTATAGCTCTTTCAATTTGTGCCATAATAGCAGGGGTGATTTACTATAAAAATATGGTTGTTAGATCTTACTCATTTTATGATTGTTTAGATTACTATGGATTTTCAAGTGATCAACAAAAAGTGGCATTAGAAAAATTAATGCAACAAGCATCAATTATTTTACCTCATGAATCTCTTCAAGATAAATTTCCTCCTAGGAATAATTACAAAGAACTCATAAATGATATATTAGAATTTGTAAAATTAACTCAAGCTCATTTTACTATTCGAACAGGGTCACAAGAACGTTGGGAAGTGAGGCCTGCTAATTGGATGGAGAAAAATAAAGAAAAGAGTTTTCAATATCTTACAATTTTAGGATTTACTGAAACTATAAAGCCCAAAGAAAACAATACTGATGCCATAGGCATTTTGGGAAGCACAATGAAAAGTATGAAAAATAGAATAAAATATACTGAATTATTATTTGAAAATGGTTTAAAAACAAAAAATATTATTTTGATAGCAGGGGAACGTACCGTTAAGGTTGAGATTGACGGAACTAATGAAGAATTAAAGAGTATAGCTAATAATCATCATATATCAGATCTAAGTAAATTAACTGAAACTCATTTAATTAAAGAAATTTATAACAATTCTCTTTTAAACAATAAACCAGTCTATGTAATAGATACACCGGCTAGAGATCTTTCCAGGCCAACTACTCAAACTACTATTTTAGAGCTAATTAGTTGGTTAAAACAATATGATAATATAAAAAATATTATTTTTGTCTCTAATCAGCCTAATGTGAAATATCAAGAAGCTGTAATTACCGAAGTATTTAGAAATAGTGACGTTAAAATTAGTTTTGAAGTTGTTGGAGATAGTTATTACGATAATGAGAATTTATATCCTATTATCGAAGCTTTAGGTTCATATATTTGGGCTCAAACGCCTGCTGTCTTACTAAAATTGGATACAACAATTGATGATCCAAAAGTAATCGCTTCTATTAAAGAATTATACGCAAAACAGCCTCTTGTTTACCAAAATTTAGAAAATTTATTTAAAGAACGTCGTAATGACAGATAATTTAAACTAGCAGTTAAAGCACATTTAAATTGGAATATTTATGGGACAGAAAAACTTTCGAAATTGGATCACTGCAGATGGCTCCTCTAAGTTTAAAGCGGAAACCAATCGATATCATTTGTATGTATCATTAGCCTGTCCATGGGCGCACCGTACCTTAATCATGCGAAAGCTTAAGAAATTAGAATCTTTGATCTCTCTCCATTGTCAATCCTGTTTTAGGAGAAGATGGCTGGAAATTTAGTGAATATCCAGAGCGTACTCTAGATACTGTAAATGGTTATCAGCACCTTTATCAGACGTATAATAAAGCAGATGCGAATTTACATGGCCGAATCATTGTGCCGGTACTGTGGGATAAAAAAACCAATACTATTGTAAATAATGAATCTTCTGAAATCATTCGTATGTTTAATTTTGCATTTGATGCGCTTACTGAGTCTACGGATGATTTTTATCCCAAAGCATTACAAACAGAAATTGATCAAATTAATGATCGTATATATAACCATGTCAATCTTGGGGTGTATAAATGTGGTTTTGCTACAGAGCAATCTGCCTATAACCAGGCATTTGATTCATTATTTTCAGAATTAGATCAATTAGAATCTCATTTAAGCCAGCATCGATATTTGGTAGGAGCTCTCAGATTACCGAAGCAGATTGGCGTTTATTTACTTCACTAGTACGAATTGGTGTCGTATTGTCGATTACCCACACTTGTACGCATATTTACGCGAACTTTATCAATACTCTGATATCGCAGAGACAGTCAATTTTGACCATATCAAAATGCATTATTATCGTAGCCGTAAGCGTATTATAATCCTACAGGGTTATCCAAACTTAAATTTGGTAGCGCCACATCATCGCGAACAGATTGGGAAATGATATAGCAAACAGTAAAACTACACCTTACGAATAGATACTTCTAAATCATGCATTTTCAAGTTAGAAGGGCTTGAAAAATTAAACTAATTCGTAACTACTTTAC
Organism: uncultured Rickettsia sp.; assembly: GCA_964515755.1. Lineage (GTDB taxonomy): Bacteria > Pseudomonadota > Alphaproteobacteria > Rickettsiales > JABSSG01 > JAGVLN01. Next base: position 159 of record CAZEVK010000054.1, on the reverse strand, counting down.
GCTTTTTTTCAAACTCAATTGATAAATTTCTAGCCGACAAAATCCACCAACATGCAGCCAATAAGAAAATTGTAAAGAGTTCTGGCGCAAGTGAAATTAGTGTTGCTCCTGGGATTAAAGACAAGAGACTCCACTGAATAATTGCTCCACCAGATTTAC
>CAZEVK010000053.1:0-5084 GCA_964515755.1 uncultured Rickettsia sp. | reverse complement strand
AGTAATGAAGTTACTGCTAGAACTTACTCCTGATCCGGAGCAACGTAATGAAATGATTCATGCGGAGGAGCAACGTATTAAAGTGACTCTTACTTATAGTAGAGGAGAATCGGCATTTACAGGGGCTGCAAAAAATGGCCATATTGAAGTAATGAAGTTACTGCTAGAACTTACTCCTGATCCGGAGCAACGTCATAAAATGATTCATACTTATGGTGATGAAGGGTTTTGTGCTGTTGCTGGTTATGCACTCAAAGAAGTGACAGGGTGGGGCGTTGGGTATGGCAAATATTCTGGTAATTATGGCTCTGAGTATAGAGAACAAGATGGTAATGAGAAATTGATAAGCTTTTTTTTAGAATTGGATTCAGATTATTTTGGTAATTTAGCAAAATCTTTAGAAATAACATCTAAAACAGCTGCATATATTGCACAAACTGTACAAGAAATTAGAGAAGCTAGAGAGCATAATAGAGAGCAGTCAGAACAAACGCAATCAAAGCTTTTGGAAGAACTGATAGGAAAGAGTGCTCTTTCAAGTGCTCCTACAACTCCATTTATTCCGGAAGATAAAAATATACGAGGGTCAGAATTAAAAGATGAGGAGTCTGCTGCAGTTGCAGATTCTTCAAAAGTATTCACAAAAGGCTCTGCATATCATAAATTAAGAGTGGGCTCAATAAATTTAGCTGATGGATATAAGATTGGGCATTTTCTTGATGATGAAAATGTTATCGCGCTTGCTGAATATGAATACGCATTGTTATCTGGTAAAACTGTAGAGCAGTCAAGAGCAGAGTTTGCATTAATAAATGTTGCAGACTCTACCGTGATTTTAGGATGGTCTGAAGAAAACAAAGCTGCAAGAATAAGACAGATAGAGCAAGCTATTTCAGTAGGCACAGGTAAGCCTGTATTTTTTATCGTGGCTGATGGTAACCATATAGTGACTATAGGATTATTACCAGATTTAATCACGAGTGTTATTCAAATTGTTTACATGAATTCAGCCTATGGTATAGGTAGCGATGAATATATAGCAAGTAAAATGACTGGGCTTGTCTTTTTATCTGAACTAGCTGAAATGGTTGGTCAAACTGACAACCCTCTTGATGTTTCCCAGAAGCTTCAAGCCCAAATGTCACAAGTTCATCTTAATCCTACTCAACAATTAGTTAATAATTGTGGTGTGATGACAGGGTTTAATATAGCATCGCTTGCAAAGTACTGGAAAGATAAAACAGGAGTAAACTTAGACTTTAACGAATTTGGGAATTATATAAAAGGATTATCTCATAATCTTTTAATAGCGTCAAAAGCACAGGGAAAGGAACAACAATTTGAGACCTATGTTAGAAATAAATTTCAAGCTATAGAAGACTTGGAAGTTGGCAATGTACCAGTTGTACAGCCAGTAACAGATATAGGTATTCAACCTGATATAATAGTGAGGATCCATCTTACAGTAGAATCAATAAGTCAAAGAAATGCAGAGCTCAAAGAACAAAGTGAAAAAAGAATGGAGAGCTCAGCAGCGGATTTTTCTTGTATAGAAAAGCAAGAATTGGCTGATGCCTCTTACTTAAAAAGTATGATATTTGAAATGATTAATCGTAATAGAGAACTGACCGGAGAGGATATTGGCAGTCCATATACAGATGAAGAAATAAGAGCAGCTTATGATTTATTAATGCTAGAAAATAAAAAACTGGCGGCTTTTATGCAAGAGCCAATTGGTAAGTCAGAGGTTGCAACCGCAGCTGACGTTGGAGCTATTAGTATAGAGAAGAGACAAGAACCAATAAAGAGTTCTTCCAAAGATTTTCACTCTTCAGTACAGATTGCTTACTGCAACTTCATAGTATATGACAATGCGATATTGAATCATCCAATGGGCGCTATATTGTTATCGGAAGCTTTCAAGATTGCAGGAAGTGCAGGAGCTAATCTACTTCTTGACCTTGGTCAAGATTCTAGTGCTACAGAGCAAATATTATGGGTTGTACAAGAACAAGGAGTTAACGCAGTTCTAAATAGACTATTAGGATTAGAGGTGACGTCTGAAGATCAGAATATGCAACAAGCAGTATTATCCTCAGATTATTATAATCTCGATAATAAAGGAACAACAACAGAGAGTTTTACGCAAGATCTAATTGTATATAATGCCAGGCATTTTGCAACTGAGCCAGTGATGGATTTTGCCGTTGATAGTAATAGCAATATTCATGCAGGTAGTAGAGCCAACACTTTTGGTTATAAATTTTATAGTACTTTAGAGTGGTACTTGAAACAAATAGTATACCGCAAAGAAATTGGCCAATTTAAAGAGATATTACAAAGGAATGGTATTGATAGGTCTATTGATGTACTAAGAGACTCTTTGGATTTTAAGAAATCAGTGCTACTCAAGTTACACCCAGATAAAGGAGCTAATGCAGACGATTTCATTGCTGTTTACAATCTACAAGAAAAATTTCGTGATCTATTAGACGTTAAAAGCCTAATAGATGATAAGATCCAAAACATAAAACCTATTATCCATAAGGCAACGGTAGGATTCAAGGTTTTGGACAGCATTATAGATTCAGCTAGGTTATATTATGAACCTACAGCTCATAACGCCAAGAAAGTTCTGTTAGATTCCACTCATATATATAGCATGCATTATGGAGTTAATGGCTATTCTTCAGTTATCAGCGCATTAGATATCTTATATCAATTCTATCAAGGGGAATACACAAGTGCTGTTACTCAATTAACAACGACGATTAGCTATATGGCGGTACCATACGCGATATCATATGTAGGCATTCCATATCTTGGCTGTGCATATGGAACAGTAATGGCTATTTATACAGGTTATGGCGCAGTTTCTAATTTATATTCGTTCTATCAAGAATATGATAGTATTAAAGTTTCACTCAGATCAACTACTGCATATAGTGAACTTACTCAAGCGCTTTCATATTCGCCATTGCAATATGTTTATGACTTTGCTAGTGATGCTGAAAAATACGAGCTTAAGCTTAACAATATCGCTCTTGTAGTAGAGAAAGAGGCTTTAAAAAGCAAATTAGTAAAAGAAAAAGGAGAATTTGGACAGAAGCTTTATGATTACATTTATGGGCCAATGATTGAAGAAAGATACAGTCTGTTAAATAAAGTAGTATTAGGACAAATCACGCAAGAAGCAGCTGAGAATTTAAAAGCCAAGCATATGAAGGTTACATTAGAGAATCAAAGCTATGAACATTGTATGGAAATTAGAAAAATTGAGGATAATATTTTTAGTGGCAGCGATACTAATATAGAATATTATTATTGTTATAATGATAAACAAAAAGTGTTGGAGCATGTTTTGATTGGAGATAATCATTTTGAAGTTGTTGAGCGCCTCTATAATTAGTAAAAATCACATGACATATAATAATTCATAAATTTTCTGGCATCGTTATAGTGATTGGTAAATAATAATCACATTTGTTTCCATAAGTTTGTAAGTATATTATTTTGGTACATCTAGGCAAGATATGGGTTGAAGAAAATTAACCAATTAGATTTGTTTTAAATTTATTATTCCATTTGTACGGTTATCCAATAAACGTAAGTGATGTTTCGTATAGGATCAGCCACTGAAGCACTTAATTATTTGAAAATGATTAACAATTCAATAGATTTAATGTTACCAGGTGTCTATGGTGCAGTGCTGTTAAAAAACTTAAAAAATAAAAAAATCAAAAATGTTTCAGTAATAATTCAAACAGGTATAGTAGATTTCTGAGGAATTAGAAAATGTTATTAAATTAGGTGCGTATGCATATATTAACAGACCATTTTCTAAATAAGTTTTAAAATTTAATATTGAAAAATACTTACAGCTGATTAATTGATATTAAAAGTATTCAACCCAGCAATTCCAAATATGACGCTAATAGATCTTTGAAATTTAAAAGCATTTTTTCTAAAGCGATCATTGACGCAGTCAAGTTCTTGAATAATGAAAGATAAGTTGCTAAAATGTCTTACTGTTATGATTAAAGATAATAGGATGAAAAAATATAAGTTCTACAGGTTTTCAATAGAAATAATAATACCATATTTTATGTTTATTCTCACAAATTTGGATAACTTAAAAATTAATGAAGGAGGTTAGCTTAATAAAATAAGAACTCTTTATTTATTTCATCGATCTTACTACATCCACAAAGTTTCATTGTTTTTTCTAAATCAGATTTAAGTATATTTAAAATATTATATACTCCTGCCTCTCCATTAGCAGCTAGTCCCCACAAAATAGGCCTTCCAACAAGCACAGCTTTAGCGCCTAGTGCTAAGGCTTTAAAAATATCTGAACCTTTTCTTATACCTCCATCAATTATTATTTCTATCCTTTTATCAATGAACTCAATATTTTTCTGTAAGATTTCTATTGATGTTGGAACTGTATCAAGCTGACGTCCACCATGATTAGATACAATAACTGCTGCTATAGAGAGTTCTTTGGCAATCAGGAAGTCTCTTCTATCCATGATTCCTTTTAGTATAATTGGCATCTTAGTTATAGAACGTAGCCAATCTATATCAGCCCAAGTTATATTGTTATCAAGTAATGAAGAAAAGTGTTTTGATTTATTACCAATAAAATCTTTTGGTAATTTAAAGCCTGCTTTTATTAAATTTTCTAATATTAATCCTTCTGCTAAGTCAAAATTATTTCGTATTTCTTTTTCCCTGTTACCATAAACAGGTGTGTCTGCGGTTAAAACAAGAGCTTTATATCCACAAGTTTCTGCCATTATTACTAGTTCTTTTGTGATGGCTCTGTCTTTAAATATATATAATTGAAACCAGGGAGATATTTTAGAGAAGGACTTGATTGATTCCAATGTCTGAGTTGAAAAAGTACTTACGATCATTATTGTGCTATGCAAACTAGTTGCTCTTGCTGTTCCTAATTCTCCGTCAGGATGTGCTAATTTATGGAAAGCCATAGGAGCAATTATTACTGGTAAATCTATTTTCTGCCCTGTCAAGCCCCCAATATATGATCCAGTTTTAGGTTAGTGATAATGGTAATTATC
>CAZEVK010000052.1:0-5103 GCA_964515755.1 uncultured Rickettsia sp. | reverse complement strand
AAATTCCGATTTTCTTCTCTCTATATAAGGTTCTTTTTGTAACTATTGAAATGCGCCATGCACCATTCTACGGATGGATTCATGATCTTTCAGCACCGGATCCTAAGAGCATTTTTAACTTATTTGGATTACTTCCTTTTACTCCGCCGGCTATTTTAATGATCGGAGTTTGGCCGATTATTATGGCGTTAACAATGTATATTCAGCAATTGCTTAATCCACAGCCGGCAGATCCTGTACAAGCAAAAATGATGAAGCTATTGCCAGCGATATTCTTATTCATGTTTTCCTCATTTCCGGCTGGGTTAGTAATTTATTGGGCTTGGAGTAATACGCTTTCAATTCTACAACAATGGCTATTGCAAAGACCGGCTAAAAGAAAGGCATAATTATGATTGGTACGGAATGTACGTTTCTAGCAGGTGTAACCAATAGTAATGAAATTCCTTTATTTGATTTGCCTGAAGTTGCATTCTGGGGTAAATCTAATGTTGGAAAATCAAGCTTAATTAATGCTATTCTTGGTCGTAAATTGGTAGCGCGTGTTTCTCGGACTCCAGGACGTACAAAGCAGCTGAATTTCTTTTCTATTGATAAAAATATTATCTTTGTTGATTTACCAGGATATGGTTATGCAAAAGTTTCAAAGCAAGAAATCAAATCATGGAAAGAGCTTATTAAAAAATATTTTGCAACTCGCTCTAGGTTACGTAGGGTATTTTTACTAATAGATATTCGTCATAAATTACGAGATCATGATTTAGAATCGATGGATCTGCTTGATGAATTAGCTATCTCATATCAAATTATATTTACTAAATCTGATAAGAAAGAAAGAGATATAGCTTCATGGGATGAGGTTTTTGTTGATCTATGCAAAAAACATAGCGCATTGTTTCCTGAATTTTTGATGACCAGCTCTGAGTCTAAGCAAGGTATCGAAGAATTGCGTGCAAATATAATTAGTTTATTCTAAAATTTTCATGGTCTAATGATTTTTTTTAGGTTATATATTAGGAATAAAACTCTTGTAACCCTACTGTTAAGCGGGTTTCTAAATAATTAATGAGAAATAAATGTCTGTTGTTAAGTTTCAAGCAAAAAAAAGTGGATCAACGAAATTAGATTCATTGATGGAGCTTTTACCTTATTTAAAGCTTTATAATGGTGAAGCTTTTGTGATTTATTGTGATGGCAAGATTCTTTATGATGAAGAGCTTTTAAGTGCTTTTGCTCATGATGTGGTATTAATGCGAGAGCTTGGTATTCATATATTTATCATTCATGGAGGCGATAGTTATGTGAGTGAAATGTTGACGAAATTCAATATTACTTCTAAGTATGTTGATGAGATGCGTGTAACCGATAAGCAATCTATAGAAGTTGCTGAAATGGTTTTGTCTGGATTGCTAAATAAAAAGATCGCGACTAAAATAAATGATGCTGGTGGTATGGCTATTGGTATCTCTGGCAAAGACTGTAAGTTAATTGAAGCTAAAAAATATCGAGGTTCACAATCAATGCCAGATAGCAATATTAAAAATATTATTGATTTAGGTTTTGTTGGAGAGCCGACTTCGGTTAATCCTGAAATTTTACTAACATTTGAAGAAACAGATATAATTCCAGTTATTTCACCAATTGCTATCGGTGATCATGGTGAAACTTTTTATATAAATCCAACAACTGTGTCAGGCATTGTAGCTTCATCTTTATCAGTTTGTAAATATATTATGCTTACAGATAATTCAGGATTGAAAGACAAAAGCGATGATATAGTTTCAAACATGAGCAATCATCAATTAAAACAATTAGCTAAGAAATCTACTTCCAAAGAATTAGCTCATATTATGCATACTGCAGTTTGTGTGCTTGATAATGGAGTTGAAGCAGTACATATTATAAATGGTAAGATACCGCATGCATTATTGCTTGAAATTTTTACTGAAGGAGGTTTGGGCACTTGTGTAGGTAATAGTGATAATTAACAATTTTAAGGAGAAAAAAATGACAACATCAACAACAGATAAAAATTTTGAACAAGATGTATTAAAAGCAAGTAAGGTTGTATTAGTTGATTTTTGGGCTGAGTGGTGTGGACCATGCAGACAACTGGCGCCAGTATTAGAGGAGCTTTCATCTGAGCTTGATGGTAAAGTTAAAATTTTCAAAGTTGATATTGATCAAAATACTGAAACCCCAACTAAATATGGAGTTAGAGGTATACCAACATTAATTATGTTCAAAGACGGGAAGCAAATTGCAACAAAAGTTGGTGCTTTACCAAAAAGCTCATTGAAAGAATGGATCGAAAGTAATATATAGCTTTTGGCTTATTTATTATTTTTGCTAAAGTAGAAATGGCTATTAAAGGTCAGATTTATAGTTATTAAATAACTTTAAATTATAGTTCATTTAAAAATATCAAAAATCCTAGTTTATTCAACTGTTGGTTGAGTCTGTCTTCTTCTTCTGTCATTTTTGGTTTTTACAGATTTAACGTTACTGAGTTTTTCTGCAATATACTCATCAAGATTTTGTACCAGCTCGTCCATTTTTTCACGGAAAAAATGGTCAGCATTAGCAATTACTCGATAATCAATGTTTGAACCTTTTTGTTTTGATAGTTTATTAACAAAGCTTTCAACGTCTTCTTCAAGCACAATAGAATCGGAATCTCCTTGAAGTACAAGTCCTGGCGATGGACATGGAGATAAGAAAGAAAAGTCATATTTTGCAGCTGGTGGAGAAATGGCAATAAAATTTTGAATTTCAGGTCTGCGCATTAGCAACTGTAAAGCTATCCAAGATCCAAAAGAAAATCCTGCTATCCATACTGTATTAGCGGTTGGATTATGGTGCTCAAGCCAATCTAAGGCTGTAGCTGCATCAGCAAGTTCTCCGATACCATTATCAAAAGATCCCTGAGAATGTCCTACACCTCTAAAATTTATTCTTAATACTGAAAAACCGTTTTTAACCAAAGAGTGGTAAGTATTATATACCACTTTATTGTTCATGGTACCCCCATGTGATGGATGAGGATGTAATACTAAAGCTATTGGTGGGTTATTTTTTTCACTATGATGATATCTGCCTTCTATTCTACCTTCTGGGCCATTAAACATTACTTCTGGCATTCTTTATGCTCCTAAATTTTATTAACTAAAGATATTTTGTTAATACTTGACTATTTTACTAGAGTATTTATAATACATTCAACTTTCATTGCTATAACATTGCAAAAGAAAAAATTCATGATACAGATGTTACAAGCTAGGTGCAAGAGGTTTATAGACAAAATATGAAATTATCAACAAAAAGTAGATATGCGATTATGGCTATGGTTGATGTTGCTTGTTATGCTATAGGTAAACCGATAACTGTATATCAAGTTGCTCAGCGTCAAAATATTGCGATGAATTATCTTGAACAAATTTTTTTAAAGCTAAAACGTGCTGACCTTGTTAAGTCTGTTAAAGGTCCAGGAGGAGGGTATTTACTTACTCGTAGCGTTAGCGATATTTATATTTCAGAAATATTACTAGCGATGAATAATGATTTTAATTTAACGCGTTGTGGAGCTAAGAGTAAGTCTAATAGCTGTATGCCAAATGGTACTAAATGCTTGACCCATCATCTTTGGGAGGATTTGGGTAAGCATATTCTAGATCATCTAAAATCAGTTTCTTTAGCAGATGTAATGAGCAAAACTCTTAAAAAGCTTACTATAGAAGATGATAAAGCGAATTCAATTAATATGGTAATGTGATGAAATATACATATTTTGATCATAATGCTACCAGCAACATTATAGCAGAGGTTAAAAGTGCTATAGTTTCTTTGTTAGACGTAGCGTGTAATCCTTCATCAGTTCATAGTTTGGGACGTGGAGCTAAAAGTATTGTTGAAGCTTCACGTAATAGTATTTTAGCAGCGTTACATACATCGTCAGATAAGTATAATTTAGTATTTACTTCGTCTGGCACAGAAGCAAATAATTTATTTATTCATAACTTTACAAATAGTCATTTATTTGTTTCTTCGATTGAGCATGATTCAATAATGCAACCTGCTTTATCGAATAAGAAAATAATAAAAATCAGAGTTGATAGCCATGGTTTGCTAGACCTTGATCATCTTGAAGCAGCTTTAGCTCAAGCTGGTACGGGTAATAAAATAGTGTCAGTGATTTTTGCAAATAACGAAACTGGGGTGATTCAAAATATGAAAGAGATTGCCAGAATTGCGCATCGATACAATGCTTTACTGCATAGTGATGCTGTTCAAGCATTTGGCAAAATTGATATAGATCTTACTAATCTAGATATTGATTTAATAACTGTTTCTAGCCATAAATGTGGCGGTCCGCTTGGAGTAGCAGCTTTATTATATAAAAAGAACTTAACATTACATTCTCAAATTATGGGTGGTGGCCAAGAGCGTGGATTAAGATCTGGTACTGAAAACATTGCTGCAATTGCAGGTATGGGTAAGGTTGCTGATCTAATTACTGCTATTAATGATCAGTATACTAATGTTCGTAAACTTCGAGATTTATTTGAAAGTAAAATATTATTGATCGCTCCTGAAGTGAAGGTTTTTGCTAAATCAGTGAAAAGATTGCCAAATACCAGTTGCTTTACTATGCCAAGAGTAGCAAATGATGTTCAATTAATTCATTTTGATTTGTCTGGCTTCGCTGTTAGTGCAGGTGCGGCATGTTCTTCTGGTAAAGTTAAAACATCTTCGGTGTTACTTGCTATGGGGGTTGGTGATGATATAGCCAATACTGCTATTAGAGTCAGTCTTGGTATTAATAATACTGCAGACGAAGTTAATAATTTTATTACTGTGTGGCAATCATTATATAAAAGATTATCTGATTCAAATAATAATGATAATTTTACTCATCATGATTTTAATCAATTAGATAACACAAATTATATACATTAAAAATATGGAAAAAGTTAAATTACCTATCTATCTAGACTATCAAGCAACAACACCTATGGATAAAAGAGTGTTAGATGAAATGATTCCATATTTTACTGAGAAATTTGGTAATCCACATTCACGTAGTCATAGTTTTGGTTGGGATGC
>CAZEVK010000051.1:0-5206 GCA_964515755.1 uncultured Rickettsia sp. | reverse complement strand
TAACATAACTTTGTCTCTTTTTCAAAAAACCCAAAAGAAACCTCTGGCAGATGAACTACGCCCTATATCACTAGATGAAGTATATGGACAAGAACACCTCTTTGGTAATAACTCTCCGTTATCAAGAATTCTAGGGAAAAAACAATTAGTAAGTATTATTCTATGGGGACCACCAGGTTGCGGCAAAACAACAATTGCAAGAATACTTGCTAAGTCCTGTGATCATTATTTTGAATCGATGTCAGCTGTAATTAATGGGGTAGCCGATCTAAAAAAAATATTCGAACAAGCTGAGCAAAGAGCGCAGTCTGGTGTAAGTACAGTAATACTTGTTGATGAAATACATCGCTTTAATAGGTCTCAACAAGATGTATTTCTGCCTTATTTAGAAAACGGCATTATTATCTTAATTGGTGCTACCACTGAGAATCCATCTTTTGCTTTAAACAGTGCGCTACTTTCCAGGTGTAAAGTATTGACATTAAACAGACTTAATAATGAAGCTATGGACTCCATAGTTAAGAGAACTGAAAAACAAAAAGGTAAAAAACTTCCTATTACTGATGATGCTTATCAATGTCTATATCAACTAGCAGACGGAGATGGTAGATATTTATTAAATATGTGTGAAGAGTTATTTGCTTTTAGCATCTTAGAAAATAATAATTTATCAGCACAAGATCTTGCCACATATTTACAAAAACGTCCTCCTATCCACGATAAATCGCAGGATATGCACTATAATATGAAAAGTGCCCTATTCAAATCAATAAGAGGGTCAGATTGTAATGCTGCTCTTTATTGGCTAGCACGAATGTTGGAAGCAGGAGAAGATCCTCTGGGCATTGTAAGACATCTCATACGACAAGCAAGTGAGGATATAGGCCTTGCAGATCCAAATGCTCTTGCCCAAGTGATTGCAGCAAAGGAGGCATATCAGTTCTTAGGCAGTCCTGAAGGTGAGTTAGCAATAGCACAAGCTGTAATATATCTTGCAACCTCTCCAAAATCAAATGCAGCGTATCAAGCACACAAAGCTTCGATAGAAGCCGCTAAAACTCATGGGTCTTTATCTCCACCTAAACATATTTTGAATGCTCCTACAGAATTTATGAAGAAACAAGGTTATGGTAAAGGATATATCTATGATCATGACACGAAACATGGTTACTCAGGACAAAGTTATTTACCAGAAGCCATCACTGATGCTAAATATTATTCTCCTGTTGATAGAGGTTTTGAAAGAGAAATCAAAAAAAGACTAGAATATTGGAACTCACTTTTATAGAAAATTTGTAATTATTTTGTCTCTTAATTTATAAATTGCTAAAAGAAAATAATAACATAATGCTTTCAAAGCAAGTCCAATCCTTATCGTGATCTTTAACAAAAAAGAAGTTTTGTGCTATATCATAAATTGGTATATTTGTGTTCAAAGACCGATGGTTCATCAGTGCTATAAGCCTAGTTCAAAGCATGGTAACAGGATTTCGGCGACATTATCATTGGTGAGATACCTTTTGATATCATCCCGTTTAGGAGATGGCTGCTTATCACAATCCCGATCGCAAATATACCATATTTTGGTTTCAACTTCAACTTTGATTTATGGTAAAAATCATGAAAAATATGTTATCTAAATCTAAAACTTCTGCAACTTCTGCACCTAAGACTAAGAATAGCGAAACATCTAACCCATATTAACAAAATGGCAGCTGGAATTGATATAGGCTCTAAATCACATTTTGTAGCAGTGCCAGATGGTTGTGATACAGAAACAGTAAGAGAATTTAAAGCTTTCACCCAGGATTTATATGAATTAGCAGCTTGGCTAAAAAAAAGCAAAATTACAACTATTGCGATGGAATCTACTGGAATTTATTGGATTCCAGTCTTTGATCTATTGGAACAGCAAGGATTTGATGTAAATCTCGTTGATGCACGTCATGTTAAAAATGTTAGCGGTCGTAAAACAGACGTAATGGATTACCAATGGATACAGCAGCTTCACACTTACGGATTGCTAAAAGGAGCATTCCGTCCAAATGAGCAAATATGTAAGTTACGAGCATATTTACGCCAAAGATCTATGCTTATTCAAGATATGTCTAAATCTGTGCAGCATAGCAAAAATCTTTGAGTCAAATGAATATCCAATTACATAACGTTATTAGTGATATCACAGGAGATACTAGTATGAAGATAATAAGAGCAATAATTGCTGGAGAGAGGAATCCAAAGGCATTAGCAAGCCATAGGCATCAAAAATGTAAAAACTCAGTAGAAATAATCACAAAATCCCTGACAGGCAACTATAAAAACGAACATATTTTTACCTTAAAGCAAGCAGTAGAGATTTATGATATTTATCAAGAAAAAATTACTGCATGTGATGAACAAATAGAGAAATTATTGGCAGAATTTGATGATAATGATAAATCCAAGATGAAGCAAGAGGGTAAAGCTCGCAAAGTAAAAAAATCTACTTATTGTAAAAACAAACTATCTTTTGATGTAACCTCACATTTAAAAAGGATCACCGGTGTTGATTTAACACAAATTCCAGAAATTGAAGCTTCTACGGCATTAAAGGTTATCTCAGAAATTGGATTGGACTTAACTAGATGGCATAACTCTAAGCAATTTGCATCATGGCTAGGTTTATGTCCTGGCAATAAGGTATCTGGTGGGAAGATCTTAAACAGCCGAAGTAAGAAAACCGGGAATTATGCTTCAACAATATTACGTATGGCAGCTAGCACCCTCCATTATAGCAAAAGCACTTTAGGCGCATTCTTTCGAGGCTTAAATCAAGATTAGGTGCTCCCAAAGCAATAACTGCAACAGCACATAAATTAGCAAAGATTATTTACAGCATGCTAAAAACTGGAACTGAATATGCCGAAATTGGACAGGATTATTACGAACAAAAATACCAAACCAGAATCATAAAAAATCTGACTAACAGCGCTAAATCCCTAGGCTATGAGCTGATTAAAGCACAAAGTGAGGAGATGGCACTCTTTAGGAGTATCTTGCGTAATTTCCTAATCTGCATAACCATTAAAGTCACAGCGCCCTGCCCTTATACAATCCATCAGTTCAAAAATTACTCTATTGCTCAGCTAATCAATTTGAGTTAATATACGATACAGAAGTTGCTCAACCTTAACTTATTAATTTGCCCAGGTTTTTGGTAACAAAACTGATGATAAAAAAATAACAAAATATTACCAAAGAAATGAATGATAATTTATCTAAAATCCTAAAATTAACAAGTGATTTAACTAAACAAGAGTTAATGCTATTAAACCAAGCGATCGTCGCTTTGATAAAAACTAAACAAGACGTTGATTTTAAAACAGCTACTATTTCTTTTAATAAAGGAGACATAGTATCGTTCATAGATTCTAGTGGAGTTCAAATTAATGGCGTAGTCACCAAGAAAAATCTTAAGACTTTACAAATAACCACTCCGGATAACTACTATGTTAATATACCTGTAACTTACGTAAAATTAGAAAAAACACCATCTAAAAATTTAGTCGAATTTAGAAGAAAAATAGCCCCTACTCACGAAGAAATGTGTAAAATACCAGCTATAGAAACCAAAAAAGGTACTTTCCATTAACAGTTAGACTAGTAAACTTATATATGACCATTATTCAACAAGACATTGGATCTTTATCATTTGAGCAATTAGCTGATATTCTTAGTAAAAGTAGGGATCATCTGGTATTAAAAAGATTTGAACCGGTAGAGGCGTATAATACTGCTGATAACGAAGATAAATTAATCGGCGTATTTGTTGATACTGAGACTACAGGTTTAAACCACGATACAGATAAAATCATTGAACTAGCACTGGTGCCTTTTGAGTTTACTAAAGATGGAAGAATTTTTCGGGTACTTGACAATTACTGCGCATTTCAAGATCCAGGTATGCAAATATCTGAACATGTAACCTCCTTAACCGGCATTACTAATGAAATGGTTGCCGGTTGTAGTATTGATTCTTACCAAGTAGAACAAATCATAAACCAAGCTGCTTTAATCATTGCCCATAATGCTAAATTCGATCGACAATTTGTTGAAAAGCAATTTCCCATTTTTGCTACCAAACCATGGGCTTGTACTTTAGCACAAATTCCATGGAACAAAGAAGGTATTACTAGCGCTAAGTTGGAGTTTTTGGCTTATAAGTTCAATTTCTTTTATGAAGCACATCGGGCAACAATGGACTGTCTGGTTGGCGTCCATATCCTCACTCAACTTCTGCCAATCTCTGGGCAAAATGCGTTTGAAGTATTATTAGACCAAGCGCGTAAGACATCATATCGTATTGCAGCAGAAGCAAGTCCCTATGAATACAAAGATATACTGAAGGCTCGAGGATATAGGTGGAATGATGGTAGTAATAATAAGGCTAAATCATGGTTTATTGAAGTTAGTGAGCAGCTTAAAGATGAAGAGCTTAATTTCTTGTATCAAGAAATCTATAAATCTAAGCCGGTTCTTAAAATAGAAGAGATTACTCCTTATAACCGTTTTTCGATTAGATAGCGCTATTACCAAAGTAAAATGAACTTGTAGCACAATGGTTCTTACTCTAGAATATTAAAAAAATAATGATTAGTGTGTTATTATGTTATATTATTATCATATTATTGAACTAAAAAAGAGGTAAAAATGGCAGGAAGTTTAAATAAAGTGATACTTATCGGTAATGTTGGCAAAGATCCTGAGATTAGAACCACACAAGATGGCAAAGAAATTGCTACCTTTGTTCTTGCCACTTCTGAGTCCTGGAAAGATAAAGCAACAAGTGAGAAGAAAGAGAAGACAGAATGGCATCACATAGTGATTTTCTCCG
The DNA here is from genome assembly GCA_964515755.1 of uncultured Rickettsia sp. Taxonomy (GTDB): domain Bacteria; phylum Pseudomonadota; class Alphaproteobacteria; order Rickettsiales; family JABSSG01; genus JAGVLN01. The sequence continues at coordinate 333 of CAZEVK010000051.1, read as the reverse complement.
AGGGTTTAGTGAATGTAGTTAAGAATTATGTTAAAAAAGGCAGTAAGTTATTTATTGAGGGCAGTTTGCAAACCCGTAAATGGAACGATAATGCCGGTACTGAACGTTATACTACTGAGATAGTGATGAAAGGATTTAACTGCAACTTAACTATGCTTGATTACAAAAGAGATGATGCGGCTACTCAAGGGATGATGAGTCCAAATAAGTATGAAGACAAAAAAGCAGCGTCAGGTGATGATTTTTTGATGGCTGAATTAGATGATGAGATTCCTTTTTGAGCGGTCTGAAAGACGTTCGATAACTAACAGGTGAAAGTCCTGTTGTAGCAAT
>CAZEVK010000050.1:340-7315 GCA_964515755.1 uncultured Rickettsia sp. | reverse complement strand
CCTACGGGATTCGAACCCGTATTACCACCGTGAAAGGGTGGTGTCCTAACCATTAGACGAAGGAGCCAATTGAGGTTAGATTATAGGTAATTTATTTTTTTTATCAAGCTAGAATGTTAAAGACTTTAAGAAATATTTATTGTGATAACTTTATTATCTAAATCAATTTTAGGAAATATAGCATTTTTAAAACTATGCATGACTTTATTTTGCGAGTTGTATAACTTAATTTCAATAATGTCACCGGCTCCAAAATTATGTAAAGCTGCAATTGTACCATACATATTATTATTTTGGTCGTAGACCTTTAATCCTATTAAATCATCGTGATAATATTCATTCTCATCTAAAGCGGGAAGATTCTTTTTTTCTATATAAAGTTCTGAACCTATAAGAGTTTCAGCAGTATTTCTATCTGTAATGCCGTTAACTCTGGCTAATAAGATAGTGTCATTTTGTGAAACGACTTTAATATCAAATTTTTTTGACTGAGCATTATTATAGATAGTTCCATATCTAATTATATTTGCTGGGTTAGCTGTAAAGGATTTAATTTTGATCAAACCTCCGATACCGTGCGCGGCAATTATTACACCAATTTTAACTAGTTTGTCATACATGTTGTACTTTAGCTATAAATCAAATTATCTCTTTAATATTGTTTGTCATTTCATTATAATACAATAGATTTAAAGTTAATAGTGAGTTTATGAGAAAGTTAGTAGGTATAGTAATTATTTTGGTCTTGTTGGGTATAGGATATTTGGGATATGCCTATATCAAAGATAGAGCAGAATATGATTCTCATAGTCCTGACACTAAGGTTTCGCTACAGTTATTACCATTCCCGCTGATTATTGCTAACGATGGAAGTAAAAATGATTCTTTGCTTGAGTTATTACTTAATAAAGATAAGAAAACAATTAGTATTCATCATGGAAATCTAGAGTTTGTTGATGTTCTGCCCTTTGGTTCAAAGGTTTTTTTTGAAGGAGTTTCCCTGCATTTTGCTTACGATCATCAAGAAAATAAGGTTAAGTTTTCAGGTAATATTAGGAATAAAATTAATACAGCTGTATCAGGAGAGTATTATTTGAATGACAAAAATAATGTCGTTTATAATTTGAAGTTTGATTCTGATTTATACAATATTTTTATTTCGGGTAATTATAAATTTCTAGAAGATCAAGCTGGAATACTAGAAGGTAGTTTTTCATGTAATTTCCCTAATATTGCTAAATTTTTTGAGGTTATAACTAATGATGTAGCTTTTAATTCTAAAAATGTAGAAACTTTAGCCTTTAATGGAGATTATGTTTATCAAGATAATAAGCTCACTATTAATAATGCTGTAGTTAAGTCTAAAAATATTGATATGCTATTTGGACTTGATTTCAATAATGATAACAGTCCAACTCTAATTATAGATGCAGGGATTAATCGTTTAGATTTTGATAAAATTATTGATCCTACTACTAACGGTGAAGCTCTTAAAATTATAAAGATTAACTTTGCCACTCTAATACAAAATATGCTTAGTCAATATAATTCAGATAATGTGTTTCAGGCAAAGATTTCTGGTATTGAAATTATATTAAATGGTATAGATATAAAAAATTTTCTTTTAGAAGTTAAATCACAGGCTAATGATTTTCTGGTCAATAAGCTTAATTTTTCTCTTTCTGGAGACTCTAATATCGCAGCTTCTGGTACTATTAGCTCCAATAAATATCGTCCAATATTTACTGGGAAAGTTGGCGTTGATAGTAAAGATTTAAAGCAATTAACCCGCTATATTGATAATAATTTAGATGTAATTCAATTGCAGAATAATATTTCTATGTCTGCTACTGCTAAGATTATAGTTACTCCGATTCTTACTTCTCTTTCCGATATTAACTTTACGGGCGGGGACGGATTAATTACCGGTGATTGGTTCTATTCAAATTATGATCTTCAGAAAATCGTTCATTCAGATTTTAGCTTCAGTAATTTTAATATAGATAAAAAATCTATAATAAATACTCAAATTCTAAGTAACTTGGTAAAAAAATCAAATCAGGCAGACTTTGTTAAACAATTAATTAAATTAAAATCAGTAGAAATTACTCATGATAGTGATTTACAATTTAATAATGTGTCAGTTGATAGTACCATTTTAAATCAGCTTAATTGTGAAGCTGTTTTAAGACCAAATTTTGTGGAGTTGAATGGCATTAAGATTAAATCTGATTTGATGAAATTTTCAGGTGATATGTCTATTGATGTAAGTGGTGTTAAGCCAGTTATTGCAGTAGATTTAAAAGGAGATCTATTTGATAGTAATTTTCTAAAATATCTCTCTTCCTTTACAGAGGTCAAAGATAATGATTCTGGGCAGCAGGTTGATTTAGCTGCTAGGAGTGAGAGGAAGTTTGAAGTATTTAGGTTTGATAAATTTACTGGCTATATTCAACTAAATTTTGCAAAAATTACTAATGATTTATTTGAAGCAAATAATTTTAATTTTTTGGCATCAATTAAAGACGGTATAATAAAGATAGAGAAATTTAACGCTAATGCTTTTAATGGTTACTTACAGTTTCTAGGCAATATATCTTTAGCTCCATTAAGTGCTAATTTTTCATATTCTCTTACTGATGCTGACGTTAATCAGCTTATCTATAGTATTTTTAAAAATAGTAATTTTTCAGGTAATACCAATATTATTGGTAATTTTAATTCAAGTGGAGATTCTTTAAAAGAGCTTACAACTAAATTAAATGGCGAGATAAAAATGCAAAGTAATAGTTTGCTTATAGATGATTTTAATATTGGTTCTTTAGTAGCTTTATATGGTAAATCTCCAAAATCTTCTGTTGGTAAAAAAACAGATATTCGTTCTGGTAATACTTTATTTAATACAATTAGTGGGGATATTGCTATCAAGAGTGGTGTATTTATGTCAGATAAACTTAGCTTTGAGACAGATAATAATATAAGCGGTGCAACTGGCTTTAATTTTCAGTTATCTGAGAATATTTTAAATAGTATAACCAGTATTGCATATGTTGATCCTGAAGGTAATATTGATGGATTTAATGTATCTCTGAATGGCCCTTTAAGTAATTTAAAATTACAACTAGGTAGCGGTTCTAAACCTTCCTAAGATATGAATTAGTAGCTATTGGTAGAAGTTAAATTTAAAATTCATACTTAGCAGTAATTATTAGGTGAGACTATTATTCTTTTATCAACGAAATAGCCCTTTTATATATATCTTTTTTTATAAAGCTGGCATTATGAGATATGATTTCAACGGCATCTTTAACACTGTTTTCTTTCAATAAAATCTTTAATTGCTCGTCTAGATCGCTAAGCTCGGTAATTAGATTATTATTATCATCTGCGGTTATTATTACCACAACTTCACCTCTAGGTGTATGGCTGTCGTAATGATCGATTACAGCATTAATTTTATCTGTTTTAATTTCTTCGTAGATTTTAGTTAATTCTCTGATTACAGAAATATATCGTTCGCCCATTACGGTTCTTATATCGTGTAATAAGTCAAGTAGTCTGCTTGCTGATTCAAAGAGAATAATAGTTTTATTGATTAATTTTAATTCTTGTAATTGTTTGACTCGACTATTTTGTTTGTGAGATAAAAAACCTTCAAATAGAAAGTTATTTGTTGGTAGGCCAGAAACTGCTAATGCAGATATGGCAGAGTTTGGGCCAGGGCAAATTGTAACTTTTACACTATTTTGCATAGCAAGCTTTGCCAGTTTATAACCAGGATCAGATATTAATGGTGTGCCGGCATCAGAAACTAGAGCAATAGATTTTCCCTGTATTATTTTATCTATTATTTTGTTGCGCTCATAATCTTTACTGTGATCATTATATATCAGCATTGATTTTTTTATGCCATAATGGCTTAATAATTTACCAGTCACTCTGCTATCTTCGCAAGCAATATAATCTGCAGCTTTTAATGTTTGAAGAGCACGGATTGTTATATCTGTTATATTACCAATAGGTGTAGCGACAAGGTACAAGGCTGGTTCTAGAGCTATGTCTTTGATTTGCATTATTCACTTAATCTATTAAAGAAATTTCTTTTGACTATAAGTATAATGAGTTTTATTTTTATAAATATATAAATATTTAGTTTGCATAGAAGTTTTTATTGAAAAGTTATAAAAAACGATTAATGATACAGACGTATATTGTTTAGACAATTAATTTAATCAGAGAGAGATATGTTAAAAGATATAGAATTAAGTGAATTTTTATGTGCTAAGTTTTGTCATGACTTAGCCGGTCCAATTGGCGCTATTAATAATGGTATAGATTTTTTTGAATCTGATAATGAGCAGATGAAAGAAAAAGCTTATGAATTAGTGAGAATGAGTGCTAAGCAAGCTGTAAATCGTTTGACTTTTTTTAGACAAGCTTATGGTAATATTGTTGTAGATAATGAAATTCATTTGATGGAGCTGAAATCTTTGATTTTAAAGTTCATGGAAGATAGTAAGTTACAATTAGATTTTGTCGATAGTACAAGTGATAATAATGACGTGATTAAGGAGAAGTTAGGTAAATTATTAATAAATATAGTAATAATTGCTACTCACGTTATCATGGCGAATGGTCTAATTTCTATAAAAATAGAGCATCTAAAAGACCAATTGAAAATCCTCGTCTCTGCTGAAGGCCAAAGTCATAAATTAGAAGCAGAGTTGCTTAAGATTTTAGCTTGGGACTTAGATGATATTGATATAAGCTCACGTAATATACAACATTACTATACAGCATTATTGTTAAAGCAACTAAACGCTTCGATAGATGTAAGTGAGAAAGGTGATAAGGTACTTTTCTCTATTGTTTCCAGTAATTAATAATATTGCTGATATTTAATAGATTCATTTCATTTAAGTGAATATTTATCAATTATAGCTTCTAATAATAATGCAGAATTTTGTCTTATAAAATAAAGTAATAATTTATTTTTATCAGCAAAGCAATTTTATGTCTCAGCTTGCTAATTCAACCAATAATTGAATTTTTGTTGTTTATATTTGGTTTCTTGATATAGATTTTAATTAACACTAAAGTATATACAAAAATTAATAATTAAAATAAATTTAATTGCTATTGACAAGTCTTAGATAATAATATTATATATTAAATTCTAATTGTTATTAACTTTGGTAATGGTAAGTATTTATGAGAAAACATTTTTTATTTTTAACAGCAGGATTTGCAATGTCTTCAAGTGTGGCTATGGCTGAAAGTGATTATTATATCACGCCGCAAATAGGATACTCTTACCAAAATAATAAATTTGATTTTGAGCCTGTTGAAAGACTGGATACTCCTGCAATTACGAAGGAGCGTTTCAAGAATTCTGCAGTATACGATTTGACTGTCGGCAAGAGAATATATGATTCTACTTTTTTAGAGTTAGAGGTGGCTTATTCTCCTAATCGTAAATTCAGCAAAGTGGCAAGTATAGATGTAGGTATTCCTACAAATTATAACTTTTCTACAAAGCTCAAAAATATTAGTGCATTCGTTAATATTAATCATAAATTTCCAAACGTTCTTCCTTTATCTGTTACCCCATATTTATTAGGCGGTATAGGATACTCATCCAATCAGATAAAAGATATTGCTATGTCATCATCTCAATTAAATGATAGCATAACGATTGATGGCAAAAAAACCAATAATTTTGCTTGGCAGTTAGGAGCTGGTTTATTGTTCCCTGTAACGCAAAATTTAGATATTGATTTAACTTATAAATTTAGAAATCTAGGTAAGTTTAAATCAGGGTCTATTTATAGATCGTCAGTAATAGGATCAGAAGATCTAGGTGTGCCAGCTGTAAAAGGTAGGTTGCATAGCTCTGATATATTATTAGGCGTTGCTATAAGGTTTTAGTATCTTTTATTAATTTAATCTCTTTTGCATTAAGCCAAAGAGATTATAGTTCTGTCAAAAATTTATTATGGTGGTAAATTTTACAATTTCTGCTGAGTTATCACAAACATTATGGATGTAGGTATGCTAAAATTTTTGCAAAGTAATGATTTTTTGTTTGACAATATTGTTAACATCTATTAATATAGATTCAACAATATTAATATAGTATATATTTTGAGAAACTTTATTAATTAACTTAACTAATTAAATATATTGTAGGAGAATTTTATGGCTAAATCTAATTTCTTAAAAAAGCATGCGCAACAACACGTTAAAAACTTACAACCTCATGAACATACAGAGCACTCTAAAAATTTGTTAGAGATAGTAAAGGCAGCGGAAGTGCCTCCTGTTAACCATGCTCCGGTAGCTAAAGCAGATACATATAGCGTGAGAGCTGGACAGACTTTAAGGGTTGGTGCTAAAGATAATGTATTGAAAAATGATAAAGATGCAGATGGTGATAAACTTAAAGTTACAACAACTACAATTAAATCAACAAATAATGTTGATGTAACAATGAACTCTGATGGAACATTTGAGTATGATTCAACAGGAGTTGCTGCAGGTATAGACAGCTTTGATTATGAAGTTACTGATGGTATGGGTGGAACAGCAAAAGCAACTGTAACTATTAATGTCTTAGCTAACCAAGCTCCAGTAGCTAACGTAGATAAATATAGTGTAAGAGCTGGACAGACTTTAAATGTTGATGGTACTGTTGGATTTCCATCTGTGCTAGCAAATGATACAGATGCTGAGAACGATACACTTACAGTTACAGCAGGTACAATTAGATCAAGAAATGGTGTTGATGTAACAATGGATTCTAATGGTAAATTTGTGTATGATGCGACATCAGTTACTGTTGCAGGTCTAGATAGTTTTGATTATGAAGTTGTTGACAGTATGGGTGGAAAAGCAACTGGTAAGGTAGAGATTGATGTAAAAGCTAACCAAGCTCCAGTAGCTAACGTAGATAAATATAGTGTAAGAGCTGGACAG
>CAZEVK010000050.1:0-240 GCA_964515755.1 uncultured Rickettsia sp. | reverse complement strand
GATGTAACAATGGATTCTAATGGTAAATTTGTGTATGATGCGACATCAGTTACTGCTGCAGGTATAGATAGCTTTAATTATGAAGTTACTGATGGTATGGGTGGAACAGCAATGGGTACTGTAGAGATTAAAGTAGAATTGCCAACAACGACCTCAACTTCAACGGGAGGAGGAACACCACCTGTATGTCCAACATATAGTGGAGACATGAAGGATTTGGGTATTAAGGCGCAGCAAGCA
>CAZEVK010000049.1:3067-7358 GCA_964515755.1 uncultured Rickettsia sp. | reverse complement strand
AATGATAAGCATGGTTTTATCTCATTTGCAGAGATTCATCCAGATTACTATAATATCCCAATTCAAGATAAACAGCAAATACTTGAACAAGTAAAAATGAATAACAGTGCTATTATAGAGGATATAGTTAATGATTCTTCAAGTAGTGATGCAGAATTTACAAAAGATGAAGAAATTTCTTCTGAAGAATTAGAATCTCAAGATCGATACGAAGAAGATGAGTCTGTCTCTGTAAAAGATGAAGTTGAAATTCCTTCGGTAGATGAAAATTATCTAGAGAGAGTTAAAAAGCAATATATTGAAAAATATAAAATCCAGGAAGTAATAAAACGTAATCAGATTTTACTTGTACAAGCGATTAAGGAAGAAAGAGGCAATAAGGGTGCTTCCTTTACTACATATATTTCATTAGCTGGAAGATATTGTGTTATTATGCCTAACAGTAATTCTTTAGGCGGCATTTCACGTAAAATTGCTAATTCTGAAGATAGAAGAAGATTAAAAGTTGTTGTTGATGAAATTAATAATAATAATTCTATTAGTGTTATTATTCGTACAATTGGTCAAAGTAGAAAGAAAGAAGAAATTTTACAAGATTATGACTATTTGGTGAAGCTATGGGAAAGTATAAAAGAAAAAACTTTCTCTTCAAATGCACCAGCTTTTATTCATGCTGAAGATGATATTATAAAAAGAATTATTCGTGATCTATACGATGACAAAACCGATGAAATCTTGATTCAAGGCAAAGACGTATTTAATTCTGCGTGTAAGATTTCTAGTATTATGGTCGCAAGCGCTGACGTAAAAATACGTGAGTATAAGGAGAAAATACCAATATTTAGTCGTTTTAGAATCGATGAGCAAATTGCTAATCTTTACAATCAAATTGTTTATTTGGAATCGGGGGGGTATATAGTGATAAATCATACCGAAGCTTTGATTGCGATTGATATTAATTCAGGTAAAGCGACTTCTGAAAGAAATATTGAAGAAACTGCTACAAAAACTAACATTGAAGCTGCAAGGGAAATTGCAAGACAGGTTAAATTGCGTAATTTATCAGGTTTAATTGTTATAGATTTTATTGATATGGTGGAAGCTCGAAATAGACGTTCAGTAGAGCGAACTATGAAAGATATGTTCTATAATGATAAAGCTAAGATACAAATTAGTCATATCAGTAGCTTTGGTTTAATGGAGATGTCCAGACAAAGAATGAAGCCAAGCTTTTTAGAATCGAACACTGTTATATGCACTCATTGTAATGGTAAGGGAGTAACTCGTTCATCTGAAGCTAACGCGTTAATGATTTTACGTACTATTGAAAATGAAGTATGTAAAACTCGTTCTCAAAAGTTAAATATTTATGCTCATCCAGAGTCCATAATGTATTTGCTTAATTATAAGAGAGCTAACATTGTTGAAATTGAGGCTAAGTACAATATTTTTTTAATCTTTCATCAAGATGTGCAGATAAGTGTTGATAGTTTTGCTATAGAAGATGTAAGTCAAAATAAAGCAATAAATAAGTTACATAAGCCTTATTCAACTAAAAGCGACGTCTCTACAGAAGAGATTATTATTTCTGATGATGAGCTTAGTTTTGACAAATCACAACCTAAGGTTATTGGTAATTTAGAAAATAAAACACAAAATCGTAGAAGGTCAAGGCCACGCAAAAGGTTTAAAAAACCAGCTATAAATTCTGATGTGGAAGTGCCATCTTCAGTAATTAAGCCAGTAGGTTGAGTGATTTGAAAAATTCTAATTTTGTCATTGCTATTGATGGTTTTTCTGCTTCAGGTAAAGGTACTCTAGCAAAATTATTAGCAAATTATTTTGACTGTAAATACCTTTCAACAGGTAATTTATATAGGTTAGTTGCTAAAGAAGTGATAAATCAAAATGTAAATATAGATGATGTTACTAGGGTTGTTGAAATTGCTGAGAATATAAACCTGGATGACTTGGAATTAGATCTTTCTGATAGTATTATAGCGAATGTTGCTTCCAAAGTTGCTCAGAATCTATCTTTAAGAAAAACTTTGAGTATCATACAAAAAAATTGGGTGAATAGTCAGGAAATAGCGATAATTGAGGGCCGAGATATAGGGACTGTTATTTGCCCAGATGCTGATATAAAACTTTTTATGACTGCTAGTCTTGATGCTAGAGCACATAGAAGATATACAGAATTGCAAAAAAAAATAAGTCAGATTACATACGAAGATGTTTATAATGATTTGTGTGCACGTGATCAAAGAGATCAATCGCGTAAAATTTCACCCTTAGTACAAGCTGAAGATGCTTTTGTGCTGGATTCGACTAATATGAGTATTGAGAATGTTCTCGAAAGTGCGCTATCTATTATACGAAATAAGTTGACAATTAAAAGTTCAAAGGGTACTTAAAACTTTAAGAAATTTTTTATTAAACGTTTATCTAACTAAATAGATAAGCAATTGTTTAACCCTTAGAAAGCATTAATAATATACAATATGATAAATAATCAAATCGAAGAAAATACATTCAATACCCAAGAAAGCTTTGCTGAGCTTTTTGAAAATTCTATAAAATCTGAGTCAAAAAAGGAAGGCTCGCTTGTTAAAGGAAAAGTTGTTAAAGTAGATAGCGATGCTGTTACTGTTGACATTGGACTTAAAACCGAAGGTAGAATACCTGTTAAAGAGTTTGTTAAAAATGGTGTAATGGAAAATGTAGGTCTTGGCGATATAGTTGATGTTTATCTTGAATCTTATGAAAATCATTATGGCCGTTTGGTATTGAGCAGAGAAAGAGCTATTCGTGAAGAGTCATGGATTGTTTTAGAAAAAGCGCTTGAAAAAGGGCAGCCTGTTGATGGTGTGGTATTTGGTAAAGTAAAAGGTGGTTTGACAGTAGATTTAAATGGTGTAATTGCTTTTTTACCTGGGAGTCAAATTGATATTCGTCCAATAAAAGATGTAGCTTTTCTAATAGGTGTTGTTCAACCTTTCATGATTTTGAAAATTGATCGTATGCAAGGTAATATAGTAGTATCTAGAAGAGCAATTATAGAAGAATCAAGACAAGAAGCTCGTAATGAAATGCTTTCACAAATACAAGAAGGTCAAGTGCTTGATGGTGTAGTAAAAAATATTACTGATTACGGTGCGTTTGTTGATTTAGGTAGTATTGATGGTTTATTACATGTAACCGATATTTCATGGAATAAAGTTTCTCACCCTTCAGAATTGTTAAGCATTGGTCAAAATATAAAAGTTAAAGTTATCAAATTTGATGAGAAAACAAAAAGAGTGTCATTAGGCATGAAGCAATTAGAGCAAAATCCTTGGGAAGGATTAGCAGCGAAATATCCTATTGGCTCTAAATTAAAAGGTCAAATTACAAATATTACTGATTATGGTGCATTTATTGAGCTAGAGCCTGGTATAGAAGGTTTAGTTCATGTTTCAGAAATGACTTGGTCTAAGAGCAACCTGCATCCTAAAAAATTAGTTACTGAAGGTCAGGAAATAGAGTTCGTGATTTTGGATGTTGACGTTGATAAGCACAGAATTAGCTTGGGAATGAAGCAATGTATAAACGATCCATGGAAACAGTTTTCTGAAAAATACCCTGTTGGTACCATTCTTGAAGGAGAAGTTCGTAATGTGGTAGAGTTTGGACTATTTATTGGATTAGAAGAAGATGTTGATGGTTTGGTGCACATATCTGATATATCTTGGGGTGAAAACCAAGAAGAAGATATTAAGCAATACAAAAAAGGTGATGTAATTAAAGTTGTGGTTTTAGCTGTTGATTCTGAGAAAGAAAGAATTAGCTTAGGTATCAAACAATTAATTGATGATCCATTTGAAAATGCTTTTAAAAACATTAAAACTGGTGGTGTTGTAACTTGCACCATCTTATCAGTCGAAGATGGCGGAATTAATGTAGAAGTTGCTGAAGGTATTTCTGCTTTTGTTAAAAAATCTGAGCTCTCAAGTGATAAAGTTGAACAACGTCCTGATAGGTTTGCTGTTGGTGATAGAGTCGATGCAAAGGTTGTTTCTTTGGACAAAACAAATCGTAAATTGACTTTGTCAATTAAAGCGTTAGAAGATGAGCAAAAGAAAAGGGCTATTGCAGAATACGGATCAGTAAGTAGTGGTGCAAGTTTAGGTGATATTCTTGGAGCTGCATTAAGCAAAGCTGAGAAGAAAAAAGCTGACTAGTAAGTCCTCGTATTAGTAAATTGCAAGTAGTAGATATGTCTGATTATTTATTAGATAGGTTACAGCTTAAG
>CAZEVK010000049.1:0-3057 GCA_964515755.1 uncultured Rickettsia sp. | reverse complement strand
TATCTTTTTGGCGAAATGCGGCTATATGTATTTTAGCGGTGTTAGCAATATATATATATTCTAAATCCTATAATACAAATTCAGCATCTATACTAAAAGAACCTCACATTGCTCGTATTAGTATCGAAGGCGAAATAGAAGAGAATTTTTATCGTGATCAAATTTTAAATAATCTAGCTAAAGATGAGTCTATTAAAGCAGTAATTTTGCATCTTAATACTTCTGGTGGTACGGTATATGGTGGGGAAAATCTTTACAATTCTATACGTAAAATATCAAACAAAAAACCAGTGGTGGCAGTTATGGGAACCTATGCAGCTTCTGCTGGTTATATGGTTGCTTTAGCTGCTGATTCAGTATTTGCAGGGAATACAAGCACTACTGGTTCGATAGGAGTAATACTTATTACTGAAGAATTTAGTGAATTGGCAAAGAAAATAGGAGTAGATTTTATTGTTCTAAAGTCTGGTAAATTAAAATCTGAGCCATTATTCAATCATAAAATGACTGACGAGGTTAAAGAAGTGATTATGGATTTAATAACAGATAATTATAATTTTTTTGTTGATATTGTTAGTGAGCGAAGGAAAATCCCAAGAGATCAAGTCTTAAAGCTTGCAGATGGTAGAGTTTTTACAGGTCGTCAAGCTTTAGAAAATAAACTAATTGATGCAATAGGGGATGAAGATGAAGCTGTAAATTGGCTTATAGCAAATAAAAATATGTCTAAAGACCTGCCAATTAAAGATATTACTTCGTACAAAGAAGAGAAAATATACGAAAAATTTGTTGGCCCACTGAGTAAGATCGATACCATTTTGGACTATGCTACTAATCTTGCAAAATCTACCCAAAATCAATTGGTATTTAGATGACTACTAAGAAACAACTAATTAGCTTATTGGCTGTAAAAAATACACAGCTATCAATTAAACAATCACAAGCTATTATTGATGTCATTATAAATTTTCTTACTACATCTTTAGTTAATAGAAAAAGAATAGAAATTAGAGGTTTTGGTGCTTTCACTGTTAGAAAGCGTGCAGCACAGTTAGTGCGCAATCCTAAAACTAACCAGTTTATTTCTTCTGTTGGAATGAATAAAGTTTACTATCGTCCAAGCAAAAATATTTTCTAGTTTTCCGAAATTGTCTAAAAATGAATAATATTATTTTAGAAAAAGATGGACAAGAAATACCAGTATTAGTACGAGTTAATCCTCGTTTGAAAAATATTAAACTTGGAATTAATCATAATCAGGAAGTTGAATTAGTTCTTTCTCATACTTCACAATTTCATCTTGCAGTTAAGTTTGCTCAAAAAAAAATAAAATGGATTTTTGATAAGTTTAATACATACAAGCAAGATTATGTTTTTCTTGTTTCTGGCGCTGTTATTCCGGTTTTAGGTAAAGAATACGTAATTAATCATAATGCTCAGCTTGGAGAAATGACAAGTTTAAAAGGGGATATGCTTATAGTGTCTGGTTTTGAAAGACATATAAGCATTAAGGTTAAAAAGTTACTTACACAAATATTACTACAAGAAATTAGATTTTATTCTGACATAATTGCAGTAAGGCTTGGGGTTCAGGCAAAAAAAATATCTATAAGGGATACAATTAGTCGATGGGGAAGTTGTAGTAAAGAAGGTAATATTTCTTTCTCTTTTAGGTTAGTATTCGCTCCTATTAATATATTGCATTATGTAATTGTACATGAATATTGTCATTTATTGATTCATGACCATAGCAAAAAATTTTGGAATTTAGTAGATAGCTTATGTCCAGATTACAAAATATTTAGGAATTGGTTAAAGAAGAATGGTAGCTCTTTATTTAAATATCGTTAGGATTTATATTTGGATATTCTTGATAATACGTTTGCATGGCGATAGCTGCGGCAACTGAAACATTAAGGCTTTCAGTATTTGTAGATATTTTAATTTTTGCGAGTAGGTCGCATTTTTCTTTAGTTAACCTACGTATACCATTATGCTCAGAGCCTACAATAAATAGTGTCTTATTTGGAAGCTTCATTTGATGTAGATACTCTTTAGCATAGCCATCTAATCCTATCGACCAAAATCCTTTATTTTGAAGATATTTTATTGTATTTACAAGATTTACTACTTTTATTAGAGGAATAATTTCTAAGCCACCGCTAGCAGATTTTGCAATATGGCTGGTCTCTGCAGAAGTATTGTCTGCTAGAGTTATTACGCCGTTTATATCAAAAGCAGCAGCGGACCTAATTATTGATCCTATATTATGCTGATCGGTCACTTGATCAAGCGCCACCAAGCAAATATTCGGCTTATTATAATCTAATTTAAAATTTTCTATACCATCAATTATTATTGTTGATGTTTCTAATGCTATGCCTTGATGAAGAGAGTTTTTTGGTAGCAATTGCTCTATTTGTTGTGTTAGAACTACCTGAATTTTTATATTTACTATACCTTCAAGCATTGATTTGAGCTCGGTTTGAACTTGTTTAGTAATAAGTAATTTATAGTGTTTTCTATTTTTATTGTGTAATGCCGCAATTACTGTGTGTTTGCCGTATATCCATAGTGTTTGTGAGATTTTATTCATAATTTGCTATTGTTAATTTTGCTATTTATAAAAAAGTTATGTTTCAGTGATTGACATAATGACATAATTGTATTAAAAAGTAACGCTCTATCGTATCTTATAGATACAAAATATGTGTGTGGCTTGAATAGCCAAGAATAATTTTGGGTATGCATAACTTGACAGGGAGGGGTGGTCGAGTGGTTAAAGGCAGCAGACTGTAAATCTGCCCGTGTATACGTACGTAGGTTCGAATCCTACCCCCTCCACCATTTAGAGGATGGGTTTGATCCTTTAAGTATGCGGGTGTAGCTCAACGGTAGAGTCCCAGCCTTCCAAGCTGGTAGTGTGGGTTCGATTCCCATCACCCGCTCCAGTTGAGTGGTAATTTTTGTTGATTGGTTTAATTTTTTTGGATGAGAATTTATTATGGGCAAAGAGAAATTTAATAGGACGAAGCCTCATTGTAACATAGGTACGAT
>CAZEVK010000048.1:0-7842 GCA_964515755.1 uncultured Rickettsia sp. | reverse complement strand
CTACCAATATGTAAATATCCAGTTGGAGATGGAGCAAATCTAGTTATAACGGTCATAATTTATTTATAAATTCATCAAATGTTCCAACAATATAACCATGCTTTACAGAGTAAGCAATAGCGATAGTAATCATCAAAGTAATAAATGAGGTAAGAAAAATTTTTCTCCATAAATATGGGTTTTTGGGTGCACTATCAGCATGACCAAGTTCTTTTTTAGCTTCTATTTTTATACCAATTGGTAAAGTAACAAAAAATACTACCCACCATATTAAACAATAAATAAAAAAAAGAGATAAAAAATCCATATATACCTTGCAATATTAAATCATGTACCTTGCATTATTATATGACAAATAATATAATCTCTGCATAATAATATTATTAGTATTTTATAATTTAGGGTAATTTATGCTTATAAAACTTCTTGGATTTTTATCTTCCGACATGGCAATCGATCTAGGCACTGCAAATACTCTAGTTTATGTAAAAGGTAGAGGTGTAGTATTAAATGAGCCTTCCGTAGTTGCAATGGTACGCTCTAATGGCACTTTTAAGCCATATGCTTTTGGTCATGAAGCAAAGGTTATGTTAGGAAGAACTCCAGCTGATATAATGGCTATAAGGCCACTAAAAGATGGAGTTATTGCGGATTTCAAGGGATCAGAAGAAATGATTAAACACTTTATTCGCACTGTGCATAATCGCCGAACTTTTACTGGTCCGTTAATTGTAGTCTGCGTGCCTTCCGGATCTACTCCTGTTGAAAGAAGAGCGATTCAAGAAGCAGCAGAAAGTGCAGGAGCAAGAGAAGTATTTTTGATCGAAGAACCAATGGCAGCTGCAATTGGTGCAGGCTTGCCTGTAACAGAACCAACAGGATCATTAATTGTTGATATTGGCGGTGGTACTACTGAAGTTGGTGTTTTATCTCTAGGAGGAATAGTTTATGCACGCTCTGTGAGAGTTGGTGGCGATAAAATGGATGAAGCTATTATTTCTTATATTAGACGAAGTCATAATTTATTAATTGGTGAATCAACTGCTGAAAAAATTAAAAAAGAAATTGGTAGTGCCTCTATTCCTAACGGTAAAGGACGCACTATGGAAATTAGAGGGCGTGACCTTCTAAATGGACTACCAAAAGAAATAATGCTTACTGAGTATCAGATTGCAGAAAGTTTAGCTGATCCAGTTAACCAAATTATTGATGCTGTACGCATTGCTTTAGAGTGTACCCCCCCTGAATTATCTTCAGATATTGCAGATAAAGGAATTGTACTAACTGGAGGTGGTGCATTATTAAACAATTTAGATAAGGTTCTTAGTGAAGCTACACAGCTACCTGTGGTGATAGCAGAGGAAGCGTTATCTTGCGTAGCACTTGGTTGTGGCGCGGTATTAGACAATATGTCAAAATTTAAGCATGTATTATTTAAGCAAGAGTAGATTTTGTGGTTTAGATATTGAAAGCTTTACTTATTTTAAAGAAAATCCTCAAACAATGGCTAGCCATCATTTTAGTTTTGGTTGGAATTTTACTTATATATAACAATAATAACAAACTGATCAATTCAATAGAAATGTCATTATTAGGTAGTGCCAAGTCTATAATGAGTTTTTCCTCTAAGCTTACAAATGGAATAGATGTGACCTGGTCTACTACCATTTCTGAATTCATCAATCTGCATACAGAATATAAAGAACTTAAATTAGAGAATCAGCTACTCAAAGACAGTATTTTAACATTTCAACAATTACTCTTTGAAAACGAAGAGTTACGTAAACTCAATAATGTAACTCTACCTAAGGTAACAAAAATTGCAACAACCAGAATTGTTAGCCAATTTGAAAGTGGCTATTTCAATACAGCTGTAATTTTAGCTGGAAAAAAGCAGCATATTAAAACTGGCCAAGTTGTAGTCAATGGTGACGGAGTGATTGGCAGAATTGTAAATGTTGGTACAGAAGTTTCAAGAGTTTTACTACTTACGGACACATCGTCAAAAATTCCTGTGTTTTTCCCACGCACTAAAGAACATGGGATTGTGGTAGGTAATAATAATAATTTATTAGCACATTATCTTTCAAAAAGTACAAAAATTGCAATGGGAGACTTAGTACTAACATCCGGAGATGGAATGCTTTTTCCGTATGGCCTGCCTATAGGCGTAGTAAGTAATATAGAAAAAGGCAATATAATTATTACTTCTTTTTATGACCCTAGTAAACTAAACTTAGTTAGTATCTTGAGTTACTAATTGAATTTTATTAGATAGTTATACATTTCTTGATTATTGTTCATTAATGCATAATCAAGGGGAGTTTTACCAAAAGCATCCTGGTGATTAACTTTACAACCATTGTCCAGAAGCAATTTTATAGCTTCAATATTATTAGTACGTGCCCCTATACTCATTGGATTGGCCATATATTTATTTTCTTCATTCAAATTAGCTCCTTTATATACTAACATGTATGCAATATCATTACGGCCATGTAAAATCGAATATGATAATAAACCATAACCATCATTATTTTTGATAGTTAGAAGAAAATCATAATTATCTAACAAAACCCTTATAGTATTTATATCTCCAACAGCTACAGCATCAAACGCCCAGCGCACTACTTCTGACATATAAATTGGTTTTGCTAGATGAGAATTTTTCTTATTAAAAAACTCGCTTGATAAATATTCAGTTTTAAAATTAGTTTGAAGAAATTTAATAATATCATCTCTCTTACTACCACCTAACCCAGGGGTAGAATTGATAATATTATATAATTTTGGGTTCCATAAATTTAACGTATCTTGATTAGAACCAATATACTTAAAAGGTTCTTTAGTACTATTTGAGTGAAATAAAACAGATTCCAAAAAAATTACATTTATATTATGCTTTTCTTGAGTATCTTCTTTGTCTTTAGCCACCACAGCCGTTTTTTGACTCGATCCTGAGTCTATTTCAGGTTTTTTAATAACTACAATGTATTTTGTTGATGGTATTATTGAAGGAGCTGGATTTGGAAAAAAAGGCAGTGCTGGCGGAGAATTTTCAGCGCTTACATAAGTTTGATTTAGAAGCGTCAAGAAAGTCAAAACCAAGAGTATATTTGGTACTTTTTTCATTTCTAAATCTATAAGATTTGAAGCCTACTCCGCCAATATTAAACAATTACAACTAATTATTGTGCTACAGTTGTATTATTCATTGCAGCATCTTCATCAGCAGTAGTGGTAGCAGAATTATCTGTTGTAGTAGCTTTTTTTGTCACCATAGCATCAGTATTACCTGTCATAGTATTAGTAGTAGTTGTAGTTGTTGTTTTACTCATATCATCTGCTTGTGCAAAATTTGCAACAAATAATAGAGCTAAAGCAATTTTTACTAAAGTTTTCATAATTATCCTCATTATATTTAGTTAATTTAATTTAATTGTATTAATTAAATTTTTAATTTCTCTTTCAAGAACCTCTCTAACTATTAGCGGTAAATTTTCATTTAGCCAATCCTGCATATAAGGCTTAACAACTTCAACAGCTAACTTACGCAGTTGGGCTGTTGACTCTTGTTCATTAAACAATTTTGCATGAAGTAATTTATCAACAAAATCTGAAATATATTTTGAAGACTCAATCATCACCTCATCAGAGAGTAACTTCTCACTTATTAGAGTATCAGATAATATTTTGTTAGACAACTTAATTTCTTGATGATCAGAAATATTATTATCTTTTTTTACTTTCAATACTGTGCCATCATCTTGAACTACATTTGTTAATTCCAATAAATCATATTCTCCGTAACCGCTCGAGATTAATTGATCGGGGAGCGGTTGCTTATTTTGAATCGCGCTACGGATATTATCAAGGATATCGTCTATAGACTGAGCTTGCATTTTATTATTTGACATACTTCTAAGCTATTAGAAAGAACCTATTAATTCCCATCTGATCTTATTGTAATTCTTTAGTGGATCATATAAAGGAACTTTTAAATTAAGATCTTTAGCAGTTAGTTCACCAACAGCAGACTTTAAAGCATAACGATTTTGTATATCATTTGTTTTAGCAGTAACCAAATTTATATCAGTATCAAAATAATTGTTCTGAGCAACAATTACGTCAACTGTAGAGCGTGTACCAGCTTTTTCTTCCTCTTTCATACCATTATATGCTACCAAAGCAGATTCTACTGCATCCTCCTGAGCATTAATTGCTGCTCTACTAGTTTCATAATTTTGCCATGCAACTACAGCTTGATCAATCACTGATTGCTTATTGTTTAACAATTCATATTTCAATTGTTGAGCAGTTCTTTTTGCAGCTCTTAATTGCGACCAATTGGCACTTGCAAAAAGCGGAACATTAAGAGTAAGGGTTGTAGCATTAGAAGAACTTCCATTATTAGAATTGCTATAATCTTGCCATGAATAACCTAAAGTAGCTGAAGGTAATAAAGAGGCTCTTTGGACATGAATATTAGCATCAGCAGCCGTATGCTTAGACTCAGCGGCAAGTAAAGAAGTATTTTTTTTGACTGCTATAGCTATGGCATCATCAAGATTTTGAGGAATCGAAACTCCGCCCTTAGGTAAAGCTATGTTTTGAGGTTCAACGCCAACTATTGAAAAAAAGTTAGACTTCGCAGAATTCAAATCTCCAAAAGCTTTAATTCTAGCAGCAACCGCATTAGAAAAATAAGATCTAGCTTGAGCCACATCTGTTTTAGTTTTTTCACCAGCTTTGTACCTAGCCTCTTCTGCTTCAAGATATTTTTTAAGAGTAACAACTTTTTTCTCATATATATCAAGCTGCATTTGTGCCTGAGCAACACCTAAATAAACTTTAATGGTATTTAGCAATACCTCTTGCTCATAATAAATCAAAGTAGCACGTTGTTGTTCTATCTGACGCTTGGCTTTCAGAAGGCCAGCCATATCACCGCCACTATTAAACACATTCTGTCTCAACTGTAGAGAGTTTGTCCCAAGAGTCGATTTTTGAGTAATTTTCTGTGTAGAAGTACTACTATATGGATTGGGATTGTAACCTTTTGTTTCTTGATCTTGAACATTTCTTGCAATTCCAAGAGTAGGTAAAAAATTTGAAAATGCAGTCATAATATTTTCATCAACTGCCTTAAGCTCTTCTCTTTTTGATTTTAACATATTATTGCTTTCATAAGCAATTGCTAAAGATTCTTCAATAGTTTGAGCTATAGAGTTACATGTAGTAATGGACATAATAACCAAAGTTTTTACCAAAATCTTTTTCATAACAGTCTATAAACCTCAAAAATATTTAATTTTTTTATTATATTATCAGCTAAGGCACCACTTGTAAATTATTTATACCTATGTCTTATTTATGATGATTAAAATTAATATAATTCTTGAAAAATTATAAAGACCGAGTTAATAATAATGGCTAGTCGGCCGGGTAGCAAAGTGGTAATGCAGCGGACTGCAAATCCTCTATACGCCGGTTCGATTCCGGCCCCGGCCTCCAAAAAAGTAAAGTTATGACATTACGACGTTTCAAATTTGATAAACTAATTCGTGATAAGGCCCCTGATATTATGCGTAACTTGGGCATAATTGTTCACGATCGAATTATGGATAATCAAGAAAAAATAGTAAGATTGAAAGAAAAGCTTATTGAAGAAGCTAATGAAGTAATGAGTGAAGCAAATACGGTAGAAGAACTCTGCGAAGAGATTGCCGATGTACTTGAAGTAATTAGTGCTCTTGCTAACGCCACAGGAATAACTCAAGAACAAATTGATAAAACTCGGCAAAAAAAATATTCTATTAAAGGTGGATTTGAGAAAGGTATTTATTGTTCAACAATAGAAGCAAATTCAGACAATCCAGATTTGGCTAAGCATATTATGCATTATCAGACACATCCAAGATACCCTGAAATAAAATAATATGATCAAAAGCTCATCATACATAGAATCTTTTATGGAAATGATGACCGTCGAAAGAAATGCTGCAAATAATACACGTGTTTCTTATAAAAATGATCTTGATGACTTCCTATTATATTGCCAAAAATCCAAAAAAAATATTATTGAAGTTAAAACTCAAGATATCAGAGAGTATATTATTTATTTGTCTAAACAAAAATTTGATACTAAAACTATAGCTCGTAGAATTTCAGCTCTAAGACAATTTTTTCAATTTTTATTTGCTGAAAATATTATAAAAGATAACCCATCACTAAACATCGATCTACCTAAAACTAGTAAAACCTTACCTGGAGTTTTAAATGAACAGGAAGTAAATAACCTGATTGAAACATCTTACCAAGACTCTTCCCCAGAAGGGCTTAGATTAACTGCTTTACTTGAAGTATTATATGCTTCAGGAATGAGAGTTTCAGAGTTAGTATCGCTTAAAATCTCTGATATTCAAACTAAAAATAATGATATTCACCTAAAACCTTACATTATTGTAAATGGAAAAGGAGAAAAAGAAAGATTAGTGGTTATTCACAATAAAGCTATCGAAGCTATACAAAAATATTTGAAAAATCTATCAGAATTCACCAATGAAAAAAATGAAAAATGGCTATTCCCTTCAAAAATTGCTAAAGAAGGTCATATAACTCGCCAATATTTTGGTAAGTTACTAAAAAAAATTGCTATCGATAGTAATATTGATCCAAGCAAATTATCACCGCATAAAATTCGTCATTCATTTGCAACTCATTTGCTAAATCATGGGGCAGATTTAAGAGTTATTCAAGAACTCTTAGGCCATAAGGATATTGGGACAACACAAATTTACACTCATGTTTCAAATGATCAATTAAAATCAGTAGTATATAAACTACACCCTCTTGCTAAAGGTAAAAAAGACTGTAGAGTAGGTCGCTGATTTGAATTTATCTCCTCAGAGACCCCTCGTCAAACCGTACGTGCAGTTTTCCCGCATACGGCTTTCCTATTGTTATTCTTCCCGCCGCTTTACAACTACTTAAGTCGAGAATACCTTTTATTTGTATCATCTACCACCACCATATTATTAAGGTTAACTAGTTTATGGTAGTCATGATACCAACTAGGCGGATGGTCTCTCCATCCTTTACCTCGTTTCTTATGTTTCTTCCGCAGCATAATTGTTAAGGTATAAGTAGCATAGTTCGTTATACTTTTGAAGTGTAATCTGGAGTTTCCTGTTTTAAAGTAATTTCCCCATCCGGTTAAAAGTGGATTTACCCTTTCTTTTATTAGATTTGGTAGACTCCAGTGTTGTGCTGTTCGCACTACCTCTCGAATCTTCTTCTTAACAGAACTCATTGCTTTTCTAGACGGATAATAATAAGTTTTAAGTTTTCCACTTCTTTTAGAAGTTTGTACTTTAAACTCATGCCCAAGAAAATTAAACTCTTCCATGGTTGCATTTACTATCTTAGTCTTTGTAGCATTCAGTTCTAATCCTAGTTTATCTAAAGTCATTTTAGCATACTCTAAATATTTCTGAGGATTCTCTCTGCATAAGATTACAAAATCATCTGCATATCTCACTATGTGGGCGTCATGCTGTCTTTTATTAAAACCAGATTTCTCCCACGTATAGTCTAACCAGTGTAGGTAGATGTTTGACAACAAGGGTGATATTACTCCACCTTGTGGTGTTCCAGTAGTTTCCTTCCTGGTTTGCATTTCTTCCATTACACCAGCTTTTAACCATAGATTTAGTAATTTTATAATTCCTTTATCTATGATTTTGACCATTACAGACTTTATTAATTTATCGTGTGGTATCTTATCAAAATATGATTTGATATCCGCATCGATAACCCAGTGACATTTATAATTTAACCATT
>CAZEVK010000047.1:0-7924 GCA_964515755.1 uncultured Rickettsia sp. | reverse complement strand
CAGGAGTAAGTTCTAGCAGTAACTTCATTACTTCAATATGACCATTTTTTGCAGCTCCATGAAATGCCAAGTCTCTATAAGAATGAGACTCCTCCCCATGAATCATTTTACTACGTTGCTTCGGATCAGGAGTAAGTTCTAGCAGTAATTTCATTACTTCAATATGACCATTTTCTGCGGCTCCACGAAACGCCAAATCTACAGAATACCAATCTCTAGAATCATGGATCATTTTATGACGTTGCTCTGGATTAGGAGTAAGTTCTAGCAGTAATTTCATTGCTTCAATGCGACCTTGACTTGCAGCCCCTTTAAATGCCGAATCATCATGACCGTGAATCATTTTATGACGTTGCTCTGGATCAGGAGTAAGTTCTAGCATTAACTTCATTACTTCAATGTAACCATTTTTTGCAGCCCCTTTAAATGCCGAAGCTCCTCTATAAGCAATAGTCATTTTACCATGCTCCTCCTCCTCCGCATGAATCATTTTATGACGTTGCTCTGGATCAGGAGTAAGTTCTAGCAGTAACTTCATTACTTCAATATGACCATTTTCTGCAGCTCCACAAAATACCAAATCATCATTATGACCGTGAATCATTTCATTACGTTGCTCCGGATTAGGAGTAAGTTCTAGCAATAATTTCATTACTTCAATGTAACCATTTTTTGCAGCTCCTTTAAATGCCAAATTATCATGACCATGAATCATTTTACTACGTTGCTTCGGATCAGGAGTAAGTTCTAGCAGTAATGTCATTACTTCAATATGACCATTTTCTGCAGCTTCACAAAATGCCAAATCATAATCAGTATGAATCATTTCATTATGTTGCTCCGGATCAGGAGTAAGTTCTAAAAGTAATTGCATTGCTTCAACATGACCATGACTTGCAGCAATGCAAAATACTTTATTATTATTAACATGAATTATTGACTCAGCTTCTTGTTGGGTCATTTTTTTTAATACATTGTTAACTTCTTGAAATTTATCCTTTTCATCCGTAGATTGCTGACATAACTCAACAAATTGCTCAACCGTGATAAAAGGATCTATTTTAGGTTCGGTTCGTATTTTTGACATTTTACAGCCTCTTAATTTAAAATTAATATCACGTTATTACTTTGCTCATTAAGGTAACATTCAGTCATAACCACGTAACTAATTTTGGTAACCATTACCAACTTTCATATTGAACTATTAAACCACATATAGAGTTTGGCAGCTTTATGGTAGTTCAATATTGCCATCAACTGCTTCTTGTATCTCGACCTTGTTAATACCATTTTATATTTACACTCCATCTTTATCTTCTTTTTTCACCATGCATCCTGCTCTTTTCAAGATTTCTTACAAAACTACCTTTACCTGATGAATAACCAACCACCAGCTCCTGCTGTAACCTCTGCACTAGCACTTGTATCTCTTACTGTTCTACTCTTGCATCTTTAGACTTATTCTTTTAATGGATCATGTTTATTTTTTTCTTTGAGCGCATATTATACTTTCCTAATTTTTCATCTTAAAATCATTGTCTACTCTTAAATAGTTAAAAAATAGTTAAGATTTGAAAGTTTTTTACTTATTTTTCATTGTTTTTATAAGCACGATATTTATCTCGCAATACTACCTTCTACCTGTAACATTCATTAAACTATGGTATCATTCTAAACCTGGAATCCTTTGCTTTCTTCTCATACCTCCCTACATTTATAGCAAATTGAAGTCACAATAGCTGTGACAAAATGGTCTTAACTGAAATCATTCATATCCCTTTTTTTTGAAGCAAGATATATTTTCACATTCATCGCTATTTGATACCTAAAATGCACAAGGAGTTTGAATAGTATTATGAAATAAAACTAAACTTTTAGGCATTCCTTAATAAGAGTGTTGCCAGATAGGATTATTTGTTAAAATAGGGATATAAAATTATATTGCGGAATGACTAAATAGATTAATTACTAATTTTTTGTGTTTACAATAAATAATGGCTCTATAAAAAACAGAGCCATTATTATTGCCTTTTTTTTATGAAAACGGCAAAAAATCAAAAGTTAGAATGTCTCCTGCAGGAATAGAAAATGAGCTGCCAAAACCAGAACTACAGCCAGTCACAATAAGAGAAGAATCATTACAAACTTTAGTGCCATAGACACAATAAAAATCTCCTTGTGTCTGAGCGTTCACACATTCCTCTGCTGTTGGAAATTCAAGTGTAGCCGCATAAAATTGCTGTGCAGTAACAGCAGTAAGGCTAAATCCCTTAAGAGACCCTGCAAGTGGGCTATTAAATGACATGCAATAAGAAGCCGAAGAACAGTTACTATAAGCCACCGCTGAAGGAGCTCCTAAGACTGGGGTTTGGGCATAGGAGTTGCACACAGCTGTAGATGTAAATGTTGCCACAAAAACACTCTTGTAAGTATTTGCAGAGCATAATGTTATTGAGTTAAGATCGCTGGGAAGTTCTTTTGTTATAGTCATGGCACCCTCTTCTATTAAGTTAATATTGAGCTACTTACAAAATTAAGAAAGCAGCCTGATTCACTATGTAAATTCTCTAGATTGTTTATCCAAACCAAGGAAAAAACATAGTACAAAACCTGTTTTGTAGTATTCAAAGTAACTAAACCTATAACTACAATAAACACAACCACAAGCTTTATAAGTTAAATATAATCGCAACATTAATTAATTGCTTAAAAAATTTTCATATCTGTAAACACAAAATATAAATATTTTTTTACTCTTTATGATTCCAGTCTTAAAAAATTATTATTTGCATGATTTAACATATAAAAGTTAAAAAAGTATTAAGATTTGAAAGTTTTTTAGCAAAATCATTAAATTCTCTCCATCAAAAGTAAAAAAGCCAGTCGAACATTTATAGTTACAGCCTAGATAGTACATGTATTACTTAGAATATTTGATTATCTAACAAGAGATGTACAAGAACAGCCAACCGAGTTCTTTGTTAGGATACCAGAGTTGTATGCTGAGGATATAAATGATAATATAATGCAATTGTTCAAACCAGGTTGGGGTTAAAAACGGTTTTATTCTTTAAGATTGCAAAGATAATATGCATCAATTTTCTCATAGCAGCACCAACAATAACCATATTAGGCTTAGATCTTGTCTTAAGATTAAGACAAAATGCTTTGATAATGGGATTGTGGTTTTTAGCAACAATAGTAAGGAAAAATATGGCACTATTATAAGGGAGCAGGACAGTTTTTATCTACGGATTTTTCTTGCTTTATTTAAAAGTAATAATTGCCCAATAATTAAATTGAGCAACTAATACCTCAATCACCATTACCGCTTTCGATAAATTTGAAATTTATTACGCAAATAAAAACACAAGATTACCTTCTAAAAAATCTTATGGCTACGCCCCTCATGGAAAGAGATTTTATGCTAAAATCTTATCACACCATACGCACCCTATGGTACATTTGCTGTAAGATAGGCTTAATTTGCGCTTGCTAGTGTACCGTACATGTACTTACAACTCATTGCAGTTTTGTACGTACACGTACGTATAAATTTTTGTAACCAACCTTTAACTTACCTTATAACCGTACGTACTTGTACGTATAGTTACTCCAGATTTTAAATTTGAGAGCTTATTTTTGATAAATTTAGCCAATTCTATTGATATGTTTAATATATGATTTTTTACAAATCAGAAATGATAAAAGTTAGTTATTGTTGCCAATGTTTTGTAAGATGAATTTGAAAATTATCAAAATTATTAGTGATGATTGAGTGCATTATGGAAGTAAAAAAATCTCTAAATTAGAAAATTTAAATGTTTTTTATCTAGTTCGTTCTGATAACTGCAATATTCCGTGATATTTTTGCAACAGTAATTCAACAGCAATTATATAATCAAATAGCACTTGGTAAAACTAGGTAAATCTAGATCAAAAATGAGTTGAAAATGGCCGCTACCTTTCTCTTGATAATTGTAATTTTTATTTGCTAATAAGCCCTTTGTTGATCATCATATGAGATGATTTAGGAGTAGTTCCAAATAAAACACGATGCTTTTAAAGCTCATAAACACGGAAAAATGATATGAATTCTATAAATATGCATGGTGATGTTATCGAATTGGAAGAGTCTCATCATTATACTAAAACCGATATTGAGATTATCGCAAAGTTGGCTCAGATGCCAAAAATTGTTTATGACCGTTTACGCAAACAAACGGCAAAAGAACTCGGTATCCAAATTAAAACTCTAGATGGCTTGGTAAAAGAAAGTAGAGTGAAGACAAATGCTTCCGCATCAGCGCAAAATGGACTGATATTATTTAAAGAACCAAAACCATGGAACGAACCTATTGACCTTGGTGAATTGCTTACCGAACTAACCGATGTATTTAATAGGTTTGCCGTATTACCTGAACATTCTGACATAGCTATGGCGTTATGGGTTTGTTTTTCTTGGTGTATTGATGCAGCAAACACTGCACCGATTCTTGCAATTAGTTCTCTTGAGAAACGTTGCGGTAAAACTAAGATTCTTTCATTACTAAATCTCTTAGTCAAAAGACCGTTATCTACCTCAAATATAACTCCGGCTGCTTTATTCAGAGCCATTGAAGAATATAAGCCAACGTTGCTGATTGATGAGGCTGACACTTTTATCAAACAGTCGGATGATTTGCGGGGCATACTGAATTCTAGTCATACTAGATCAACAGCCTTTGTGCTTAGAACTATTGGTGATGAACATATACCAAAAGCCTTTAACACCTGGGAAGCTAAAGCTATTGCGTTGATTGGTAAGTTGCCAGATACACTTCATGACCGATCGATAGTAATTCCGTTAAAGCGTAAACTTACTCATGAGAAAACAGAGAGGTTATATCGTACTGATTATAATTTTGATCTTATAAAAAGTAAGTTAGTTCGGTTTGCAATTGATCATACCGAAGCTGTAAAGAAAGTTATACCAAAATCACTTATTTGTATCTCCGACAGAGCAGCGGATAATTGAGAAGTGTTATTAGCGATAGCATCACTAGCTGGTGAGGAATGGGAAGATAAAACAATAAATGCCATCATGGCGCTTTCTTATAATAGTGGGGAGCCCAAAACTTATGGAGTAACTTTGCTGGCTGATATTAAGGAAATATTCGAGAGCAAAAATGTCGATAAGATATTTTCTAGCGATCTAATTACCGAACTTTGCAATGATAAAGAAAAGCCTTGGTCAACTTTTAGACATGGCAATCCGATTGATCAACGAGTTCTTGCCAATTTATTGAAAGAATTTGCAATTGTGAGTAAAACTTTGCGAATTGGTCATCAGGTCCTTAAGGGATATGAGATTGAACAATTTTCTGATAGTTTTTCGCGCTACACCCCCAGTTTACCTATTTCATCAGTTACAACGTTACAATCCGCTGAAACAGATGGCTTTAGTCATGTTTCCTTGCTGTTACAAAATAATTTAAAAAGATTGTCTGTTACGTTGCAACTAGCCAAGAAATTGGATTGTAACGTTGTAACGGATAAAAACCCTAAAAATGACTATGTTGACGAATATTTGCTAGAAGAACGAGCTGCGATTATGGAATATGATGGTAGTTTGACTAGGGAAGAAGCAGAATTGGCGGTATGGGGAAGGGGGTTATTACCGGAAAAAATGAGAGCGTGCATTAAAAATGTGGTGATTGAGCGTTACGTTTGTTTAATTTGTAGCTTTATTGACAATTTTCCATATTCTTATTAGTTTTTATATAAACTATTTGATCTTTATTTACAAAGCATAGTGAATTTTGGCAAAACACGCTAAAAATAATTTCTAGACGAAAAATTCATTCTAAGACTTTAGTTTTTAGTAATCATCTCTTCTATCAACGATCTTGTTTCATCAAGTACTAAGTTGCATTCAGGTAAATCTTTAATAAAAAAGCCGAGAGTTGCTTGCCAATGTTTATTTGCTTCTTGCGTTAGTTCGCTAGTGAAAAAATTGTCTATATTATTCCAAGTAACATTACGATGCTGACATTTTTTCTGTAGTGTTTCTAGCACTCGTTGCTTATCGATATGCTTGCTATAATTTCGTAATACAGACCATAAGTCATAATAATCTCGAGCTCTTGGTCGATTCCAACCGCGTTCAACTAAGTTACGATGAGTTTGTAACAATGCGCGCAATTTTTCAGCAATCACTTCTTCAATGTTATAACAGGCAACAACGCAATCCAGCTCTTCTTCGTAATTATGTAAAATTGGCTTATATATAGGTGGCAGAACAACTGGCTCATCGTGAGTAATTTCAGCTTTGATTCTACAAAGAGCTGTTGGGTGCCAAGGGAACTTTACCATTACCACAAATGCTTCTTGTTCATGAGGATGTGGTGCTCGTTCAGCGTATCGTTTTAACTGTACGTCAAATGCTCCATATTGGTTTAATAATTTCTTAGATATATCAATCGCATCATTTAGAGCGGCTTCAAGTAATTTTTCCTTTGGTGCATTAATCACTGAGAAGTCTAGGTCTTCAGAGAAACGATAGTCACCAAAAAATATTTTTTTTAGAGCTGTGCCACCTTTAAATATCAAAGAATTTGCCAATTCAGGTTGCTTAGCAATGCCTGCAAGTATGTAACTTAGAGCATAATCTTTCTCAATCACGTGCAGATCAACTTGCTTGCTTTTGCATTCTGTTTCTAATTTTGTACGTAAAGGTTTCATTTTATATCTTCCTTTAAATTATTCTGAATCATCCAACGACTATCGCATAATCCTAAAGTTTGTTTTGAAGGATCAAGAGGACAATAATACTTAACGGGCACTTCTAACAATTTAGAAAAATATTTAGCAGAAACACCAAAATATTCAAGTGCCCAGCCAATTCTTTTGATGACAGATTTTTTGTTAAATTTAATCGCGTAATCAATAAACTTTGTAATATCTATATTTGATAGAGATGCCTCTAATGCTCCAAGTGCTTCTCCCATTCCACCGAACATTTTTGGATGAACAAACAAATCTAACAAAGTTCGCTCTTTGTCAGTAATTGGTACGCAAAAACGTTCATCTATCCAAACATTGTCGATACCAAAAAATTGCTCGGGCTTTATAGTAATATATTCATATTGAGTATTAGCAACTTCCCAAACATGTTTAGTGGTGAGATTGTCATATATAGGCTTTCTCATTGATGGAAGTACTATCTTTTTAGGAGTCGAAGCAGTAATAATTTGAGGAATTTGTTCGGTAAGTCCATGAAACTGCATTGCTGACCAATGGCTTATAGCTGAAGGCTGTACCAAACTAGTAGCGATAGCGAATGGTGGAGTCCTAAACTCTCCTGGCAATGAATTCGTTATTATATATAACCCTCGACGTACTCGAAAGAGCCATTTCTTAGCTGTTAAAGTTGATAGAATTTTATTTAATTGCAGCAAGCTAATAGCCTGAGTTTTAGCCATTCTTATAGCATCTTCGATAGTAAAGATATACTTACTATCTTTGATAGCGGCGCGAAGTAATGTCATTCCTTGGCTTTCTGTTAAATGCACTTGTATTACACTTTCTCTTTGTTTTTGTACTGCTATAATCCCCAATATAGGGTATTATAGTAGTATATTATAAAAATACATAGTAGTAAAATACTAAATTCTATTTTACTACGTCTCTTTGCTCCAAAAACATTGCGTCAGTAGCTTTTTCAATTGACTCCCTTACAGGATCAAGATGCAATCTAGCATAAACAGCTGTTGATTTTGGGTCTTTGTGTCCAAGGGATTTGCCGATGATATAGCTACTTGCACCGGTAACTGCTTGCCAGCTTCCAAGAGTTCTTCGTAAATCATGAATACGTAAATCCTTTATCTCAGTGTCAAGCCCCCAATATATGATCCAGTTTTAGGTTAGTGATAATGGTAATTAT
>CAZEVK010000046.1:0-8201 GCA_964515755.1 uncultured Rickettsia sp. | reverse complement strand
GATAATTACCATTATCACTAACCTAAAACTGGATCATATATTGGGGGCTTGACAGTGAACGAGCAAGCCTATCTAATTTCCAAACAACTAATACATCCCCTGCTCTCATATATTCGAGAGCAGATTTTAATTCAGGACGATCTCTTTGTGCACCAGATGCTTTTTCTGTAAATATTTTTTCACATTTTATTTCTTCAAGTGCATTTAATTGCAAATCTAAGTTTTGTTCTTGAGTAGATACTCTTGCATAACCAATTAACATTTATATTTTCCTTATTTTTCATCTTAAAACTCATCACAATGATATATTTTAATAGACTATATTTCAAGATATAGTTTTAAGATGCTATTTCAATAAAATTGATTAAATTTTGGTAAAAATTACACCATATCTTAAAAACGACCATTTTTAAGACTATAAATATTTATAAGGGTATTGCATATTTTGCTTAAATAGCATATCATGATATATGATAAATTAATTAAAAAGATATTTAGGCTATAATTATGGAAAAATTAATAACAAGTATGGACCAGCATGGCAGAGTATTGATTCCATCAGGAATAAGAGAAATGCTTAATATACAACCTGGTGATAAAGTAAATTTAGAAATTTATGAAAATGAGGTAAAAATAATTAGTGCTAATCAAATAATAGATGAAATGCATGCAATCTTTACAAAAAATAAAAATGATAGACAAGACTCAGTAGTAGATGATTTCATAAACAAAAAACGTGAAGAATACCAAATAGAAGAAGCAAGAGAAATAAAAAATGGCTAATAAAATAGTATTTGACTCCTCTGCTCTTATTATGCTGTTTGCAAAAGAGAAAGGTTATGAAATAATAAAGCAGCGTATGAAAAATGCGATAATCTCCAGTGTGAATATTGCAGAAGTATATAAATACTGTATTGAAGTTCAAAATTTATCAGAAGAAGATTGTAGAAGCCTAATAAAACTTTCTGGTATTAAAATTATAGAGTTTTGCGAAGAACAAGCACTGATAACAGCAAAAATAATTAAAAGAACAAAACATTATGGTCTGTCTTTAGGAGATAGAGCATGCATTGCTTTAGCAATGCTTAACAATCACCCTATACTCACTTGTGATAAGATATGGCAGAAAGTTGATATTGATATAGAATTTATAATGGCAAGGTAAAGTGTGGCAATAAAAATATGTTTTAAACTCCAGCACTGATAAGAATATCATTAATATTACCGTCGTTAATATCTCTTACTCCTAATGCTAAACTACCTAAACGCGCATATTCATCATAATCAAAAACTTCAAAGCCGTATTATATTTACTAAATAGTTTTCTATAGAGCTAAATTATTACTTATCATAATCTCTCAACAACTTCAAAATGATTATCTCCAATCAAAACATAATCCAATATTTTTTGTTTATCATCATAACAATAATAATGTTCTGCACTAATATCCCTGCCTCTAGAAATATTATTCTCAATGTGTCTAATTTCCATACAGTGCTCATAGCTTTGATTCCCTAATGTAACCTTCATATGCTTCGCTTTTAGGTTTTCAGCTACTTCTTGAGTGATTTCTCCTAACTCTACTTTGTTTAATAAATTGTATCTTTCTTCAATCAAGGATCCGTAAATGTAATTATAAAGCTTCTGACCAAATTCTCCTTTTTCTTCTACTAATTTGCTTTTTAAAGCCTCCTTTTCTGCTACAAGAGCCATACTATCAAGCTCAACTTCATATCCTTTAGTGATACTAACAAAATCATATATTTGCTGTAATGGCGACTCTGATAAGGTTTTTGTTAAATCTCTATAGGCCATAGTTGATCTGAGTATAGATTCAACATCGCTGGTCCTTTCTATGTAAAATGAATAGCTATTAACAATAGCAATGTAAGCTGTATAAATAGCTATGGCTGTTCCATATGTTACGCCAAGGTAAGGTATTGCAGTATATACCAGTATACTAGGTAATGCCGTGTAGGCTATTGTAGTCGCAACAGTCTGGAATGCTTGCGTATATTCTCCTTGATAGATTTGATATATGGCCTCAGATCCGCTTATTACTACAGACACGCCATTTATACCTTGATACATGCTATACAGATATGCACAGTCAAGAACCGCTTTCTTAGTATTTTGTAATGTAGGCTTATATATCAATCTGCCTGAGTCAACCACCGTATCTAATACCTTAAACCCTATCGTTGCTTTATGAATAACAGGTTGAATAGTTCGAATTTTTTCGTCTACGAGCCCTTTTATATCTAGCGGAGTATTGAATTTTTCTTGGATGTTTTGTATAGAGGCAAAGTCTTCATTGTTGCCACCTTTATCCGGATGTAATTTTAATAGTACTGATTTCTTAAAATTGAGATGGTTATCTTTTAGCAATATATCAATAGATTTGTCTATATTATTTCTTTGTAGTATCTTCTTGAATTGGCTGATTTCTTTGTGGTATATTATTTGTTTTAAATACCACCCGAAAGTGTTATAAAATTTATGACCAAAAATGCTGGCTCTACTATCTGCACTAGTGTAACTATTACTATCTGTCAATGGCTCAGTTGTGTCAAGCCTAGCACCATATACAATTAGATCTTGCGTAGAACTCTCTGCTGTTGTTCCCTTATCATCGAGACTATAATACTCAGAAGATAATACCGATTGTTGCGTATTCTGATCTTCAGATACCACATCTAATCCTAGTAGCCTATTTAGAACTGCATTAGCTCCTTGTTCTTGCACGGCCAAGAATATTTGCTTTGCTATACTAGAATCTTGACCAAGGTCAAGAAGTAGATTAACTCCTGCACCTCCTGCAATCTTAAAAGCTTCTGATAATAATTTGGTACCCATTGGATGATTGAGTACAACATTATCATACTCTATAAAATTGCAGTAACTTACAACTGTTGAAGAATCAATAACCTGGGCTGCACTCTGTGCCTTTTGTTCAACTCCCCCCCATAATTCTTTATCTTTTTTAGAGAGATTTTCTTTACCTATTTCTTTAAAAAGAATAATTGCTTCTGCATATTCATGAAATACCAAATAAATACTAATAAGCAGCTTTTTAATTGGTATTAATCTTAAATCATGATTTCCTACTTTGTCCTTAAAACTATCAAGTATAAATTTTATTTCTTGTTTCAGCTCTTCATTTCTATCACAAGTTAATTTTCCACTTTGTTCAACTATTTTTTTAGGAATACAAAAAGCTCTATCATTTGGCCCATATCTCATATGCTCATCTAAAGATTCTTTAAATTTTTCTATGGCTAGTCCAGGCTGATTCAAGGCAGAGTATGTATCACCTATGTTTTCTAATAAATCACCAATAACTTCAGGAAAAAATATTTTATATTCTTCCAACTTCTGTAGCGCTTCAAAATATTTATTAAGAGCTTCTTTAAATTTTTCTTCTCTAAATAAAATACTTGCTTCACCATTAATTAATAATACTTCGACGTCAAACCTTTTTTCTAACTCTAATTTAATTTTTGCCGCACATTCATCTCTAAGATTTAACATATCATGATACAACAGCTCCTTACCCATCCCTACTTTTTCTATATTTAAAATTGCATGGGTAATAATTTGAAAAATTTCTATAAATTCTTCTTCATTATATTCTTTACTACTAGCGCAATGGAGCTTTATAGATGCAAGTAAAAACTCAGCTTGATAAAAATAAGGATCTCTAGAAACTACACCAGCATAACATCTAGTTATTTCTTTTATACTTTCTTTGTCCACAGGTTCTTGATTATATGCTAATCTTAATCTTCCAATAATGGTTGGCAAGATTATAGTATCAACAATCACATGACCTACCGGTGTAGGTAATCTACTTTTCATCATCCCAAGATACTGCATACTAGATTCAAAAAAATCTTCGAAGTCTGCTTGATTATTTGGGAATATATTTCTAATAGGCTCTCTTTTTTCCAATAACATAGAATCAAATGTATCTAATTTACGCACGAATCGATCAAAAACATAAGGGTTAAGAGCTCCCATGTCGTTCATTCCAAACCAGCTGTTTAAATCATCAACAATGTTAGTATTACCTTCAGGCTTTATTGTAATTTCTGCGGTAAGATGAGGGTTTAAATCTTGTTCATTTTCTATTAATATCGAAAGCCATTTCATTAAAATAATGTGGGATTTAAAATCAACCCAATGCATCCCATGCTTAAGTTTTGGAGAATATTCACGTACTTGATAGTATGAATTCCCCTGTGTCATAGGGTGCATACCTCCAATAGTTTGTAGTATGTCTAACATCACTCCACCTTCAAGAGTAGATGCTTTACCATGATTTTGAGCAAAAAAAACTTTCCATACAGCTTTTTCTTCTTCGGTATGAAGTTGAATAAGATCAAGCATACACAAAGTAACTAAAAAACTTACTGGATACCTTGAAGTTTCTGCAATGAGAACAGCAGTAATACCCAAAGTTAAATAATGTAGCCCACCTAAACCTTCCCCTTTTAATATAGTCCTTACGGCCATTGTTACTTGTTCAGTAACTTCCATTCCTATCTTATCGCTAATCTCTCCGTACGGCATTCTTTTTAATTGCCCAGATATTTCCTCTAGCGGCTTTTCAAATAATTTAATTAATGCTTTATATTTACTGAGCTCGCTTTTACTCATTCTTTTAATTGTTTTTTCTTGTTCCAAAGTACGTTTTTTGGCACCCATCAGAGTTAATAAACTTTTAGTATCTAATTGACTAAATGTAGAATCTGTATTTAATTCTTGCAGTATAATTTGAACTCCTTCAGGCATCTTTAAGGTAGCTTTTTGTATAACATCATCAATTTCACCTAAATTATCGACGTAATTATCTGATAACCTTCTAGCCATAAAATAGCTAGCAACACAATATGCAGCAAAATCTTTCATATTTGGTGCAGGCGGAGTTGTTGCTGCACAAAACCATTTAGCGGTATCAGTTAATGTTTGAATAGCATTATGAGGGTGAATGCCTAAAATCAATTCTATAACTTCCTGGGCATTAAGAGTTGGATAAGTATGATCTACTTTGACAAGTGCCCTATCAATTTTCTTACCAGACTGCATCATTATTTCTGCTTGTGCACACCACTCTTTTACTGTTTTTACTTCTCCTATAAAATCTGCTCTAGCTTCAGAAAATGTATGCCGAACAGCAAACTCAGCTTCTTTGATTATTACTTTTCCAGGTACATAACATTTTACAGCCTTCGATGTACCCTTTAAGTGTTCAACCTCTAAGTTAAAGGGTTCTAAAGAGATGATTAATGTATTGTCTATAACAGTAGGTTCTTGACTATTAGTGATAATAATATTATCAAATTCTCTTGCATAGGCTAACCATCCTATTTTAAGTGATTTTTCTAACTCTTGATTTTCTTTAGCAGTATAGAGTCTCAACCTATCTGAAAAACCACTTACTATCACTAGGATATCTTTTTTCTTAATACTGACTATGTCGTCGTTAAATTTGATATCCCAGATCTTGAATAAATCAGTTATATATTCTGGAACCATTGGACCTAATTTATGCATTTGTTCTACTGGTAGTACAACAACAGCATGATATTTTTGCAAAATCTTACCATGGGCCCAAAGATTAGCTA
This sequence comes from uncultured Rickettsia sp., assembly GCA_964515755.1. GTDB lineage: Bacteria > Pseudomonadota > Alphaproteobacteria > Rickettsiales > JABSSG01 > JAGVLN01. The sequence continues at coordinate 2,573 of CAZEVK010000046.1, read as the reverse complement.
TATGATAGGCTAAAGTATATAATCCAATACCGCTAAAATCACGTAGCAATAAACTTTGACTAAAATCAGAGCAAGAATTTATAGTATTTGCTAACGGCTGTATTCCATCTTCACTTTCTACAGATAATTGATTTAAAACTTTCTCCATAGTTAAGCCAAAACAACCAGAATTAAATTTCTGGATTTTTGCATATAAATCTTTATATGTTTGTTTTAATGCTATAATTGGATCATTTAATACTATTGCTAAATTACTACTAATATAACTTGCACTATTACTGCTCCCTAAGTCCTCCTCACTTGAATCGCTTGAAACTGTTAAATCTTCTCCTGTTGCAGCCTTAGCATTACCAATTGTTTCTTTCATAAAAGCCTCCAATTTATTATTTTCTAGCACTAATAAATCATAAGCTGCCCTTATTTCTGTTTCTGTATATGGACTGCCAATATTCTCTCTAGTCAATTCTCTATTACGAATAATCATTTCAAATATCATGCTTTTTAAGTAAGAGACATCAGCTAATGCTTGTTTTTCTATACAAGAAAAGTCAGATGTTGTTCTCTTCATTCTTTCTTCACTTTGCGCTTTGAGCCCTATATATTTTTGATTTATTGATCCTACTGTAAGAGTATTTACCGTCACTATTACATCTACATCAGATCTCATACCCGGCTCTGCACCTGGTATTTCAACAGCTCTCAAATTTTCTATAGCTTGAAATTTATTTCTCACATAGGCCTCAAATTGTTGTTCCTTTTGCTGTATTTCTGATGCTATTAAAATGTTATGAGGCAATGTTCTTATATAATTTCCAAGCTCATTAAAATCAAAGTTTACTCCTGCTTTATCTTTCCAATATTTTGCAAGTGACGCAATATTGAACCCTGTCATGACACCGCAATTATTAATTAATTGTTGAGTAGGATTAAGGTAAACTTGTGATATTTGGGCTTGAAGCTTTCGAGAAACATCAAGAGGATTATTAGTTTGACAAACCATTGTATATAATTCCGATAAAAATATAAGCCCGGTCATTTTACTTGCTATATATTCCTCGCTACCTCTACCATAGGCTGAATTCATATAAACAACCTGAATAACACCCGTATTTAAATCTGGTAATAACCCTATAGTAACTATATGCAGACCATCAGCTATGATAAAAAATACAGGATTGGTTGTACCTACTGAAATAGCTTGTTCTATCTGACTTATTCTTGCAGCCCTGTTTTCCTCAGACCATCCTAAAATCACAGTAGAATCTGCAACATTTATTAATGTAAACTCTGTTCTCGATTGCTCTACTGTTTTACCAGATAGTAATGCGTATTCATATTCAGCAAGAGCTTTAACGTTTTCATCATCAAGACAATACTCTAGCTTATACTCCTTAGCTAAGTTTATAGCACCATTACTTGATTTGTATTGCACAGAGTCTTCCGTAAATATCTTTAAAGAATCTACAGTTATAACTTCATTAAGTTTTTCATTTTTTAATCCTTCTTGCTTACTAACTTGAGCGTTAGATATATGTTTTACCATATTACTATTCTCTATAGTTGGTACATCCTGAGACTGATGTTCTTCCTGACTACTTGATTGTTTAAGTTGTTTAATTTGATTTTTTACTTCTTTCATATTTCTTCCGCTTCTGAATCAAGAAGATCAAATGATAATTGTTCTACAAAGTAATTAAGACGAGATTCTAATTGTTCAAAGTTATCTGTAGATTTGCTCATATTTTATACTCGTATTTAAAGCATTATTTCATGCTAATTCCTTATAGGTGCTTTATTTAAAGTTTACCATTATTTGAGTTAAATCAACTTGTATCTAAAAGTCCTATAATATTTTTATTGCTATTGTTTTACGATATATACTTGACTGTAATATTAAAAACTAAATAAATAATTCAACTTAAGATTACTACTAAATATATAGTAATGTTTAATTTTAAATCCTGTCAAGGTATATTGAAAAATATTCTTTACAACATATTAAGTTTAACTTAGCAACCTGCAGAGATATAGCTAAAAAATGTTTTAGTAGAGACTTTAAACGCTTTAATGCGTCACTATCTAGTACGGTTTTTCAGAGGGACATCAAATTGCAATCGCTATTATGATAAGCTGAAAAATATCAGTAATGATAATTACATGTAATCCCCCTAAAAGCAGAATAAAGTACCATTAAAAGCATACTACAAATAAGAGTTTCAAGATAATTAGTTCCTAATAAATCTTTTAATAAAATCGATATTACTAATATTTGCATAATAACTTTGCTAAAACATAGCAAGATTCAAAATAGGACTGAAATACACCTAACTGATTTTTCATAAATAACATCCATTATTTCTGCAATAGAATGTACGTTTTGAAATTTATATACTTTTGGTACTATAAACTTTGCTGTAAGTATGTGGTTAACTATATTAAACAAATTAACCACATAATATATGTATACCTAAAATTTTCATGTCAACACTTTCCCTATTTAATTATGCTGTTGGTATCATCTGTCCTGCCCCCCTATAATGATGCCAGATTTAAGTTAGTAGTTTAAAAAAAGA
>CAZEVK010000045.1:6454-8272 GCA_964515755.1 uncultured Rickettsia sp. | reverse complement strand
ATGTCCAACATATAGTGGAGACATGAAGGATTTGGGTATTAAGGCGCAGCAAGCAGTACAGCATGTAAAGTTTGTTAAGAAAGCGCAAGAGCTTAAAGCTGGTATTGCTCAAGATTTAGCTGATGGTACTAGTAACTATTTAGGAGCTCCAGATAAGAAAGGTGCGCATACTGTTAAAATAGGAGAAATAAATGGATTGCTAGATATAGGTAAATTCACTTTTGACTCACTAGGAGATCCAAAGACTAATCAATGTACTAAAACTCCATTGAAGTCGTTTTGTTCATATCAAACTAAGTCAATTACTTCCAAATCAGTAAAGAATTTTCAAAAGTATTTAGATACTGTTGATTCTAATTCTACGGATTCTGTTAAATCAGTTATAAAAGCAAGTATTCTTAGTGATTTGAACTTAAATAAGGCTGATGATGTTAATTGTCTTCAAGGATATGTAAATGATTTTTGTACAAATAGTGCGCTGACAGGTGGTACAAATGTTAATAATGCAGATTTAGGTATTTGTGCAGTTGGTGTTAGTGCGATTGAAGACATTTTTACTTGGTAATTAATTAAAAATATATATGCTCCTGAAATGATAAATTCAGGAGCATGGAATAAGTAATATGATCTAAGCAGTGTGAGAAATAGAAGTTAGAGCTTGGATTATTAAGTTATGTTAAAGGATTTTAAATTAAAACTGTTGACAGTATATTATAACAAGTATATTAATATAAGTTAGCAATTTACAATAATAACGTAGGTATATATTAATAATATTGTTTTAATAATAATTTAATGGAGAAAGTTATGGAAAGTACTAAATTATCAAATGAACTAAATCAAGCTATAGCTGATGGTGCATTGGAAGCGAAGTTATTAGGTCGTCAAGCAGGTAATGACGCTAATTTGCTACATTTAGCGGTTGAAGCTGGTGATATAGATTCTGTTAAAGTAATTTTAGATGCAGCAGAGAGCGGTGGTTTATTAAAAGCCTTATTGACAGATAAAGGCGTAAATGGAGATACAGCGCTTAATCAAGCCTTGAACAGCGATGCGAAAGAAATAATTAAGGTTATTTTTGAGAAATTATTTAGTGCAAGCTATTTACCAATATTAGAGGATGTATTAGTTGTAAATAATGATTACGGTATTTCACCATTACGTAACCTAGTATTATCTGATTTAAATTCAGGAATATTCGAAGAAGTTATACAATTAGCAATAGATAGAAATGCATTAAAATCATTGCTAAAACCAAAAGACAAAGAGTCAACAGCTCTTCATTTTGCAGCTTTAGAGGAGAAGAGTGAAGTTATAGCAAAGATTTTGGAAGAGAGCGCAGGAGTAGAAGGTTTGCAAGAAGTTATTTTATCAGCAACAGACAGTACCTCAACTATACCGTTATATATTGCGATAGAGACAGATATTGTTGAGTCAGTGCAAGCGTTAATGTCATTGAATGACGTTGCAATACTAAAAGCAATGTTTACATGTAAGAATGATATAGGGAATACAGTATTTGATGTTGCTAATACCCGAGATGTAAAAGAAATAGTGAGTGCAATATATGAGAAGGTAGTTAGTGATGCAGGATTATTGGAAACATTGGTTGTTAAAGGCAATTATGATGCTAGTGGTTTAAAGAGCTTGGTATTAACAGACGAAGAATTATTCACAAAGATAATCCATAAAGCTGAAGATGCAGGTACACTTAAAGATTTATTAGCATTAAAAATAGATGGCGCAGATGGCGTAGATAGTTTAAATCTTTTAGCAATTGCTGAAGAAGAAGGAAAGGATGATATCGTAACTGCTATT
>CAZEVK010000045.1:0-6354 GCA_964515755.1 uncultured Rickettsia sp. | reverse complement strand
AAATCTTTTAGCAATTGCTGAAGAAGAAGGAAAGGATGATATCGTAACTGCTATTCGAGAAAAAATGGGTATTCCTTCTACTGATTCAGAAACAGGTAGCTCTAATACATCTACATCAGGGTCTGGTCCTAAGGACACTTCTGATAGTTCTACAGAGGAGCAAGTTGTTGATAATAATGAGGTTTCTAAAGTTATAACATCTATCGAAACAAGTGATATTATTCAGCATACGCAATATGCTGCTGTTGAGACATTTGCTAAGTCGACTAAGGCTAAACTTGAAGCTCCTTTTGTTCCTCAAGTTGTGAATATTCCTGGTCTTATTGCAGCAGTTGATGCTGTACAACTAATCGAAACTAACTTGAAGAGACAAAATTTGCCAAGTCCTATAAAAAAGAAGGCAGCTCATGATAGCGCTTTAGAACGTCGAGGGGCAGCAGAGAAAAATACAGCAGATGCAAGAAAGAATTTAGCTGATGCAAATGCTCTTGTCTTAAAAGATCAAAAAGCTGCAGATTTTGCTAAAAAAGCTCCAGGTTACTTGGAAAAAAGTGTGTTGGCATCTCAAATTGCAGATACGGTTGAAGACGTAGCTTACGTTTTTGGATATGAGAATTCTCAAATCGCACGAAACTCGCATGATGCTTTAAAATTTGTATCTGGACTTGGAATTGCTTATGTTAGCGGAAATAATGCTGCAAAAGCAGGAGCGGTCTTAAGCTCTGCATTGCAAACTCATGCTGTAGAAAATGGGATTAAATCTATTGGGTCAAGCTATCAGCTTAATTCATTAATTGTTGATGGAGTAGAAATTGTTGTTGGTACAGTAGTAGCAGGCTTAGTTGGAGGCGTACCATATGCTGTAATGAGTTTAGGGTTTTCTGGTGCCAATATGCTTTTAAATGCGGCGATAGAAAATCAATATATCGAATCTAATGGATTAGTAACTGGTACTCAAGCTGTTCTTACGCTTGTTCCTCAAATAGCTGGAGCGTATTATAATCCATATAAAATTGGTAAAGCTTTAGCTAGTATCCATATAGTAAAAACTGCTAGTGAAATTGGTTTAATAGGATTTGTAAAAGATCATACAATTGGAAATACTACATCTGGTCAAACTTCTAATAATGCAGAGGTAATTTCTTATGGTGCAAATAAAGCATTGGAGCTTGCAGTAAATCATCCATTTGGTGATGTAGCGCTTTTATCTCTTACTACAGCGGGAATAACAAAAACTTTAAGTAAAAAATTCACTAACTATGGAGTCACTACTTCAAACGCTGTTGCGTTTGCAGTGCCATTTGTTCTTTTAGATGTTGCGAATCAGTTTAACGCTACAATAGGAGCGATTATTGGTGCTGGCGTACTTGGTACAGTTGGTGCTGGGATTGGTGGAGCATTTTGGGGTGGCGGTTTAATTGGCCCAGAAATAGGCGGATATATAGTAGGTTATGTAGGTCTTAATGCAGGTGTTATATTAGGTACTGGCCTTGAGTTAGCATCTGAAAGTTATCCTGATCAATATAATTACATTACAAATCTAGTACAGACTCATCCTGCTGGTGATGTAGGTGGATTGGCGTTAATAGGCGCAGGGGTAACAAAAGTTTTAGGTAAATCAGTACATGCTAAAATTGCTGGAGTTAATGTTGCTTCACCATACTTATTAAAAGCTGCATTGCCATTCATTATAGCAGATGTTGCATATCAATATGATGCGCTTAAAGGAGCTGGTATTGGTGCAGTTGGTGGTGGTACTTTAGGTGGTTTACTAGGTGGTTTACCTGGAGCATATATCGGTCTTAACGTAGGTGGTGCATTAGGTACTGGCCTTGAGTTAGCATCTGAAAGTTATCCTACAAATCTAGTACAGACTCATCCTGCTGGTGATATAGGTGGATTGGCGTTAATAGGCGCAGGGGTAACAAAAGTTTTAGGTAAATCAGTACATGCTAAAATTGCTGGAGTTAATGTTGCTTCACCATACTTATTAAAAGCTGCATTGCCATTCATTATAGCAGATGTTGCATATCAATATGATGCACTTAAAGGAGCTGGTATTGGTGCAGGTGTGCTTAGTACAGCTGGTGCTGTGATTGGTGGTGTATATGGTGGTCCATTTGGAGCAAAAGTAGGTGCATATATTGGTCTTAACGTAGGCGGTGCATTAGGTACTGGTCTTGAGTTAGCATCTGAGAGTTATCCTGATCAATATAACAGCATTAAAAATGTAGTTACAGCTCTTCCGTTTGGTGGCAAGACAGTTGGTCCTGTAGAAGATATTGGTGTGGTAAATAGAGAATTAGGCCAATATAATCTAAACGCGCTCTTTAAATATAAAAACGATAAAGTTACTGCACTTGCATCTACAGGAAAGGATTTAGCACAGTTAAAAATTGATTATGGCAATGCTGTTCAATCAAGAGAGGGAGTTGTAATTCCTCCAATGCCAAATAAGGTTCAGGAAGGGGTGGGGAAAAACCCTCATTATAAAAACGATGTAGAGGCTAGAAAACAACTTTTAATTCAGAAAGCACAACATAAGCAAACTGCTGCTGAAGTAAAAGTAAAGCTTGGTGAAGCTAAATTAGTAAAATACGCTGGATTTACTAAAGCAGTTTCTAAGTTTGCTGATATAGTGCCTGATTTGTTATATCTTTCTAAAAAAGCTGGATATCATTTATCAACTTCTTACACATATAACGATAAAATTTATAGTGCTGTACCACACGTAGTTGATGGGATAAAAGTTGTAGCAGGGGTTGGCGTATCTGCGCTAACAGGGAATTATGACACATTAATAGGTGTTGTACCTCAAATTCATTATAGTGCATTACCATTTAAATTTGTAGAATCTTCTACGCAATATTTAAATAACGTGCATTGGAGTGTGAAAGATATTGCAAGTGGTATATTAAGCACAGCTATTACATACTACCTATCCTCAAATCCTGCTGTTGTTGCTGTAAACGCTGTAGTATATGGTAGCAGTATTGGGCTTAAGGCATTAGAGAGTAATGGATATGTAGATCCTGGAAATAAGGTAATAAGTTATGGACAGGCTGGCCTGGAAGTAGTTGCTCAAGTAATGAATGCGGCGACTAGTTCATCAATCCCGGTTAAGGTTATGACTGGTATTCAAATCTTATGTACTCTTGATTCAAATGATGTAACAGTAGGTAATATTATAGCGAGTGATGCATCTAAAAAGACAATAGGAGCAATTTCTTATAGTTTAGGTAAAGTAGGTGAAGGACTCTCTTATCTTACAGGTAAAGGGTGGGGTGCGGTTGAATGGGCTAAGGATACTGCAAAAGGTCATATGGTTGGAGTTAGTGGTGTACTCGTTGGAGGAGCTGCATTAGGAGTAGCTAAAACAGCTTATTATACAACAGGTATTGTAAGTGCTGAGATAATTGCTCCTGCGACAATATCATACGATGCTTATTCTAATGGTTATAATACTGTAGGTGGAATTTTCGGAGGTTTTGCTTTAGGTGCTATAGGTGGGCTTCTTTTACCAAGTGCGGTTGTAGGTGCTACTGTATTCGGTATTATGGGCGCTATTGGTGGTGGTATAGCTGAATATGGTAATAATGACTGGTATTATACGATTTCAGATGATAGTAAATACCCTATACTTAAAAAGTATGACTATAGTGCTACTAAGATCTTTAAGAAGATTAAAGATACAAGTGATACTGATGTAAACCAAAATTATGATGTAAGACAAAGTTATAATGAACATATCACAAACTTGTATAAGGATGTTTATAGTAAGTCTATTAGAGAAATACGTTGTCAAAATGGTGAAATTACCGAAGACATAGCGCGTGAAGTATCAGGATTGCGTTCTGAGCTGGAGTCAATACACTATTATGCGACATCTATGGTCGGAAAGGCCGCGATTAATGTTCGTAATCTTTTTAAATATAAAACTTTGGAATTGAATTATGATTATTATCATAATAAAGGAAAAAGTGATGAAGATATATTTTATAGCGCATTTAAATCAGGTGGTAGCGATTTGAAATTAGAAAACAACGGTGTTGATAATATTGTTAAACTTAGTAAAAAAATAAGGGATGCTTCTACCTCTAATACCAATATGCAGAAAGCGCATCCTGAGTCTATAACAAATAAAGTTGTTGAATGTTTTGCTGAACAATATGTATCAAATCCTAACGATGATATCGTTAAGGTGTTTGGAGAATGTGAAGCACATTTCGACTTTACATGCCCGGCATAAAGCTAAGGTTGTATGCTGAAAAAGCTGTAATTGAGGTTATAAAAGCAGTATATTTAAGTATGCAAATAAAGTTTATGGAAAATATTCGATAATAACCCGGCTGAAGCAATTCAGCCGAGTTATTTTTTAGATCTTAGTAAGTAATCTAATAGTGTGATAATTTATGCTGCTGAATTTGTTGCTTATTTTATCAACATGTTTATTGACGAATAAAAGTATTCCTAGAGAAATCAGAGCGGAATATAGTACATCTGCTGGATAGTGATAATCTAATGAAATTCTTGATGTGTAAACTAACAACGTCATTATTACTGCTATTATTTTAAAAGGCTTGTCTAACAAGGGCCAAAAACTTCCCACCATAATTGTTATATAAGCGCTATGTCCGCTTGGAAATGCTCGAAAGCAATTTTCTGAAAGAGCAATTTGGCTTAACAGATGGTCAGCGCAAAATGGTCTAGGCAAAGCAAAAAAACGTTTACTTATTTCTGTTAATATTACACCTATGATTAGGGAGGTGGATAATACATAAACTGATCTGATTATATCGCTGTGATATTTGATCAATGAAGATCGTGATAGTTGTTTATTTAAATTATGTACAACTAAACTTAGCATGATAGCGATTAAAGCGAGGTGAACAGGAAATAATTTATAGTTTCCTATATAATTGCTGCTAATTAACATGATTTGATTAGATGTTTCATTTTCGGTAAGCTTATGTAGGTATTGTTGAAGCGTTTTGCTTAGACCAAACCAATCATAAAAGATGTTTTTAAAAAGCATATATTTAATCTAATAATTTAATTTTCAGTATAGGTGTCTTTATATTGCTTTGGCAAGAGTAAAAAATTAGAAAAAACACTTGACGAAACGACAATAGAAATCTAATATCCGAAAACTCTTTTACTTATATCAAAGTGTAAGCATAAGCAGAAAATTTATTGGGAGTGATCTTTAAATGCCAACATTTAACCAGCTGGTTAGAAAGCCAAGAAAACCGCAAATTCGCAGGAACAAAGTTCCTGCTTTGCAAGAATGTCCACAGAAACGTGGAGTGTGTACAAGAGTTTATACAACCACACCAAAAAAACCTAACTCAGCTTTGAGAAAAGTTGCTAGGATAAGATTGACTAATGGACATGAGGTGATTAGCTATATCCCCGGTGAAGGTCATAATCTTCAAGAGCACTCAGTGATTCTCATCAGAGGCGGAAGGGTAAAAGACTTACCAGGTGTGCGTTATCATATTATTCGCGGCGCGCTTGATACTCAAGGAGTTAAAGATCGTAAACAAGCAAGGTCAAAATACGGCGCGAAGCGTCCTAAATAATTTTAAATAGGTTTTATATGTCACGAAGAGGTTCCGTAGCAAAAAGAGTGGTATTGCCAGATCCAGTATATGGTAGCATTCTAATCTCAAAGTTAGTGCATACTATAATGATGCAAGGTAAGAAATCTGTTGCTGAAAAGATAGTTTATAATGCATTGGAAGTATTAGCAAAAAAAACAAAAATGGAAGCAGTTGAAGCTTTTATGCAAGCTTTGCACAATATTAAGCCAACTGTAGAAGTTAGATCTAGAAGAATTGGTGGTGCGACATACCAAGTGCCTGTAGAAGTACGAGATGTGAGATCTTTGTCTCTTGCATTTAGATGGATTGCTTCTTCTTCAAGAAAAAGACCTGAACCTTCAATGGAAGAAAAACTAGCTGCGGAGTTGTTAGATGCGTTTAACAATCGCGGTAGTTCTGTGAAGATTCGTGAAGAAAAACGTAAAATGGCAGAGGCTAATAAAGCTTTCTCTCATTTTAGATGGACATAAGCCTTAATTAATTTACATTTTTAAATTACAGACAAGCGAGAAAATAAGATGGCACGGGAAATTACTATTTCAGGAGTAAGAAATATAGGTATTTGCGCTCATATTGATGCGGGTAAAACCACAACTACAGAGCGTATATTATATTATACAGGTAAGTCTCATAAAATAGGTGAAGTTCACGAAGGTGCTGCTACTATGGACTGGATGGTTCAGGAGCAAGAAAGAGGTATTACTATTACTTCTGCTGCTACAACCTGTATGTGGAATAATCACAAAATTAA
>CAZEVK010000044.1:0-8311 GCA_964515755.1 uncultured Rickettsia sp. | reverse complement strand
ATAAAATCATTAAAATGCACAATCACATAAAATCTCCAGGAGGAATAAATGAGCACTAAAAATATCAGGTGTTTTAAATAGCAAGTATCTTGGGTATGATGTATATCATGAATACAAAATTTCTTAGGCCAAAAATCTGATGTCTCCAGATATTTTAATTTAAGGTGACAAACTGCGTAATTTCTTTATATAAAATCTTGTTTACTATATTAATCACTTTTTGGTAAGAAGATTTAATAAAAAAGTGATCGCCAGGTAGTAATTCGTATTGAAATAAAGCGGTAGTCTGTTCCTGCCATTTTAGTAAATCTTGGGAGTTAAATGTATCATCATTCAGACCTCCTAAGGCCATTATAGGGCAAGCAAGGGGGAGGTCGCTATAATAGCTGTAGGTTTCAGATATACAGAAATCAGCACGTATTATTGGTAGGAATATGTCCATCAGTTCCTTATTCTCAATTATATAGTTTGGAATTCTGTTATATTTACGAATTTTTTCAATAAGTTCTGGACTCGGTAAGCTATGAATAGGTGATCTTTTTAGGGGTACTTGTGGTGCCTTGGTTCCTGATATAATTAAGCTTTTAGGTTGCAGCATTACTTTTTTCCGCAATATGCGTGTAAATTCAAACGATATTAATGCTCCAATACTGTGGCCAAACAAAATATAAGGTTTATCCAGGTAGTTATAAAAATTTAGGGATAATTCATTAACAATGTCTGATATATTATCCAATAAAGGTTCACTAAACCTACTCTCACGTCCAGGTAGTTGAATGGCAATTAGATCCACATAATCAATTAGATCTTTAGCCCATTCCCTGTAAGCTGAAGCACTACCACCTCCATAGTGAAAACAAAACAGCCTAATATAGGAATTTTTATTGTATTTAAACGGTACAAACCAACCTGACATATACTTCAAACTTAAATTATGTTTTTATCTTTTAAAAATGTTGTTAAGAATATTATTTCTATTGTTAATTTAATGCAAGTATAAACACAACATAAAAATAAATGACTCGTCGCAGTGTTAATAATTATTAGTTTTAGTATCGTAGCTTCAGGCTGAAGTTTATAAAGATTATTATATGATGATGCTTACATTTTAAATTATAGAGTTTACCGTAATTGGTGATAGTAGTTTTGCTTTTTTAGTAGGTCATTTAATAATATATAATAGCCTAGGTATATTCAGGTTTTAAATTTGGCAATTATAGAATATATATAAGGTAGAAAAACATTTTAGGAGTAATTATGGTTTACGAGAAGAAATTTCGGTGCTGAGGTTGTAAAATCCTGCACATAATGATCCACTCTCTTTATACTAATAAAGAGATCTTTTGATGCATGTGATAGGCTACGTTATTATCACAAACTACTCCTGATCTATTAGAAAAAGATACCACTTTTAAAATCACAGTGAGAATTGATAAAGATAATAGGAATATTATTATATGTGATAATGAGATTGGTATGAATAAAGAAGAGTTAATAGAAAACTTTAGTACTACAAAATCTGGTACTCAGAACTTTCTTCAGCATCTTTCTGGTGATGCTAAAAAGGATAGCATGTTGATAGGCCAATTTGGGGTAGGATTTTATCTGCATTTATGATAGCAGAATATATAACCGTTACCTCTAGAAAAGCAGGAAAAGAAAAAAGCTATACCTGGCATTCTGATGGTTTAAGAGAATATACAGTTGCAGATACAGATAGAGAGTTTTCACGTGGTATTGAAGTATTAATTCATGTTAAAGAAAAAGAGGATGAATATCTAGATCATTTTAGGTTAAAAAATATAGTTAAAAGTTATTCTGATCATATAGCAATTCCTAATATACTTTATTAATACTGATAATAATGAAATTCAGCTTAACTCTTTGTCAGCACTGTGGACTAGGCCAAAATCTGAAATTACTCCTGAACAGTATAAGGTTTTATAAAAGCTTATCTTATGCAATGGATGATCTGTGGTTAATTATGCATAATAAAAATGAAGGAGCAATAGAATTTACTAACTTATTATTTATTCTATCGACTAACCCTTTTGATTTATTTAATCAGGACCGTAAAAAAGCGTTAAACTATATGTAAAACGAGTTTTTATTTCTGATGAGAATGTTGATTTGATTCCAAATTATTTAAGGTTTATTCGAGGAGTGGTAGATTCAGAAGATTTACCTTTTAATATCAGCCGGGAAACTTTACAACAAAATCTGGTTCTTGAAAAAACAAATCATCAATTATATAAAAAGTAATAAATGAGTTAAAAAAGAAAAAAGAAGAATTAATAGAGGATTATCTAGAATTCTGGGATAACTTTGGTAGTGTTTTAAAAGAAGGTCTTTGCAAATCAGGTTTTGATCATAAAAAGCTGCTTGAAATTATGTATGTTTAGGAGTAGCATTGATAACAGACTAATCAGCTTGGATGAGTACATAAGTAACTTTAAGGAAGGACAGAAAATCATATATTACCTGAGCGGTAATAACGCTGATAATTTACTGTCTAGTCCTTAAATTGAAGGTTTTTTAAATAAAGGAATAGACGTACTACTTTTTACTGATCAGGTAGATAATTTCTGGGTAAATAATTATATCAGATATAAAAATTATGATATTAAATCAGTTACAAGAAATAATATAGATTTGGAACAGGAGGTGTTGGTAAAGATAAAGAAAAAGGAGCTTATAATGAGTTCTCTAAAGACACCAGGCAAGATGAGGGTCAATACAGTAAGTTAACTGAATATTTTAAAAAAGTATTAGTTAATTCAGTTAAGGATGTAAAGATATCCAGAAAACTTACTTCGAGTATTGCCTGTTTAACAGTAGGTGATGGTGGTATGGATATATATACGGAAAGGTTATTGATGGAACAAAGGAGATTTTCTTTTCCGGTGCCTAAGGTATTGGAGATTAACCATAAACATTCTATAATACAGAGAATCAATAGTGACTTCCTTGATAAAGATCAGAACTCCATTATCAATAATGGAGAGTTAGTCAAGCTTATATTTGATGAAGCATGTATTATTGAAGGTCAACTTCCATCTAATGTAGTAGAGTTTTCAAAAAGGATTAATGATATTATAGAAAAAGTTCTATCTGCTGCAGGAGCAAATAATAACATGCCTCTAGTAGAAGCTATAGAATTCAATAAACCGAAAAATACTTCTACCGGGAAGAAATCAACCAAGAGAAAACCTAGTATAGTACCTAAAGTACCTATTATAGATTAATGCATTTAAGTGCATTTAAGATAAGGAATTTATAAGTAACATAAATACTATATTATAATTCCCTGTAGATATTAGTACAGTAAGTGTTACTTGAAAAGGATTTTAACTTTGTCAATAATTAGATTTAGCTTGAGATAAAAAATTATGTAAAATAATAAATGATTAACTATAGTAAGAAAAGGAGAACGAATAGATGCAGATAGATAAGATTCCATTAGGAAAAATGCCAGATGAGTTTAATGTAATTATTGAAATACCTATGAATGATAACCCTGTCAAATATGAACTTGATTAAAGAATCCGGTGCTATATTTGTTGATTGGTTTATGCAGGTATCAATGTCTTAATCCATGTAATTATGGATTTATTCCTAGCACTCTATCTAGTGATGGAGATCCAGTCGATGTATTGGTTTTATCTAACTATCCAATTATACCGAGTGCGATAGTAAAATACAGGCCTATTGGGGTATTAATGATGGAAGATGAATCAGGTTTAGATGAGAAGATTATTGCTGTTCCGGTATCTAAGGTTGATATATCTTTTGATAATATACGGAATATTACTGATGTTGCTAGTATTATTTAAGAATAGAATAAAGCATTTCTTTGAACACTATAAAAATCTGGATAAAGATAAATGGGTGAAAGTTTTAGAGTGGGGAGATATTGAAGTAACGAGGAAGCTAATCGAAGAGGGGGCTAGAAAAAATTTATCTAATTGAATAAAAGTAGCCCATTTTATTTACCAATACAAAAAGAAGATCAAATAAAAAGCAATGAGAACGTAGTAAATATGATAAATGAATTGGTAAAAAGACTAAGTGAAGGTAAACATGAGGTAGTAATAGGACATAGAGATGAACCTTATGAGGAGATAAAAGAGCGTATTGAAGACGGTTATATACATATCAAATTATAAAAACCACGGGTGGCAGTGAATTTGGGATCAATGTGGATTTAAAGAGTACAAATATAAAAGATTTAGATTTTACTAAAGGAGAAGGTTTGTTATATATTGAAGGCACTACCAATTTGAGTTACAATGATATCAGACTTATAGCTGATATTGATTTGGCATCAGAATTAGGAGAAAGATATTTGGAAGTAGTGTTTGAAGAACTAATAAACAGTGATAGTACATTTAATTAATTATTTAATATAAAAATAAATAGGTAATAACGTATGTCAGAAGAAGATAATAAAGAATATATGCCTTATTAATGAAGAGGAACAATATTCTATATGGTTTGCATGGAAAGAAATACCATTTGGTTGGAAACTGGTTGGTTCGAAAGGAACTAAGCAAGAGGTCTTAAACTATGTAAAAGAAGTATGGACCGATATGAGACCTAAAAGTCTGAGAGAACAAATAGATAAAGCTGTGCTAAATTAACTGTTGACAGAATATTTTTATGATACAGAATATTTTTCTAATATAGATACAACATAAAGCTACGTGATGTTTAATTAAAACAGGTAAAAACAAATGCAACTTTTATATTTAAAACCGACAACAATAGCTGAACCTTTAATTTTTGGTTGGTATGCTTGGTCATATCTAATACCTCCTGCGACAGCTGCTTGCAATCTTGCTGAGAGGTACATGAAAATTATGCAATCTTATGTTCAAGCACCTCAAATTCATGCTCAGGCAATTAAGAATCCTTCCCTTTTAGGAGGTCCATTTATTGATTTAAATGGAGAAAGAGTAAATGATATAAAAAATCTAATTGAAGAAACTAGGAAAAACTGTAAAGAACTTCTTGAATTAGCTACGTCTTTAAAAGAATTTGATAAGCTTTTACAGAATGAAGAAGGTGATTCTTTGGAAGGACACTATAAAAAATTACCAGAAAACCTTAAAGGCATTGTTGAACTCGTTTACGATTTAAACAACAATGCACATTTAAAATTAATTGAACCATTATTTTATAACAAGTACTATAGTACCGCTCCTCAATCCATAGCTTTATCAGAGGCATCAAGTGATTATAGACCTTTCATTATGAGCACGCCAAATTTAAAAAAAGATAACCAGGTACTTCTCAAGCTTCCATTCAATGATAAAAGATTAGATTTATTATTTTCTATGCGTATGAATCCAAAATATCGGAAAGAGCTGGAAGAAATTTTTGATATAGAGGATAAGGATAAAGAATTATTTTGGTCTTTTTTTACGGAAAAAAAACCTGAATGTAACGATAACCAAAATTATAAAGAAGATGGTGTTCGTATTAGATACTTTGGTCATGCTTGTGTTTTACTTCAAACAGATAAGGTTTCAATACTGGTAGATCCTGTTATCAGCTACAAGGTTTTGAGTGAAGTACCAAGATTTACTTTTGAAGATCTACCAGAAATAATTGATTATGTGGTACTGACACATAATCATCAGGATCATGTATTATTTGAATCTCTCCTACAACTAAGGCATAAAATTAAACATATTATATGTCCCCCTAATAATCATGGATTCCTTGCAGACCCCTCTTTAAAACTTATTTTAGAAAAAATTGGATTTGATTCAGTTATTTCATTGAGGGATTTCGAAACAATTCCAATTCCAGATGGAGAAATTATGGGCCTTCCATTTTTAGGAGAACATTCAGATTTGAATATACATTCCAAAATAGCTCATTTTATAACCCTTAAGAATCGAAAAATTATTTTTGCTGTTGACTCAAATAATTTAGATCATAATTTATACATAAATATATTTGAACATATAGGATCTATTGATATATTATTTGTTGGTATGGAATGTGATGGAGCTCCTCTTACATGGCTTTATGGGCCGTTACTTACGAATCCTCTTAAAAGAACATACGATAATGCTAGGGCGCTATCTGGTTCAAACTTCAAAAAGGCTTGGGCAATTGTTAAGGAATCAAAATGTAAGGAAGCTTATGTTTATGCGATGGGACAAGAGCCCTGGCTGAATTATATTATGGCATTGCAATATGTTCCTGATTCAATACAAATTACAGAATCAGATCTTTTTGTTAAAGCTTGTAAGGAGGAAAGTATTAAAGCAGAAAGACTTTATGGAAAAAAAGAATGGATTGTTTAAATGAGATCTAAATTAGTTAAGATATTTTGAAACATCAAACTTTCTTTCTGTAAATAATTTACTGGAATTAAAAAATACAACTTACACAAAATAAATGATTGACTCAAAAAGTCTCGTAACTTTTAGCATAAATACTATTCTGTGTATGATAATCCTGTTTAATTTGTTAGCCTTTATGCTAAATGAGTTATAAATAACAATGCATTATTTTTTAAGTTATTTATATGAGGTTGTTTGTTATGAAAAAAAAAATTAGTTGTTATATTATAAGTGAAACAAATCTTGGTCTTCAGTGTGCTATAGCACTCATAAAAGAAGATAATAAACTTTTAGGTGTTATTTCTTCCCATGATGAAACAGTTAGATGGGCTAACCAGAATAATATTCCTGTTATTCCTTCTCTTTTAGAATTTCAAAAACTAAATCCATATAAAAATTTTGATTATCTGTTTAGTATTGTAAATACACAAATTATTCCAAGTTTTGTATTACAATTTCCTAAATATTATTCGATTAATTATCATGATTCTCTTCTTCCTAAATATGCAGGAAGACATGCTACATCATGGGCTCTTTTAAAAAATGAAAAAGTACATGGTATAAGTTGGTATAGGATGCAAGAAACTGTTGATACTTGTTGTATATTAAAGCAAGTTATGTTTTCAATCAAGGAAAATGATACAGCTTTAAGTTTGAACCTAAAATGTTATGCTCATGCTTTAGAGTCATTTAAAGATCTTATAAAAGATCTTCCTCAAAATATTTGTCTAGAGAAAATACAAGATATAGATAAAAAAAGCTATTATGCACATCATCAGAAACCTTCTAATTTAGGTTTTATCTCTTGGTATTTTTCTGCTCAAGATATTGAAAGACAATTTAGAGCGTTATATTTTGGAGAATATCCTAATACCTTTACTACTTTTAAAGTTTTAATAGATAATCAAATTTTTATTTCTACTGAGGTAAAGGTTGTCAATACTAAATCTGAAAATATTGTTGGAACCATAGTTGGTATAGCAGATGAAAAAATTCAAATTTCAACAGCAACTCAGGATATTACGCTTGCAAATTTTAAAACTTTAAAAGGAGAGCCTATTACAGTACAAGAGATAAAACAAATAACATGTATTGAGCTTGGCTATAATCTTCAGAGTTTAAACCAAAATATTATTAAAAAATTATATAAGTTTACTAATAATCTATCCTCTAATGAAACTTTTTGGGTAAGAAGTATTTTCACCTCTTTACCTACTACTTTGTCTTTTATAGATCAAATACCTAAAGTTAATGAAATAAAAATTAAAGGTAAAAAACGTAAAAAGATTGTTTTGTCTGCTGACAGATTTGTTTTATATTCTTCATACTATAATAATAAGATAGGAAATAATTATTTATTTGTAGAGGTGCTTCTTGCTGCTTTTGTAATTTATTTAAGTTATATAGGAAATATATCTACTTTTAGTGTTGGTTTTGTAACTTCTTTTTTGCAAGATTTACCTAATATTCTTCAACCATTCTTTCCCAAATATGTTCCTATAACATATTCAGTTCTACCAACTATGACGGTCTTAGATTTAGTAGGTCATATTAAAGATCAAACAGCAGTGACTGAAAGAAATAAAGCATATTTTAACGACCTTTTGGCAAGGTTTCCTGGTTTGTCTAGTTCGCATATTAAATTTCCAATAGTGATAAACGTTTTAGAAGAATTTAAGGTAGAAAATGAGGAGTTTGATAATGCTTCCCTTATATTCAGTATTGATAAAAAAAATAACATATGTGTTATTGAAATAGAAGAGTCTATAATAGAATTTGGTTTAAATGCCTCGACATCAAATATCATAAATTGTTTTTCTCAACACTTTGAAACGTTAATTGAACAAATAATTGAAAATCCGCATAAAACACTAGGTCAACTCTCTATACTTACTAAACCAGAAAGGCAGCAGATAATAATTGATTGGAATCGGACTGAAGCGGAATATCCAAGA
>CAZEVK010000043.1:8107-8480 GCA_964515755.1 uncultured Rickettsia sp. | reverse complement strand
CATCAGATTGTGATTCTGAGGGTCGCGGGTTCGAGCCCCGTCGCTCGCCCCAGTTCAATTTAAAATCAAACTTTAGTTAGGTTAATCTCTCAGCTATACATTAATCTAATAAGTTTTACCATCAGTTACAAAATTCATAACAGCTGAAATTGCATAAAAAACTATTTAATTAACAAAAGCTAAGTTATTTATAAATTTGCTATTATAGAAAAATAATACGTGGATAAATAGATAATAGGAAAAATAAATGATTAACTACTTTTCAAAAACTTCTGTAATCATACGTTTATATCATAATGAAGTGTGTCATAGATCTACTGTAACAGGTTTTATTTATCAATTCAACAATAAGAAATTTCTTATTATATTCCAT
>CAZEVK010000043.1:0-8097 GCA_964515755.1 uncultured Rickettsia sp. | reverse complement strand
TTACTAATTGGCATGTTGTTACAGGAGTTAATTCTGAAACAGGACGTAATATAGATTCTCAAGGATTTAAGCCAAACTTATTAATAATAGAAAATTCTATAATAGAGCATTATAGAATAGAGTTATATAGCAATAATTATGCGTTATGGTATGAACATCCGCGATTTAAAGATCAAGTTAATAATTTTAATATACAAAAAGCTGATGTAGTGGCTATACCTTTAGAAGATAACAAAATATTTAATCCGATAAATCAAAATGAATTTATTCGTAACGATATTAAGATGGAAATAGGCACAAGTGTCTTTGTTTTAGGTTATCCAAAGGGTATTAATGTCAATGGCACTCCAATCTGGAAAAATGCAACTATTGCAACAGAACCCTACATTGATGTTGATAGCATTCCTAAAATATATATTGATACTGCAACACGAGAAGGCATGTCAGGCGCTCCCGTAATAGTAAAACTTTGGACAGAAAGCAATAGTTTAGTAAATAATGGTAAGTTAGCAGCTAGATTTGTTGGTATTTATTCTGGTCGTATACCGAAAGTCGGAACAATTGCATTATCTGAAGAGGATGTGTTCTTATCGCAACTTGGTGTAGTATATAAGGAAAAATTAATTGATGAAATCATCAATAGCAAATTCAATGGACAGGGACAGTTTTAATAAATTTAGTTACAATAAATTGATTGCAGAATAGTAAGAATGTAAGAAAGTGTAATACTAAAATTAGTAATAGTTATAAAACAATCTTTAATAACTTTTCAGATAAAAACAAGTTAAAGTATTTTCATAGCATGGCTTTAAGAAGATTAGTAAAAGTTCTTACAGGGCTCAGTATTTCACTTTTTCTATCGCGAATAAACCATGGTAAAAATTTTTCATAAGTATTGTATAGGCTGCTCATGAAAGAAGAAATGATTTTGCAAATAAATTTACTCAGTAGTTCTTACTACTGATATTTTAACATCAGCAACGATATCAGAAAATATATGAACTTTAACATCATATGTGCCTATATACTTAATTGGCGTTATGAGTTCTATTGTAGAACGACGTAAAGAAGTTCCAGAATGTTCATTGATTATTTTTACTAAATCATTTGAATTTACTGATCCGTATAATCTGCCATCTTCACCGGCTTGTCTGATTAAATTTACAGTTATACCATTGATTTTTGTGAGTAGGTCTTGAGCTTCTTGCGTTTTTAGATTAATACCTTGCTCAATTTCAGCTTTTCTAATTTCAAATTGCTTTTTGCTTTGTTCATTTGCTCTTAATGCTTTTTTTTGTGGTATTAGGTAATTGCGAGCAAAGCCAGGTTTTACTGTAATAACATCTCCAATATTACCTAATCTGCTGCGTTCTATTAAGATCACTTCCATTTTTATGCCCTAATTTATTAACTTTGTTTTACAAAAGGCAACAATGCTAAAATCCTAGCTTGTTTTATAGCCGTTCTCAATTCGCGTTGCTTTTTAACAGAAATTGAAGTGATTCTGCTAGGCAATATTCTACCTCTTTCAGAAATATATCGCGTTAGTAATGGAATATTTTTATAGTTTATTATTGGAGCAGTTGGTCCAGATAAAGGACAAAATCTTTCCCTTTTTAAAAATAATTTTTTATGTGCATTTTCGTATAAAGATGTAAGAGAAATACCCTTGCTTTCTTGAGATTCTTTCATTATAAAATTTCCTCCGATTTACCTTCTTCTGAAGACGCTAGCATAATAGAGTCTTTATTATCAAATGATTCAATTCTGAGTATAAGGTGACGAATGATATCTTCTGAGAGTTTCATGCGTCTTTCCATTTCTTTTACTGCTTTATCAGGTGCATCAAGCACTAACATTACATAATGACCTTTACGATTTTTCTTAATCACGTATGCCAAATTCTTTAAGCCCCAATTTTCTGATTTTAGGATTTTTCCACCATTTTCGGTAATAATATTGCTGAAATTTTCAGTCAATTTTGCTACGTCAGGTGCAGATGCATCTTGTCTTACAATAAATGTTGACTCATAAAAGGCCATATTTTGCATACTCCGTATAAAAGCTTGTAAATTGTTATTATGTAAAGATAGACAATACATTTTTTTTGCTATTTTGCAAGCTATAATATTGATTAATTAATGTTCTATTTGTAGTATAGGCAAGAAGCCAATTTCCTAAAATTTAAAAGTATTTTTTGTAATTCTTTTGGAATTAGCTCGTTGTTGCGAGATTTTTGTTTCAGTATATAGAGGCTTAAATATGTTACTAAAAAGGGATTTAGGTAAAGAGCAATAGTAAAAATAAGGCTATTTTCTGATTTATTGGTAAATATCAGGTTTAAGAAGACAGTAAATGAAGCTACTGCTGTTCCTAAAATTATATTTTTATATTTCCAAATACGATTATAGCTCATAGACAAAACGGTGCTGATTGCAATAGACGCTAGCGCTAAATTTAATAATGGCCAGGAAAAGCGTTTATTTATTTCAAAATTTATATCGTTCTTTAGTTTCTGATTGTCTGCAGAACTAGATATTAGTTCATATATGTATAATTGATTAGGACCATAATTACGCTTTATTTCATCAAGTTTATTGTACTGAACAATAATTGAAGAGGAATCGAAAAACAAAATTTCTATTTGTTTATTTTGGTTTAAATGCTGCCTACTACCTTTATGTAACTCGATTAATAATCCATTATCAATTGGTGTTAGTTTCGCAGTTTGAGCTGTTATAATAGCTGGCATTCCTTCTCGTTGATCATAGATTATGATACCGGATAAGCGATTATCATCCAATTGTTTATTTATATATATAGTTAAATCTTTAGATAGATTATTAAAAACCTTTTCTTCTAGCATTGATGAAATATAATTATCCCGAATTAATGCTTTTTGACTCTCATGTAAGCGATTCAAATAAGGATTAATAAATATGGTTATAGTGTAGCTTGCAATCATAACAATAATAGCAAATAGTATTGCTGGCATAGCAAGGTTTAATCTAGCTATTCCAGAGCTTTCCATAACAACCAATTCATTATCTGTTATAAGCTTTTGATATACAAAGAGAATTGTACAGAATAGAGTTATTGGAACTATTTGCACTAAAAAAGGAGGGAGTATAAAAAATAATAATAATAACATATTAGCTATTTCAAATCCCTTGCCAATATACTGATTTATGAGTTTTAAAAACTGACTAAGCATGACTACAGAAGTCAGTACAAAGGTTGTTAATCCAAATATTTGAATAAGCAATTTAAAAAGATATTTTCTGTAAATCATCATGTTACATGTGTTGACCACCATTGATAGAAATTACTTCGCCAGTTATAAAGCTAGCTTCTTCAGCTACTAAAAATAATACTCCACGAGCAATTTCTTCTGGTTTAGCCAGTCTTTTCATCGGTATACGACTAATAATGGTTTGTAGTATTGTTTGGTCTATTTTATTTGTCATATCAGTTTCTGTATATCCTGGTGCAATAACATTTACGGTAATTCCTTTAATTGCGCTTTCTAAAGCTAAAGATTTAGAAAATCCTATTATTCCTGCCTTAGCAGCTGCATAATTTGTTTGACCTATTTGCCCGCTTAGAGCATTTATAGAGCTAATGCTGACTATACGTCCAAAGTTATTTTCTCTCATCTGTTTTATTACAGCATAAGACATGTTATAGCAAGAAGATAGATTAGTGTTAATAACTTCATCCCATTGCTCTTTTGTGCTTTTATATAACATTGTGTCACGAGTTATGCCTGCATTATTAATTAATATACTAACGTTCTGATTGAATTTTTGCTCAATATTTTGTACATTATCTAAGCATTGCTGATAGTTGGATACATCCCATTTTGCTACTAAAATGCCAGTTTTTTTATAAAAGCTTTCTGCTGATTGATCATTTGAAGAGTAATTGGCTACAACCTGGTATCCATTTTTTTTTAACTCTATAGATATTGCTGCTCCGATTCCTCTTGTTCCACCTGTTACAATTGCTAATTTATTTTTCATTTTTATCTCCTCCATAATAATAATAAAACGTCAATTTCTTAATTGCAATTCTTAATATTGCAAGTTGATATTAGTTTTAGATTAAGATAAAAGCAGTTTATGAGAACATATTTTAATAATTTTCTTAATATTATTTTCCCTGCCAGATGTATTGCTTGTGGGGCTATGATTATTGATACAGGAAAAATCTGTGCTGATTGTTGGCATAAAATTGATTTTGTAAGCCAGCAATGTTGTGAAAAATGTGGAATAGCTTTTGAGTATGATTTAGGTATTGGTGCAGTTTGTTTAAATTGCGAAACAATGCAAGTTGCTTACAGTAAAGCAATATTTTTATTTAAGTATAATGAAGTTGGTAAAAGAATAATTCATAAGCTTAAATATTATGATCATACATACCTGGCAAAGTATTTAGCAAACACAGCATTTCGTGTTATAAAGCACAATTTTTTTAATTGTGATGTAGTTATACCAGTGCCATTACATAGGAAAAGACTGATGAGCAGATTATATAATCAGTCTGCGTTAATTTCAAAAGAACTTGCAAAATTAATGCGCATTGACTTTGGCTGTAACGCTTTACTTAAGATAAGACACACTGTTCCTCAAACTGCTTTGACTAAATTGCAAAGAGAAAAGAATGTTAAAAATTCTTTTATTGCCAATCCTTCGCAAAAATATCTTTTTTTAAATAAAAATGTACTTTTAGTAGATGACGTTATGACTACTGGTTCAACTATAAAAGAGTGTAGTAAAGTTCTAATAGAAGCTGGATGTAAAAAAGTGTTTGTTTTTACTTTGGCTCGAAGGGTGTAGAGTTCACTTTTGATATAGTTTTTATAATATAGAATGCTAAGTAAAATAAAGGCGTACTAAATATTGTAAAAAATAATTTGAATATGTAACTGTTTATAATTAGAGACGACATTTGCTCCATAGGCAATACCCCGAAGATTGTTAAAAATGATATAACTATAGTTGTATCAATAAGTAAAGATATCGAAGTACTTAAATTTTTGCGAAGCCATAAATATTTCTCTTTTGTTAAGCTTCTGACCCAGAGATATATTTTTTGCAATAATTGACGCAAGAAATGCAATACTGTAAAAGCCAAACACTTTATGAAACATAGCATTATCAATTTTTGACCAATTTACTGCTTCTAATTGATCCATTCCACCAATAATTACTGCTGTTAATAAGTTCATTGAAATTGCCAACTTCACACAGAATCTTGCTTTATCTTTACCGTAAAACTCGGCAATTAAGTCTGTTATTAAAAAGGTTAAAGGGTATAAAATTGCGCCTACAGATAGCTCAAAAGTGTGAAAGGGTAAGATTGGTAAAAATATCAAATTTCTGATATATTAGATTACCAGTAATGATTACTGTTGAGAATGCAGCACATAAGAAGATATAAATCTTTTCTTGTATTTGCATAAGTTATACTCGAGTTTTATACAGATCATTTTTCAGCATTTCTTGAAGCACGTTTGCGATCGTTGCTATCAAGATATCTTTTGCGCAACCTAATATTTTTTGGTGTAACTTCAAGCAATTCATCATCTGCAATATAAGATATTGCTTCTTCTAGAGTCATTATTCTAGGAGGCGTCAATCTTACAGCTTCATCTTTAGATGTTGTACGCATATTAGATAACTGTTTACCTTTGATTGGATTCACTTCTAAATCATTATCTCTACTATGCTCACCGATAATCATCCCTTCATAAACTTTAGTTTGTGGAGTAATGAACATGATACCTCGCTCTTCTAAATTCCATAAAGCAAAAGCGACTGCTACACCTGGTAGCATTGAAATTAATACACCATTTCTTCTACCTTCAATGGCACCTTTAAATGGTGCGTATTTTAAGAATACACTATTCATTATTCCTGTACCACGTGTATCGGTCATGAATTCTCCTTGGTATCCAATCAGTGCTCTTGAAGGAACATGGAAAGTAATTCTAGTTTTGCCAGAACCTGATGGTCTCATGTCTGCTATCTCACCTTTACGAAAAGAAAGCTTTTCAACTACGACACCGCGATATTCATCATCAACATCTACGAATAATTCTTCAATTGGCTCAAGTAATTTACCAGTGTTTTCTTCTTGCTTATATAAAACGCGTGGACGAGAAACTGAAAGCTCAAATCCTTCCCGGCGCATGGTTTCTATAAGTACACCGAGTTGTAGTTCTCCCCTGCCTCCAACTTCAAATGCATCCTTATCTTCAGTTTCTTTTACTTTAATTGCTACATTAGTTTCTGCTTCTTTAGTTAAGCGATCAAAAATCATACGAGTAGTTACTTTTGTTCCTTCGGTTCCTGCTAATGGAGAATCGTTTACCCTAATGGTAACAGCCATTGTAGGAGGATCAATAGGTGTAGATTTTATTGCTACTGAAACTTCTGGGCTACATACTGTATCTGCTACTGAAGCATTTGAAAGTCCTGCTATAGCTATAATGTCACCAGCAAAAATTGTGTCGACAGCTACTCGTTCTATACCTCTAAAACTATAAATCTTTGATAACCTACCGCTTTCAACAAGCTCTCCATTTAGGTTTATCGCTTTTACTGGCATATTTACTTTTGCAGTGCCGCTATAAACTCTTCCTGTTAATATTCGTCCTAAATATGGATCAGCTTCTAATATTGTGGCAAGCATTGCAAATGGCGCATTTGGATCGACATTTGGTAAAGGAACATACTCTCTAATGATTTGAAATAATGGTTCTAGATTTTCACGTGGCGCATCAAGACTTTTTGCTGCCCAACCAGAACGGCCAGAAGCATAAATTATTGGAAAATCAAGTTGTTCATCTGTAGCATCAAGTGCTGCAAATAAATCAAAAACTTCATTTATTACTTCATCAGATCTTGCATCCGAGCGGTCAACTTTGTTAATTACTACGATAGGCTTAAGACCAAGTTTTAAAGCTTTATTTAATACAAATTTTGTTTGAGGCATTGGTCCTTCGGCAGCATCAACTAATAGTAATGCACTATCTACCATTGATAATACGCGTTCTACTTCACCTCCAAAATCAGCATGACCTGGTGTGTCTACAATGTTCAATCTCATGTCAGGCAATGTTATAGATGTACATTTAGCCAAAATAGTAATGCCTCTTTCTTTTTCTAGGTCATTTGAATCCATTACTCTTTCAGTAACTTGTTGATTGCTACGAAAAGTTCCGCTTTGTCTAAGCATTTGATCGATTAAAGTAGTTTTACCATGATCAACGTGCGCTATTATTGCTATATTTCTAATTTTTTCCATTTTTCTGCTTGTTTAAATAAAGTTTAATCTAGTATTATATACATAGTTTTCTAGAATGATAGATTGTTGTTAAATAATTTATTAGGAATTTAAAATGAGATACCACGTTTCTTTAAAGTTTGTTCATTGGCTAACAGCACTAATCGTGATTGGAATGCTAGCTTCTGGCTTTATAATGACAGATTTAGATTCAAAAATTTATTCTATTAAATGGTCTATATATAGTTGGCATGAAGATATTGGCATTTTAGTTTTATTACTTACTTTGTTAAGGTTATTATTGCGCAATATAACGAATATACCGCCTCTTCTAAGTGAATTTCCTAAACTTATCAAGTTTGGTGCTAATATGATGCATTATTTATTCTACTTAGTTTTAATAGCTCAGCCAATTTTTGGATATTTAATGGCAACCTTTGGTGGTCATAAAGTACTATTTTTTGGAATTAAATTACCTGCATTAGTTGAATCAAATAAACAATTTGCTGGTTTTGCAGCAAAAGCTCATGAAATTACAGCTTTTATTTTAATAACCATGGTTTGTTTGCATGTATTAGTTGCCCTTAAACATAGATATATAGATAAGAAAGATATTATTTATCGAATGATCTAGCCCTTAAATTGATTTTCAAACTTGTTTGTCCTTCATTAGAAAATTAATTCTAAAAGATGCAAAAATTAGTGTTGACATACCTGACCCAAGATCGTATAAAGTAAATCCTCTTTTATTAAGATGCTGTTTTAAATTGTGAATAAGTAATGTTACAAAAGTAGTGATGCAGTCAA
>CAZEVK010000042.1:0-8517 GCA_964515755.1 uncultured Rickettsia sp. | reverse complement strand
CCAATAGAAAGAAAGCCATTTGATAGAACATGATTAACAGCCAATTTTTGTCGTTGTGATAAATTATGGAGCCAGGTTAATTCACTTTGCTTGATAAACTGCATCCCCTTTGCTTTTACTTCTTGGAGTTGTGTAGATAGCCCTTCACAAAAATATTCAAGCCATCCAGTCATATCCATATTATTCTCTCACACATTTTGAAGCGTTATAGTAGTCTCTACGCTTTCTGTCATATAATATTCACTTATGGTAAACAGACGCTTAAAGTCATAACCTCTTTGCTGAAGACAGAAAGTTGAGAGCAAGCGAGCGGTTCTGCCGTTACCATCTAGAAATGGGTGAATATGCACTAACTGGAATTGCGCTATTGCAGATACCAAAATTGCATTAATTTCGGTTGTAGCATTAAGCCAGTTAACCAATTCAATCATCATACCCCGAACTTCTTCTGGTGGCAGTGGCATATAAATTACTTGAGTTTATCACACAATTTTGATCGATGCGATATTCGCCTGGCATAGCATTATTGCCCCTAACTCCTTTTACTAACCTTTCATGAATTCCACAGATTAATTGCTCTGAAATTGGTTCATTTTGCAATAAGCATTTAGATATAAACTCAAAAGCTATTCTGTAATTTAGCAATTCTTTCGTATCATCTGGATTAGCACCTGTTAAGGTATGTCCAGCTAGCAATTGCTCAGATTGATCTAAAGTAAGGTGAGTTCCTTCTATATGTATAGTATGATGAGCTTCTAAAACTAGGGCTCTATTTTGCATAGTTTCAACCCAAAAATCGGATAATGCCGCAGCTTCTAAAAAACCGCGAGTTCGCTCTATAGCTGTAATAACAGCGGTAATTTTATTTGTTATAATAAATTTTGGTTTTAGCACTATTTTTTATATGAGCTATTTTTACATTATTCCTCAGTGTGTCAAACCATCACGCATTTCTTTAATGACTTGGGTAATGATCTGGTGATTTTCTTTATTATTGGGATGATGAGCTACTGCTAATAATTTCTCTGCTTCAGTATGAAAATGATGAGCATGAAGAATATCAATAAATTGATAAAATAAATGTGATGAAGGATATTGATTAAGTTCATCTTTGTACTGATGATAAGAACTTTTGTCAGCTTCATATTGGTTGTGGTGACTATTCATAAACTTCTACTCCTTTTAAAATGTTGATATCAAATCGATATCAGTTTGTAATATTGTTTGTTATTATAATTTTATTAAATACCTTTGCTAATTGCTAATTTGTTGTTCATTATTTAATAACCTCTATATTATGATCAATTGATTTAACACCTTCTTTTAAGGCATCAAGATTCGTCACAAAACCGTACCATTCCTCTCTAAGCTTGTTCCATTTAAGGCCATGACTTCTAAGATGTACTCTAATCTGGTCTGATGGTTTTGAGTCTAACTTTAGAATCACATCGCTTTTTTTATTCTCTTCTTGATCTAAAACCCTCTTACCAATAGCTGTCCATTGCTTTTGGATATTACTATCTTTTGCTAAAGACTCAGATAAGGTAAGTAATGCACCGAAAAGAGTATTGGTTGCTAAGTGATCAAGTTTTGCTTTAACAACTAAGCCACCTATTTCAATTAACCGACGAGTACGTAG
Organism: uncultured Rickettsia sp.; assembly: GCA_964515755.1. Classification (GTDB taxonomy): domain Bacteria; phylum Pseudomonadota; class Alphaproteobacteria; order Rickettsiales; family JABSSG01; genus JAGVLN01. The sequence continues at coordinate 6,878 of CAZEVK010000042.1, read as the reverse complement.
TTTTCGTTCTTTGAGATTTATTCTGATCTCCTCAGCTGCAAGTCTATTTCTTTTCTGAGCTAGTTTGTCTTTTAATAGTTGAACATTATCCATATTTAATCACTCAAGTATTTTAAGGCTTGTATATAAATAATATATCACAAAAACCTGCAAATATCCATACATATTTTGACTATAAGTGCTGTTATTTATTCGATCTATTCTTTTATCCACTACTGACAATCTCGTTTTTCTTTCTTAAATTATATATATAACCCCTGACACCTACCAAACCATATTTACTACAGCACTTGCTAATATTATATATAAAGATCATCTAATCCTGAGCCAGACTTAAGGTTAACCCACTTATAGCTTTGCTATAGCAGTATACGCAAGATACAAACTATTATTTGTTGCTTTTTAGATCTACTTAGATTAATATAGTTTTATTTTTAATATTAGACTAAATAGTTGTAGAATATGGCAATCGAATATGTAAGAGTATCGTTTATTGGTAGAAGCAAAGGGAAGAACGCCTGTGAAGTTGCTGCTTATAATGCAAATTGCAAAATTAAAGACTTGCGTACTAATCACAGTTTTAATTATAGTAGGCATAGTACTAATATTTATCATCAAGTCTTACTACCAGAGCATGTTGACCTAAAGTTCAAAGATATTGCACTATTGATGAATGAAGTTGAGCTACGTGAGAAAAGAAAAGATAGCTGTTTACTAAAAGAGTATTTATTAGCGCTACCAGATAATTATGAGATTAGTCTAAAACATAAAATTATTTTAATTAGAAGATTTATTGAAAAACTCGAACTGATCCAGAATAATGTTGCTGTAGTAATAGATATTCATCAACCTGATGGAGATGGACATAATTGGTATGGCAAATTATTAGTTACCGCCAGAAGATTTTCAAGCTGTGGTAAATATCTACTTGAGAAAGCGCTGGATTTAGAACGGCCTATTAGGAAAAACAAAGGAAAAGCATTTATTCCATCTGACGTGCGATTCATACTACCAAGTAAGCTTTGGAGAATAGTACAAAGTGATTATTTTAAAGAGCTTGGGCTTGCTCTGAGAGTTGATAAGTTGACGGCAATACCACAAGAACATATAGGTCTAAGAAAATACGGCATAATTGCAGAAGAGAGAAGAAAAGCCATAAATGCCATTCAACATTGCGGTAGTAATAATGGCAATTGAATATGCAAGAATGGAAATAGTAAATAGAGGAGCTGGTGGCAATGCTTGCTGTAAGGGGGCTTATAATGCCAGGTCTAAGATTAATGATATCAGAACAAATGTTACTTATAATTTTCAAAATAGAGGCGATAATGTTTACCACGATGTTTTATTACCAGAGCATGTTGATCTAAAGTTCAAAGATATTGCAATATTGATGAATGAAGTTGAGCGATCTGAAAAAAGAAAAAACAGTCAATTACTTAAAGATATTATTATTGCTCTACCTGATGACAAAGAGCTAGACCTCCAAGACAGAATCAATATCATTCTTCGAGTTATTGATAAAATGGCGTGGGTAAAAAATGGACTTGGGGTGCAAGTAGATATTCATCACCCTCATGATGGTGAGAAAAATTGGCACGCACATTTATTACTTACTACCAGAAGATTTGATACAGACGGTAAGTGTTTAGGTGAGAAAGCTAGAGACCTAAATCCCGAATTTAGAAGCAATTATGAAAATAGAGGTTTTATTATCCCTGAAGAAAAGATTTTACATGAACACGCGAGAGACGTGATCAATGATTACTTTAAGGAGCTAGGTTTAGATAATAGAGTAGATGCAATAGGAATTGTCCCTCAAGAACATATTGGTCCCGTTCGTATGCGTAGTGCTTTAAACTCGGCTGTCGGTCGTAACGAAGAACGTAAAATTGCCAATATTGAACTGCTGAAAAGTGGTGATGATGTTCTTGACCGTATTACTACCACAAGCAGTGTCTTTAACCACGCAGATTTAGCAAGAACGGTAAAATGCATACCAGACGGGACAAGAGCTGATGCTTTGATCAAAGAAGCGCTTGCTAGCAGTCAAATTATCAGTCTTTACCATGACGATGGTAAGGAGTCAGGACTCTACACTACCAATGAAGTCAGGGAGCAAGAACGTAAATTAATGCGTCATGCTACTGCTATTAGTAGCATGAGCAATCTTACCGATAGTGAGAAGTCAAGAAGTTTAGTTGGTGAAGCTTTGGTGAGTCAACAACAAGAGGCTCTATCTCACCTTATATTTGCTCCTGGAGGTATGAGAGTACTTGCGGGACGAGCAGGAACCGGTAAAAGCTATGTCCTTGGTAGACTAGCCAAGATTAGTCAAGCAAGCAACATAGAGGTTATAGGGTTAGCCCCTACTCATAAAGCTAAATGTGCTTTGGAAGAAGTTGGTTACAGTCGTAGTTATACAGTTAAAGGGTTTTTATTTAAGCTATATAATAACAGGATTACTCTAGCCAAGAATAGCTTGATAGTAGTTGATGAGGCAGCAATGGTAGGTAATGATGATTACGGGGAGTTACTAAGAGTAGCAGCCTCACGTAGCTGTAATGTGATCTTGAGTGGTGATGAACGACAGTTATCCTCTATTAATCGAGGTGGAATGTTTACCAGCTTTGCGGGGAGCTTAGGTTGTTATGAGCTTAGTGATATTCACAGGCAGAAAGTGGCGTGGGGTAAGGAAGTAGCTAGCGCATTTGCCAGAGGTGATACTAAGGTAGGTCTTGAGGTGTTACTTGGTCAAAAGCGTTTGCTCAGCAACGCAAACAAAATAGCGGCGATAGAGACCTTACTTAATAAATGGCACAGCTCGCCAGAGCGCTTGGATGATAAATTAATTATTGCCATTAAAAATAGTGACGTTGATATTATAAATGCTGGTGCAAGAGCTTTACTAAAGAGTGCTGGGGTACTGAAGGGGACAGAGTACGTAGTCAAAAATCAGGATAATAAGAATAATATAAACAATAAAGATTATAAAAATAATAATGACATAAACAGTAATAGTCCCAGCTTCATGGCAGGAGACCGTATTGTCTTTAAAAAAAGCAATAAAGCACTTGGCGTCAATAATGGTGACTTTGCGTCATTGCAGTCACTTAACCCAACTAGCTTTAAGGCAAAACTAGATAACGGCAAAGATATAGAGTTTAATCCTAATGAATTTAGTGATTTTAAACATGGTTATGCATCTACCATTTACAAAGCTCAAGGAGCATCAATCAAAGACGTATATGTCTTTCATGATGGTTTCTCAACTAATCGCAACACTTACGTCGCGATGAGTCGTCATGTCAAAGATTTACATGTCTTTACACACAAGGAACAAACGCTTAGCGTAGAGCATCTGGTCAAACAGCTAGAGTTTAATCCGCAAGCTTCGGCAAGTATTAATTACCTTACAAAAGATGAATTATTACAAAGAGCAACTCCTAAGCAAGAAAAAGGATTCCTGGCCACTGTCTTTAATAAAGTTACTGAAGCTACTAAAGAACGTCTCACTTCGTTTATGGATCAGCGAGTAGTGGCAACAGATTACTATAAATTTGAGCTGCCACCAGAGTCAAGAGCAAAAGTAGAGGCGGTACTCCGTGAGACTTATGATCAAAATGAGCTGTTGTATCAACAGTACCAGGAGCAAGCGCGAGAAAATTTTGAAGAACCTAGTGAGCAACTCCTAGCCCAAGACCAGGTACAAAATCAATCACAAGAACAAATGATGGTTAACGCACAAGCGAACGGGCGTGGTAGGATTACTACAATTGCTACTCAGACCGCTAAAGAAAGATTCTATAAAAATGTTGAGCATCACCGCAAGCAAGCTAAGATAGATGATGTTTACAAAGAAGAGCTTGATGCCTTAAAAAAACAGATGCAGCTTAGTGCGCCAGTAATAGCTACCAATCTAATGGGAGAGCCAAATAAGAAGCTTACAAATAGTAGTACCTACAGATATGGTGACAAGGGTAGTATGGCAATTACTATTACTGGAGAGAAGGCTGGTACTTGGTATGATTTTGAGGAAGGAAAAGGTGGTGATCTGATCTCACTAGTATCGAGGCAAAAAGCTTGTGACTTTAAGCAGTCAGTTGAATATTTAAAGGAGATAATAGGCAATCATCGTCAAAGCTCTCTACAATTAGTTACCGATCATGATGTTAGCAACAAATATATTGATCACTTAAGTCAATTAAAACGTGATCAGGCTGCTAGGGCTGCTAAAGCGCGCATTACTCAAGATCTGTATAATCGTTCTAAAGATATAGAAAAAGGTAGTGTTGCAGCTAGGTATTTAGCCGAAGCTAGAGGTATAAACTGTGATTTAAGTGCTGATATCAAGACTACGAGTATTTTGGATCGTGCTAGTGGTAAAAGGTTCCCAGCAATCGTTGCTTTTGCAAGAGACGAGAGTGGCACGATTACCGGCGGTCAACAATTATTACTTGATCGCAGGACTGCAAGTAAAGCTGATGTTGAGGTTCCAAAGAAATCATTTGGTAAGATTGCTGGTTCTTTTGTAGAAATTGCTGCTATAGACTCTAACTTTAACGAGCCCATGAAAAGTGAAAGCCTACTTATAGGTAATAATACTAAGCATCACGACCACCACAATCTCACAATCATTGCTGAAGGCCTAGAGACTGCCCTATCAATTAAGCAAGCCGGGATTAACGCTAAGATCGTATGTTCCTTGGGCATTAGTAATATTAAAAACTACTCAGCGCGTCAGGGTGAGAAAATTATCATTGCTGCTGATCATGACAGAGCTGACTCTATAACTAATCAGACGATTTCCCAGGCGCAAGTCACCCTGTCAGCAAATGCCATGGTGAGAGTTGTACAACCTACGCAACTAGGAGATTTTAACGACATCTTACAGCAACAAGGTAGTATAAGTGAAATTAGAGCTATCTTCGCCCCAGCAATTAATGATCTTGGTCGTTATAGCAAAAAAGAAGTGGAAATTATTGCAAGTTATGAGCAACTAAGAGGCCAGAGTAGTAATATTGATCTATTCCTTGCTGAAAAACACAAATTATGTGACGACTTGCTCAAGTTCAATCCTAAATATGATATGGCTATCATTCGGCAAAAACTTACCTATCTCAAGGATCGAACAAGAGAAATATTACTAAATCACGAGATTTGTAAGGAGATGAAACCTTGTGTTGTGAGCGCTTTAGCTCAATTTAAAAATGATAAGCTAAATAGTCAAGACATTAATGAGTTCCTAGCGGTCGCAAAAAAGGAAAAAGAATTTTGTGCAAGCATACATAGAGATTACAAAGAACCGGCAAGGGTATTATGGCGAGAGGGTTATAATGATCTATCAATAAGACATTCACAATATGAAGCTAATCCAAAAGTTCTTGATACTTTAGAGAGATATTATCATGACGCAGTAAAATTTGGGGTATCAAGCCCGGAACGTTTAATGATAGATATAATAAGAGACGGAATATATTCAAACACTACATGCGATAGGTTTTTTAGACAATGTAGCAATCACGTAATTAACGAAGTCAAAGCAGATCTAGAGTCTATAACAACTCACGGTACAATCACCAAAGATAGCAAGGAATTTACTAATCATAGCGGTTACTTAGAGCACGTAATGCACGACGAGGTGACAAGGCCTTATGTCAATGATTTTGCTAAAACTAAGCTTTTCCAGATTAACCGCGCTAACTGCCAGCAAAGACTTGTCATCTATAAGGAACACAAGCAAGCACGTCTTCTAGAGCAAACTCAGCAACAAGAGCTTGAGCAACAAAGAAAAGCCCTAGAGTTAGAGAAAACACATGAATATACCTATAACAGATCTCTTTGATAGGTTTTGCGAAGAATATTTACAAATAATATTATAATCAACTATAATAAACTGCAAAAAAGAGTAGAATAATAAAATCAAGGAAAGCTGGTTATGAGTCGTGATAGAAGTAAAGTATCTGTTGGCGATAGAGAGTCTTTATACAAATATCCAAGCAAGTATGGTAATATCAAAAAATATATATTGTCTGTTTACAGAGTTACTCTAAAAAACTCACTCAGTTTTTTTAAGAAGTGGTTATGCAATAGGTAGTTTTTTTGACTAGGCAATGCAACAAAAAATTAAGTTGACCTTAATTTACTAGCTTCTTAAGTTTTTTATCTATAGCATCTTTAATCGAGATTACCGTATTGTGCTTATTTTGATCTGCACGAAAAATGATAGGATGTATGAGTGGCAAATCACTATCTGGTTTTTTCTTTAAATGTTCCTCAAATATTTTTAGCATATATTTTTTAATGCGAAGAGCCATATATTCATCTGAACTTGCTTGATACTCTAGAAAAACTGCTAAATAACCCTCTTTATCTCCAAACTTTATGGTAAAAAGAAGATCTGCTATACCTTCCCCAAGTACATCTCTAAACCACTTGGTATTGCGTTTCTGTAATGTATGCAGGTCGGCTGACTCTTTTAACTCGCTTGGTAAATATGACTCAAAGAACTTTTTCATAACACGGGCTTTTAACCTTTTTTTGGAGAAAAAGTTGTCATTGGCTTCTATTTTTTGTTCGGGCATAGTATAACCTCACCTGTTTTGCTGTTTTTTTACTATTTGTTGGATTATAAAATACTTTAATTTTACAAACTTTTATCATTTTTTTTCTGGCTTGTAAATGTTTAGACCTTTATCACCCCAAATAGCAACTGGGCTTTTATCAATATAGATATTTTTCGCTTCATCAATAGTAACGTCATATGGCGATGGCATCGAAGCAAGTGTAAAATAGCAGCCAGCTCGCATTGCCTCATCAAAATTCTAACTATTGCATAGCCGTTGCCTCATCTAAAATCTTACCCGTTTACTATAGAA
>CAZEVK010000041.1:0-9807 GCA_964515755.1 uncultured Rickettsia sp. | reverse complement strand
ATTTTAGATGAGGCAACGGCTATGCAATAGTTAGATTTTTAAATGAGGCAATACGTGATTACAAAGTAATTGACTTTTTTATTAGAGACCCGGAAGCTTTTATGGCATTATATAATAATAAAGTAATTTTTGATGAAGCACAAAAAGTACCAGAATTATTCAATTATGTTAAAATTGCTCTTGATAATGATAGATCAGATTATGGCAAATTTATTTTAACTGGCTCTAGTCAATTTACATTTATGACAAAAATTTCTGAATCTTTAGCAGGAAGAATAGGCCTACTCTCGATGCTTCCTTTCCAATTTCAAGAACTGCCTAACTCTTTAAAAGAAGATTCCATATTTAAAGGAGGGTACCCGGAGTTAGTCACTAGAAAATATGAAGGACTAAGTGAATGGTATGAATCATACATCAATACTTATATTGAAAAAGATGTAAGAACACTTTTAAATATCGAAAATTTAAGAGATTTTAGACGCTTGATTACTTTACTTGCAGCCAATACCTCTCAGGTTCTCAATATGTCTAAATTATCTTTAGAATTAGGAGTGGCTGTACAAACCATAAAAAGATGGATTTGTGTATTAGAAGCTTCTTATATTATCTTCTTGCTTCCTACTTACTACAAAAACTTTGGAAAAAGAGTAAGAAAATTACCAAAAATATATTTTTACGATACTGGACTGGTTTCATTCTTGACTGGTATAAAAGATGAACAGATTTTTGAAAATAGCTCTATGTCTGGTAGCATATTCGAAAATTACATCGTTTTAGAAATTTATAAAAAAGAGTTAGCTAATAATACTTACTCTAAATTATACTACTTTAGAACCAGCAATCAGGAAGAGATAGATTTAATTGTAGATAGAAAAACTCATAAAGAATTGATAGAAATTAAATCTGGCAAAAGTTTTAAATTAAAAATGACTAGCTCAATAGAAAAATTTCTTGAACCAAATGATGTAGGATATTTGCTGTTTATGGGAAAAGAATTTCAATACAAACCAAATATTAAAATATGGAATTATAAAGATTATTTAAATCTTTAAATTAGATCTGTGATAGATAGCACCTCTTTATCACTCACGGATTGCTAAAACACCATACTTGTAAATTTGCGATTAAATGTCGTGATTTTTGTTATTTATTTGTCGCGGTTGTAACAGCATGCAAAAATAAATGCTTGGATCTTTAAAAGTAAGAGATTTTTAGACCATAGTTAAATGCGAATGAGACTATATTATTTGAGAGTGAAGCTGATTAAAGTGTTTACCTGTAGTAAAGTAGAGTAAGGCTTATCCAACTTTGATGGAGAAGACTAATTTGGTTCAGCTTCATATTAAATCTGATAAGATCCCTTATCAGATTTAAATCGCTCTTTTGCTCCTAAATCTATTGTCTACCAAATCTTTCAAAAGTTACTATTAGATTAGTTTCTTCTGTCGCTTTGGAAAGATGTCTTTAAATCGCAATGATCTATTAGCGTCATATTCTTCCTGATGATTAATACGCTTAGTATGAAACATGTGTATAGTTACTGGTACTACAAAACTAGTAATTCCAATAACAAATGCAATTTTATACGCATGGTTATCATTCAATAATAGGAATATTAAGCAAGCTGTCATAAGAGCAATAGCTATAATACCTGTGTATGGTGATAATGGCGTTTTAAATTTTAAATCTCCAGTAGTGTAACCTGCCTTATATAAACGTTTACGAAAATTGATTTGAGCCCAACAAATAGATATCCATGCCATTAACCCTGTAAAGCCCGAAACTAAGAGCAGAGAAACATATATTGCTGATTGCCCAAAAAAATAAGCCAGAACAATTACTAACCAAATCGCCACTAATGTAACAATGACAGCATTTTGTGGAACTCCGTTATGATTAAGTAAAGCTAATTTGCTAGGAGCCATTCCTTCACGGGCTAACGCATTTAGCGCTCGTACAATACCATACAATCCTGAATTAGCACAAGAGATGGCTGCTGTAAGAGTCACAAAACTTGCAATTGTTCCAGCCCAAGGTAATCCATAATAATTTAACGCATCAGCAAATACAATATGGTCTAAATTTGCCTTGTACCAAGGAAAAATGAGCACTAAGCAAAATACTGGGACAATGTAGATAAAAAGAATTCTTAAAGTAACATTTCTTATAGCATGAGGTATCATTTTCGAAGGATTAACAGACTCACCAGCTGCAAGACCTACAATTTCAGAGCCTTGATAATTTACTAACAATAAAACCATTGTAGTCAACATAACTGGAATACCATTCGGAAATAACCCTCCTTGGTCAAAAATAAATTTCCTACCAATGATTTCAGAAGGTTGATCACCATGTATAAAGCCAAAGAAAATCAGAATTGCTATCGCTACAAAAATCATAAGAGCAATGATTTTTATTAAAGACAACCAAAATTCAAATTCACCAAACATGGATACTTTCGTTATATTTATGTATGTAATGATAAGCCCGAAAAGCACAGCCCAAACATATCCATTAATGCCAGTAAAATACTCCATTATAATGCCGCCAGCAATACATTCTGCTGGAATATACACTACCCAGCTAATCCAATAAGACCAGCCGACGCCACAAGCTATTCTAGGGGAAATAAGATCAGCTGTGTAAGTAACAAATGATCCTGATATAGGAATGGCAACAGATAATTCTCCCATACATAACATAACAAGGAAGACTATTAATCCGCCAAATATATATCCAAGACAAGCAGATGGACCAACTTGGTTAATAACTTCACCTGTTCCAAGAAAATACCCTGAACCAATAATGCCACCTAACGCAATTAATTGAACATGCCTATCCTTTAGAGAGCGTTTATAGTCACCATCTTTGATCAGCTTGGTACTTCTATTGTGAATTGATTGGATCATTAACCTTTCATTATCTAAAATTTAAGAAGCTGCTGACAATAGAAAAGACCACTAAAAACTCCAAATACTATTAAAAGCTGTCGTCGTAATAAAATGGTCATATATGGACAAGCCGACTAAGTCAACGAAAAAAAACAAATCCAAAACTAAAAGTAAAGTTATGTCAGGAAACAGTCATACATTAGGTATCTAAAGAGTACCATAATGATTTCTGCATTCGTAAATATCCTGGAGTAACCTCTCATTCTTACGTGATAGAGTAGACGTGAAGGTTGCCCCTTGTCATTTCTCAAAGTCGAGTTCAGCAGTTTTAGGTAAACCCATTTTAAAGTAAGAGTATGAATTTTCATAAATTACAAGCTATGAAAATACTGCCTTACATACCATGATTGCCATTTTTACACGTTCCCCTATAAATATTAATTTTAATTTTTTATATTTTACTATTGACTAGTAATACAGTATCTGGCTCCAGGCCTAATAGCCAATGTTGAGATGGTAAAGGAAAGTACCGCTACCTTTTCAATTGAACAAAAAAAGTAAGAACCTTTATAAATATATATTACAGACTAATCATGAGTATCGTCGTGAGAGTCCCCAGCTAAATTAATAGCTGCTATGCCATAATCTTTAGTAGATATATCTTGATTATTTAGTTTGTGTTCTTTTTTAATTCATCAGCAATTTCCTTAAGAGTTTTGCCATGAAATACTTTATTTTGGTTATATCCAGCTCCTTCTTTAGATAATTTTTCATCCAAAGTGCTATATTCATGTATAACATCCCTTTTTCCCCATTCTGCTGCAAGTCTATCATTAGCTGCTTTAATTTTATGTGCGCTGATAATTATCTTCTGTATTAACTTAACCTAAGAAAGAATTCATCTTCAAAGGAAGTTCACCTGAAATCTGATGATAGTCTGGTGTTGTTACTACACATTTTATATAATCGTTTGTATCAGGTTTACTCATATTAATTAAAAAAGACATTACCGTATACATTTAATATTTATACTTAAAGCTAGACTTGTCCATGCTTTATCAGCGGTATAAACTGAATATCTGGTACTCATCGACAGACCTAAGCAAGCTCTATCGCCTAATGATAACCCGGCCTTCTTGGTTTGGCTATAAAGCTCAGCTGTTACAAAGGCCTGCTCGGTTGAGAAATCCACTATCTCATCTATTATATGTTCTATAACTTCTTTAGCCTGATCTTTGCTATATCCTTTATTATCCATTAAAAACTTTGCCACTTCAGCGACATTTACTGAGCACATGATCGAATTTGGCAATACATCTGCTATTACCTCCCAACCTTTTTCTTTATTAAGGAGTGCTATTAGTGCTGAAGAATCTAAAATAACTGTACTCAGTTGATATCCTCCTGTATTGCTTCTTTTTTACGGATTGCAAGGAATTCATCCACCGCCGAACCTTCTGAGTTAGAACGTAGTTTAAAATCTTCCTGAATTTTTTTTACTATATTTTTTAAGCTTACTAGTCTCAACTCGTTATCTATACGACGAATAACTAAAACGTCGCCAATATTAAATTGTAGTTCTTTTCTTAATTTAGCAGGAATAAGTATTTTGCCGTGGCTATCAATATTGGTACGAAATTCACTCATAGTTATTTTTATTTATTGTTATTACGTTTAATAATAGTACATTAGAGATTTTATCGCAATATATATTTTTGCATATAATACTATTATTTAACCTATTTTGATATTACACTTGATTTTTTGATTGCCAATAATAATATTTGACAAGCATATTTGTCAGACATTATATTGAAGTAGGTTGTTATACATCCTTACGACCTATATATAGACCTATTATGATAAGTAAAAATATATTGACTTAATGTTATATAAAAGATATTATTTTATAGATATATTATAAATAAAAAGGTTTTTATGGAAGTACAAGTACCTATTGGCAAGCTGAAAACTCATTGCTACCAAATTCTAGAACAAGCACAAAAAAATAATAATAAATTGATTATTACAAAAAGGGGAAACCCAATTGCAGAAATTATCCCTACTAATCCTAAAGTTGTTAAAAAGTCATTTATTGGCACCATGCAAGATAAAGCCAAAATTAACAGTGATATTATGGAACCATTAAATATCAGTTGGAATGCAGAAAATGAATGAGAAAATTGTTTTAGATACCCATATCTTATTGTGGTCATTGTTAGCACCTGACAACCTCACAGCTAAAATTAAGGATCAAATTACTACTGCCCAAAGCACCGACAGCCTGTATATCTCATCTGTAACATTATGGGAAATAGCTATGTTGATCCAAAAGAAAAGGGTTAGTGTTTTTGAGCGTACTTCTGATTTTTTAAATTATATCTCTAGTATTGATGGCCTCAGTATAATAGAAATCAGTGCTGGCATTGCAGTAGAAAGCGTTATGTTACCTGGTGGGTTTATTAGTGACCCTGCTGATTGCCTGATTATCTCTTCTACTAGAGAAATTGCTGGCAGTCTCATAACACGCGACCAAAAGATAATTGATTGGGCTAACCAAGGTTACTTAAAAGTAGTAATTGGATAATGTCAATCTATACATTCATGGTATTTAAATAATATTTGACTAATACATAAGTATACCTTATCTTGATTATAAGGTAAATTATATATTAAGAATAAAATTATAACTAAGGTAAATATGAATACTAACCAACTTATTGAAAATGTGCAACGGCAGTACCGTTCTCACGTATCTTCAAATGGCAGACTTAATATACCTGCTCAATTACGCAAAGCCGCCAATCTAAAAGATGGCGATGAGGTGCTTCTAATCTTAAAAGACAATATAATACATGTACAACCGCTTGAGCAAGTAATCGCAGAAGCCCAAGCTTTAGTTGCTCAATTTTTTAGTACAGATGATTTAATGAAAGACCTTAAAGCTATGCGAATAACTGATACTACCAGGGAAGCTCAAAAATTGGATAATAGGGAATAATCATGCTCCCATATATTTTAGATTCCTCCGCTATTATCGCTTTAATCCAAAAGGAAAAAGGAGCAGAAATTGTAGCAATGCACCTCAAGGGTGCTATTATGTCAAGTGTGAATTTTTCAGAGGTAGTTGCCGTACTTGCCAAAAAAATGCCTCGCCAATCTATAATAACTGCGCTAACTAACCTGGTTGCAGATATAGTGCCCTTCGATGAGGAACAAGCTTTAGAAACAGGAATGCTTTATCAACAAACTTGGCTATCTTTCGGAGATCGTGCATGTCTTACCTTAGCTAAGGTAAGAGGATTGCCCATCCTTACAGCTGATAAAATATGGTTAAATTTGAAGCTAGATCTAGAAATCAAGATGATTCGTTAAAAATATGCATAATGAAATTATTCTTGCTAATCCTCAAGTATCCCATCTGGCATTAATAAGCAAAGCCAAGGAGTTTGCAACCAGTTCTTTCGCTGAGTTAACTCTTAAGGGTTACCAAAAAGATTGGAAGTTATTTGAAGCTTGGTGTGAAAAACAAAAGCTTCTCGCCTTCCCTTGCCCAATAAACACATTAATTTTATATGTAACCGATTTGGCAAATAAAGGTTATAAGGTATCAACCCTCGAAAGGAAAGTATATGCAATTGCCCATATACATTTTATTACCAATCTGCCTTTAAACCTAAAGGATCGTGACTTTAAGATAGTATTTTCTGGAATCAAGCGTAAACTAGGTACTATTAAAAAAGGCAAAGCACCACTTATGATTAGAACTTTAAGGGAAATTGCCCAAGAACTTAAAGGTGATGACAATATAACAATCAGGGATAAGGCATTGATAACATTTGGATGGGCTTCTGCTATGCGCAGATCAGAAATAATTGCTCTGAATTGGTTTGATATTGTTTATATCGATGAAGGTATTTTAGTTAACATTAGAAAAAGTAAAACCGACCAATATGGCCAAGGGCAAAAAATTGCTATACTTTATGGCAATAATGAAGATACCTGCCCGGTACGTAATTTGAAAAAATGGCAAGCTGTATCTGGTGATAATGAAGCTATTTTCACCTCAGTAAATAAAGCTGGCATCATAAGTAACAAAAAACTAGCAGATACAGATGTAGCCCGCATTATCAAAAAGCTATTAGTAAACATAAAGTTAGATCCATCTGAATTTGCCGGACATTCATTACGTAGTGGATTTATCACCACTGCTGCAAAGCATTCAGTACCGGATCATATCATTATGAAACATTCCAGACATAAAACCTCACAGATGCTCCAGGTTTACACCCGCGATACTTCTTTAGTGAAAGATAACGCTACTGCCATGGTAGGGTTATAAATAACTTGCTAAAGAAAGTATTACTCTGATAGTACCGGCTAATACTCATGATACTGGATCTATGGTAGCACAGATGCTAACTGTTTTTGATAAATTTAAAAAAAATTAGGTAAAACCTCTCAGGCGCTATGGTTAGTAGCTTAAGAAATAAGCTTACACTTGCAAATGATAGTATCATATGATACTATTATTGCATGACTAAAACACCTCCTTTTAAAATAACTTCTCGTATTTTATCTCTATCTCAAGAGATAGGACATCAACTTGGCATTTTATATGGAGCAAAATTATATCCACTTTCATTACATTTACGTCGGGATAACAAGATAAAAACAATACAATCATCTCTATCTAGAGGGTAATACTCTTACTACAGAACAAATTACTCTCCTACAAAGCCAATATGCTCTATCCAATGGCAACCAGTAATTATGGCTAAAGCATTTTCTCCTCCACCATTTTCCTAATACTGTGATCTATATTCATCGATATTTGGAATAAGGTTAGTACCCCACATAGAAGTTTTGATAAAGAGATAATGAATATAAATCTTTATATTTTATAATGTTAGATACTAATCGATGGCACGATTCTAGTTTTTGAAGCTCAATAGCAGTAGAATAGAACATATACTTATTTTTATATTCAGTAATAATTTTATCAAAATCATCAGAAAAATCATTTAATCTTTGCTGACCTAATGTTTTACTACTTTGCTTAGCTAATAATTTAGCCATGTTTTTACATTTATTAATATTAATCATAGTAGTACTTCTATTAGAACTGTGGTTAGGAAAGGTGTAAGCCTAAGATTTTTCAGATTATTTATAAATTAAAGTATCCTGTCGACTTTTTTGCTTATTGGATAATTATAAAACTCTTTATTTTAAGATGGCTATTTCGCGCAAGCTACTAATTAGCACTTTTTCAATCATAACAAACTAACCTAACAGTACCAAAAAGGACAACTCCCGTTTAGTAAATTTTTACTAGCCTGAAAATAGTTTGATGCTTTAGTTTCTTAATTTGCTGCTTAATTGACAATAACTTACAAATATAAAAAGCTTGCGATAGAGCCATAGAAATTCCTTGCTTCTCTATAACTGTATTAAGATTATCAAGTGAGAAATTCGTCAATTTATTGACTTTAACATATTGAGCAATTACCTCAATAAATAATTTTGTAATTATTACCTTATCCCCTCTTTCTAATGTGCTTAATTGCTGTACAATATCATTTTGCAATATTTGTGTTTTTACCCCAGCTTTCACTAAGGCTATATTAACCTCTGAACTAATACTAATTTTTTCCTTAGACATAACGCCCTCAACTCCTTAAAAAGTTCGGTGCTTCATTACACCAACTTAAACTTGAATGCAATCCTCGCAGAAAAAGATTAATAATGGGTTAATACAAAGAACTAATGTAAATATAGCCATTTTCTTTCTACTTCTGGTATTGAAATATCAGGTTAAATCGAATATTATTAGTCAAGCTTACTAAATAAGGAAAGGTAGTTATGCAGCATTTAAATAACACTCCTGGATAAGAAATATATGATTGTATTAAAACATTCCATGAGTCTTCCTATAAAACTGTTGTATTACAAATAAAAAGTTATGAAGGCTATTATTTCTAAAATCAAGAGACCTTTAACAGAATGAATTGAAACATTCCTACACCAGTTAGAAGAGAAGAATGAAACTTTGTATTTATCCGGTGAATATTTTAATATATACAAAGATTTATGGCACAGCACTATAAGTCCTAATCAAAATAAACCTTCATGATAAAAATCCAAAGTAACTAATTATTAACATGATATTTACTTGACGCTAGACAGCAAGTATTGATATTGAAGAAATATATAGTAGATAATATATTAGAATAATTTTATCGTAATTTAAATCTATGGCTAATGAAAGAATATGTTATCCGATCAAGGATATAGCGATAATAGGCAAGTATATACTTAATCAATTAAACGATGCTGAAAATCAATATAAAATATTTAAAAAAGCCAAAGAAAAACCTGGTAGCATGAATAATGAACTTGTTAATAGAATAAAAAAAGTTTTAACTGAGCAAAGATAGTATATTACATTATATGAAGAACAAGTTTTTAAGTGGAATGAGGAAGTTAAAAATAATTTTGAAAAACAAGAAGTGTTAATAATTAACTCAGGTGCTGAAAAAACTTTCTAAAATCAACCAAGACTCTTTAGAAATGGCTGATTATGTGGGCAAAAATACAATAGAGAATACTATGCTTACGGATGAAATGGAGTTGGCAATTAAAGTGTTAACAGAAGAATTATCTTTGCCAAAAAGATCAAGGGATTAAGTTGCTTGTGCAGTAGCCACCCTACTCAATCATTATATAAACACTGCAATAAAATTTATGCATCAATAAAAGCATATAATTATGCTTTTAACATCAGTAAATTTATATATTATAACTACTAACCAACAAAACATTAGATCTTAATCATTTAGCAACTAGTTGATATTCTTAGTAATGTCAAGCCCCCAATATATGATCCAGTTTTAGGTTAGTGATAATGGTAATTATC
>CAZEVK010000040.1:0-10082 GCA_964515755.1 uncultured Rickettsia sp. | reverse complement strand
TTATGCATAGCGAACAACATGACTATGGACGGGCCGGAGCTTTCGCCCCGACCCCCTCTAGCTAACCCCGGTTATTACCCGCCGGGTTAGTGCGTCGCTACCGACGCCTAGAAAGTCAACTTCGGATCCTGCGTCTTGCTCGCGAGGAACGCCTCGATCGCGCGCTTCGCAAGGTGCTGCGGCGCGACACGCACGCCCGACTCAGCGAACCACGCATCGCTGAGAGCAACCAGCGAACGCCAAGCGGGGGTGGGGAGCCTGACGGTAATCTCAGCGCCGGAGCCCTTCTCTGCGCGCTGGCGAGCGGGCTCCGTAGGGGCGACGGGCGTAGCAGACTTCGCGGGCGCGGCGACAGGGGCAGACTTCGGGGCGGCAGACTTGCTCGACATGGGGAGACTCCGGGTGTTGGGCCCCGCAGGGCCCGGGTTGGCGATACAGGATGCAGACTACAGGGACGCGCGAGCCATTACAACGGGATTTCGACCGGGGGAGGGTTCAGCCCCATAGCCACAGCGAGCTCGAAAGCGCCCCTAGCATACGCAAGAACGAACGCCTCCACCTCGCTGGAATAGACAACGCTATCAGTCCCATCGGCCTTGACGCCCCGGACCGTGTAGCGCGTAGCCACGTAGCCATCGTTGCGCGTGTAGTCGCTAACGCTGACAACGAAGCGAATCAGGGGAGCGAAGGGGCGAGGGGGCGGGGCGATAAAACCGGACATTGGCAGGGCCTTTCGTCGTAGTGGACAGACGAGGAAGGCTATTGCTAGCTGCGTGCCAACCCCTAGCCGCGCCCTTAGCCAACCTAATATCAAGGGCTTACGCTACCCGACCCGCTACCTATAGAGGATGGCGGCCCCTGTAGACTGACAAAATCCGTCACAAGTGACAAATAACGGCGGCCAAAAAGCGTCACGCCCCAAATAGGCTATGGCTAGCCTACCGGGGGCGCTTGACTTGACGCTAGCTTTTCGACTAGGCGCGAGGCTATGCCTTCCCACCCACAAACCACGCATTAGGAAGCATGGAAAGCGTAAAGGGCTTCATGTCTGCGGGCGTTCCCCCGCGCGGCGCGTACGTGTAGACATACTGAGAATCGAGATACACCCGAAACAGGAAACAACCCGTGGCGAGAAGCGCGGCCCCCGCCAGTATCGCACTAACCTTGTCACTCATTTTGACCCTCGAATCAGGATTAGTCCAAACACAAAAGCAGCGGCCCCAAGTACCATTACCGTCCCGGGCGCATAGTCAACGCAGAAATGCAGCCAAGCGTTGCCGATACCCGCATCCGGGTTGTAGCGGTCAAAGTGCGAGTCTATCGCCCGACCATCGCGACCGATGTATACGTGAACGCTATTACGGGAGACAGTTTCCCTTTGGTGGCGAAGCACCCCCGGAATCGGGGCCGCTAGCTTGCTTTCTGACAATACCAAGCAAAAACCCTCCTACGTCAACCTTGACGCCCAGCATTGCCAGAATCGAAAGCGTGTAGGCCACCGTGCATGGGTCAAGAGACACGCTAGCAAGAGCATCCGTAAAGTTTAGCGCCGCAGCAGCAGCGCCGGCAAGAGCCACGTTTGCCAGATTACTTGGGTTCAAGCGGAGCCTCGATTGCGGGGGAAACAGTATCGCGGTCTGCCTTAGCAGCGAGCGCGAGTTGGAGCTTGCTAGGGTCACCCGCGCGCGCGGCCATTTCCGCCTCCATGATAGCAGCCTCTATTTCCTCTTCAGCTGAGATAGGCATGGTAGCGTCATAGGTAGCACGCAAAGCGTTGTATTCGGCCCGGGTCATTTTTACGCCTCGCTAATGATTTCGTAAGTACCGGACACAAGAGGGGAAGTGCCGCCGGTGTATACACCGAACGTGTTTTTTCCCGCGCCGCGCGCTAGCGGCAGCCCGCTAATCAGGCGACTAAGAGAGTTTCCGATCTCGGCTGCATACGGACCGACATCACCGCTTCCGACGATTACCCCGACACCCGCCCCTGCGGTTGTGAGAGTACCGGAGCGGCCAGCGCCGCTACCCAAATAGCTACCGGCCGCGTTGGTAATACCCGCATACCCCGCCACAGTAGGAAGCGTGCCGCTCGCCGCTGTAAGTCGAATAATCGCCCATGCGCGCCGCGCCCATGAAGGGAGCGTGCCTTCATAGACAGTCTGAGACGCTGTATTTGTAAACGTCCCGGTTGCGGTTACTTCGCTACGCCCTCCCCCGAGCGATGCGACGATAGAGGTTGTATCCGCGAAGATATTGCCGATATCAGCGGTATTCGTAATCAGGCTTGCAAGGTTGGCGTTCGATTCGACAAGCTGCTGGAAGTTACGCGCAGCGGCGAGACTCTTAGCAAGGTGTGCGGATTCCTTCGTCGGGAAAACGTACACAATGACAGCGCCGACAAAGTTGATTGCGTCAGGCGAAGTCTTAGACAGCGCGATGCGCCCATCCCCCGCGACCGGATACACAGCGCCCGGCACAAGCGGAAGAGTCAGACCCCCGCCATACTTTACGGCCCCGCCGACAAACTCACCGTCAACGAAAAGCCACCCGTTTGGGGGCGACGGCATCGGAACGTCATCGGTAATGTCAATGAGCTTGAGACGCTGCAACGGGCCGCGCGCGGCGCTATTGTTAGGGTCCGCTCCATACTGATTCTCAGCAAGAAACCGCGACAACGCTTCGCAAGTATTCATGGCGCATACTCCCAATGCCAAGGCTCTTTAGCTACGGTTCGCTTGAATCCAAAACGGCCCGCGTTTGCGGTAAGCCAAACGAATGCCGCATTCGTACCGCCCGCCGTGTCAATGTCTACAGCCGTCCCCGCTTCATGCTTTGACGTACCGGGGCGCGCTACGGGGCCATCGGAATCCCATTTCGCATTGCGCTTGTCATCCGAGTAGTCAAGCGGGGTGCCGGGGTCGTCGGTTCGTTCGCGCCAGATTTTGACTTGCGCTTCGCTTGAACGGAATGCGCTATTGACAACGAACGCAACCCCGTCCGCAAGCGCCGCTTGACGCATAGCCAAAAACGCGCCAGCGGCAACGGGCGTGAGATAGTATCCGTCCCCGATAGACATTAGTGCAAGCGGCATGGTCACCCCGTTCACGGTTCCAAGCGCAAACCTTACCCCGCCCGCGACTACGGCCGCAGCAAGTGCAACGACCGCGAACGCGAGCCAATGCATTACGGCTTCACCGCAGCAACGAAGCCACGGGCCCCCTTGGTAAACTCTGCCGTAACGCTACCGATTGCAGGAGCGCGCTTTGAAACGAAGTAGAGAGCGAGGCCGCCAAGCACAATAACCGCGACAACCCCGGCAACCCCGATTCCCGCCATGCGCTTAAAGTATGCCTCTGCCGTTTCATAGGGGGTGGGGATAGACGCAATCTTATCCGCAAGCTTCCCGGCCCCAAGAGCCGCGCGCGATGCAGCGCCGGCCGCTGCCCCGGCCGACCCGCCGACGACGCTAGAACCAGCGCGCCCGACCCCGCTAGTGATACCGTCAACGGTAGCGTTACCCGTCGTACCAGACTCAAGAGCGATTGACATTCCCAGCCCTTCATCCTCATAGCCCGCGCTACGCTCCATTTTACACTCCCCCGACGCCGACTTTACGCGCCGGCTTAGGACGCAAATCCACAGGATTGCGCCGGTTGTATTCCGCTTCGCTCTTCAGGTGGTTTACGAAATCCTGCGGGGTCTTATTACCAACCGCAACGCCGCGCGTAAGCTGCCACTTTGCGTATGCTTTGGTAATCAGTTGCTCATTGCGAATAGGCTTGCGCCGTCCGCTGTAGTCTTCACCCTGCAACCGGAAGGGCACCGGCCAACGCTTCATGTCAGCGGTCCCGGCCCCATGGATTGCGATACCGTTTACCGTGTTAGCCCCGCCCCTCGCCACAACGTAGAAGATGCCAGCGGAATCAGGCGCAAACGCAGCCCCCAATCCGAAAACATCCTCCCCGAATACCCATTCAGCTACTTCCTTCGTAATGATTAGCGGAACCGCGATTGGCGTAGCGAGGAAGAGAAGCGCAACCTCTACAGCTTCATCCGGATTGCGCGCGGCCCAACGCTGCGCCTGCGCAAGTGTATCGCCCACGCATTCCCTAAACTGAGCATCCGTCGCGGTACCGAGGCCGATACCAAAAAGCGCGCCGATACCCGCCCCGGTCGGCCCCGCGACAGCCCCGCCCGAAGCGCCCGACGCACCAAGCGCGGTTGTCTCGAAGAGAGCATCCGTGCATGTACGCTTAGGTTCCTGCTTAGGCTTCGGCCACGCAAAATACACGACCGCCGCAGCCACAAGCGACGCTAGAAGAATGGCTACGTCATCGCGGGTCATTGCGCTATTCCTTAGCAGCGGGCGGCTTTGCGGGCTTCTCTTCGGGGGCCTTATCGGTAGTCTTCTCTTCGCTCCCCTTCTTGCGTCGGAAGATAACAACCTCCTCGTCCGCCGGGATAACTTCCGCAGATTCGAGCGCCTTAGAGATAGCCGCCCCCACCGCGAGAAGACCGCCGCCAACAGCCAAAATCACGGGGAGCATTAGTTCCTCGCCGTGGTCTTAGGCGTGAGAACCCCGAAGCGTTCCAGATTGTCCGCGACGATATCCGCCCCCTGCGCAAGCTGGTTAAGCCGCGTAGTCACGATATCCTTCTTTGCCTTCTCTGCCGTAGTCGGAGCGCCACCCTTATTCATAAACAGAAACGCGCCGACGCCAACCGCGAGAAGACCGATAATAACGAGTCCGGTGTTCGACATTGCCGCTCCCTTAGCTATTCTTGCGCCCGGTCAAGTAGACAGGCGCGGGGTTAGTGTTCGGCTGATACGCAATCTTGTGGGTAGGCTTCATCGGCGCGGGCTGCGGCGCAATCGTCGGGCGGTCAATCCACGCAAGATTGAAAGTGCCTTCCTTCTGCCCGTTGAAATACGCCATAACCTTAGGCACAACAAAAACCAGCGCAAGCGCGCCGACCGCGACCCCGCCGATAATCCAAAGCGTTCTAGGCTGCATTCATTCTCCCAAAAGCGAAGGGCCGGGCGTATCGCTCCCCATGCATAGCGACACACCCGGCCCCGCGCAAAACCCCCGATTCTTACTTACAGGGGCATCCCTTGCCCTTCATCACCGGGAGCCTAAACAGCGGGCGCGTCTTAGCGGCGGCTGTATCCGTCTTCTCGGAAGGGCGCAGCATCATATACAGCGTGACCGCTCCGATAAGCAGACCGACCCCGATTACCGCGTTCTGCCAAGTAAGGTTCATGCGTTTACCGGGGCGAATACTTGACGGGGGCGAATGCCGCATGGTCGCCGCTCATACGCGTCTTAGCAAGGCTCTTGAGCTTGACCCCGTTATTCGCAAGCGCGCTCTCGATATCCTCGGCCGTCAGCTTACCGGACGACGCCCACGACTTCGCGCAAAGCGCCGCCGTCACCGGCTTTGCCCGCGTATGCAGGAACGTCAGGTTAGCGGCAGACTCGGAGCCCGTGAGCGTGTAGCTAATGGAGCGACAAACCGGCTTCTTAGTGAAGCGGCGGTCCCGCGAATGCCACGCGCAAAGGAACGGCTTATAGCGGTTGGCGTGGTTCGTCGGGGGCATATCGTCCGGATACATTGCGTGGCAGTAGTGATTAACCGCAGCCACAAGGTCCGCCGATTCCTCGCCCGAATCCAGAAACAGCGTGTTAGGCTCGATATCCTTAAGAATCTGCCGACCGTCGGCCTCAGCGGAAACACGCGTAAGGTCCGTGCCCGCGCCGGCCCAATCCGCCGCGTTCTTGAACATGGTACCAAGAATGAGGCCGCCCGCGATGCTGCCACCTTCCAGCTTATCGACGCTGATAAGCTCCGACACAATCGGCGCAACCGCGATAATGTCTGCGGTAGGCTCAAGCTCAAGATAAACCGCAATCTCAGCCGTAAGAGCCGTGCTATTCGTCGGGAGGTTGACCTGATAGCTAAGGGTCGCATTCTCCTTAGCCAGATACGAAATCATCGGGCAGAAATCAAGCGCCCCCGCGCCGAATGCATCGAAGCGATACTCAAACACAACGCGCCGACCCTCGTTCGTACCGGCCGCCTCGTTCGCGTCACCGACGGCCGTAGCCGTATCGTTCTGCGAAAGCCAAGGGAGCTTCCTACCCGTGAAAAACTTACGGATAGCCTGAAGGTCCGGTCCGCTGAGATTCTTCGGGCCAACGAAATCGCCCGCACACTCAAGCGAGACATTCCCGAGAACAAGATTCCAGTCAATCGGAGCGTTCGCGGTACCAGCATGCGCGGCGGAGCTAATGCGAACGTCAAATCGAATGGCGCGCAGCCGGTGCAGATAGCCACCGTCGCCAATCGGAATCTCGCTAAACTTCACATTTCGGAGAACGCTAGAGGTAATGGCGGAAATCGACTCAAGGGCAACGCGACGGGAAACGGGCATTTTTGTCTATCCTGTATTAGAGGGTTAGTGTGTTTTTCAGGCAGTCTTAGCGGGGGTCTTATCCTCGGGATACTGCGGGGTCGCGCCCACCTTCCACGCATCGGGGAGCTTCGCGCCGACGAACGCGCCGATAGACTGCGGCACGTTGAACGCCATACCAACGCCCACAATGAGCGTCACAATACCCGCGCTAACCAGAATCTCGCCAACCTTACCCATTTTTGTTTCCCCTTGCGTCGTTTTCCAGTTTTCGACGCTTCACGATTTCCTGAAACCAAGTCACGCACAAAAGCCCCGCCTAGTCAAGCGCGGGGCCTAGTGCTACCGAAACATTCGGCGGATAGCGGTCCGGATTCGGTATCCGTAAATCCAGTTGATTTCATGGGCGAGATACATTCCGACAGCCCCGACCCCGACCCCGCTACCAAACAATAGCGGCGGAATAATCAAATCCCATACGCTATCCACGCAACCCCCCTAGGTCAATGTCTTTGACCTTCATGCATACGGGTGTGTCTTTCTCGAAAACAATCCTTCCGAGATACCCCGTGCGGTTGTGTTTGTAGAGATACTCTAGCGGCTTAAGTTTCTCTACGATATCAACCCCGCCCGGGCCTAGCACTTCGCGGATGTATGCCAAATCTCGCGCTTCATCGTGCCAAAACATAAACCGTTCGCTACCTGCGGTAATGTCGCGCGATACATCGGCCGGGCGCTGGGAGCCCACCCAAACAGCGGCCCCGTAGTGACGGCCTCGTTTGGCAATGTCAATGATAGGGTTTGACCTATCGGTGACAGGGACGACCCGGTGCGCTTCATCGATAATGTATAGCCCCCCGTACGCTTTCACGTGGTCTGCGATGATTCGGGATGCTTCCTTCGCTGTTTCCGTAGCGGGGGCGAACGATAGGACGTAGGTTTCGCCCGATTCCTCCCCTTCCTCCGTTGCATTGATTCGCTTAGCGATGTCTTTGAGAGCTTCCCGCAAATCCTCCATGTTGTTGTCAATGTAGAGGTTAGCGGGGAGCCCCTGTACCGGGTCGATAATGTATGCATAATCCGGCTTACGCTGGATTAGCTGCGCGAGCATAGCGGCGGATTTGCCCTGCCCCTGCCCGCCGAGGAAAGACGCGGCGGGGGATGCGTCAACGTGGATACTCATTTGCGGGCCTTAGCTTTAGCGTAGACTTCCGCTAGAAGCGAGACAAACGCCAACCCAAACTCTACTACAGAACAGCCGTACCCATGCACTATCTGGTGCCCCTGCGGCGCGGATTGGCCGCAATGCGAGCATTCATACTGCTGGGATAGTGTCGTCCATTGGAAGACTCTACGAAGCATGTTAGTATCCTCGCCCGGTCTTCTACAAAATCCATGAATACTAGGCCGATTGTGTTTGCCACGGTATTCCGGGTCACCCGCCAACCCTAACGCCAGGCGCGCCGCTAACGGTAGGCTGCACGCTCTCAAGATTCGCCGCTTCCTGCGCCTTTGCCGCCTGCATCATCTTGACGGTCAACACAACATTAGGCACAGCGTAAACCATAGCGAACCCGATAAGGATAACCCAAGGGTTCGCCATTTTATCGCCAGCGATTTGCGCCATTGCATACGCAGGCATTTTGAAATCTTCCGCAGTAAGAGCGCGAGAGTCGCCCGTTACCGGGTTGATTTGCATGGCCCAATGCGGGCCAAAGTTAGCGCCGAGGGTATGCGCTCCCGAAAGCATATTTTGCTGAAAGAACGCAACATGCGCGGGGTTCGGCGGGGGCCATTCTTCGGCGGGGGCTGCGGGGGCCGCCGGCTTATCCGGGGTCTTTGTTTCAATCGGATTCCCGTCCGCATCCTTCGGTTTGTTCTTGCTCCCCGGGGGCCTACCGCGCCGCTTAGGGAGCGGGGGCGCGGGGGCCTGCATTTCAGCGGGCGGGGCTGCGGGGGTTTCGGGGGTCGGCGCTTCCTGCGTTTCCGTATCCATTAGAATATCCTTTCAGTCTCGAAAATCCGCCGGATTTCCCGACAGGCCGTGTAACGGTCTTTGCAGACTACGATAACCATCCGCTCCGGTCTATCGCGTCGCGAATAGTGAAGCTCGATTTCCCTTTCCTCCGGTGGGCCTATTTCCAGAATCGCGATTGCCTTTCCTTTGTTTTCGCCTGTAGTCCCCCACGCCCACCCATTATTCCTGATATGGGGCCCCGCGTGGTTTCTCTGCAAATCGCAGCTATAGATAGCGCCGACGATTTGCCTAACTTCGGGGCAGAATAGAAAGTGTCTCACCGATACATCCCCCGTGTCTTTAGCTGTATCGCGCGAGCCCCCTTTACTAATGCGTGCAAGCGCCGTCTTTCCTCTTCGTTGCGTATCACCGGCAAATCATCATCGGGGTCTTTTTCCTGTAACGCTTGCTCGCATCGGATTGCGAGATTAGCAGCCGCTTCGCTCACTCGGATTAGCAAGCCTTCACGGTTTCTCATGCGCGCAAGCCTCCCGGACAAGATTGGTTATTGTCTCTGATTCGCGTATCAACGCGGCTTTCCATTCGTGCCGGTCCCGGGCCGGTCGCTGTATCAAAACATACGCTTCTAGCTCCATGTATTTCCCTTGCAGCGCGTACAACTGCGCGTGGATATCTACTAGCAAATCCTGTATCCGCGCCGTCGTTTTGTCTCTCACAGATTCACCGTTAGCGGGAGCGTATCCCCACCCTCTAGGATTTCGCGTTTATCGTATGCGCTCGCTCGCGTGCGGACAATCTCACGCACGGGCTTACCAGCAAGCGTGCTTCTCAAGGTGTGCTGATAGTATTTGTTTCCGCCTTTAAGCACTTCCTTTCCGTTGAATACGTAATCCTTTGCGCCGCGCAAAACCATGTCGCCCCGGGCCTCTTCCTTCCATTGCCCCAACCCGCTACCGATGTTTTCAGGGGCAGGGCTCCCCGGGGGCAGATAGACCGAATCTGTGTCGCAATAGAGCGCGTTACCGGCCCGCTCTAGCGCCGCAAACAAGCGCGCTCTTGCGTTGCACGTAACGAACGCTGCCATTTTGTAGTTGGCCTTTGGCGACGATTTGACGGTAACGAACCCGGCCCACAAATCCCCCGGCATTTTGTAGATTACCGCTTTGCCGTCGCGCCCCGGGGTTGGCGGTTTGTCTTTGAGAATGAGTGTCTCCCGCGTGTCTTTGGTTCCCAGCTTTCCATAAAGCGCATTCAAAAAAATCTTCGTCGCGTACGCCATTGCCTTGTCGCCAGCGGCTTTCGCCTTAGCGCGTGTCTCATACACCCGTCCGACATAGGGCGCGACCCTGACAAGCCAACTAGCCTCGAGAGGATGGCGCTCTAGGATTGAGACAGAAATCACGCTAGGGGAGTCAATGATGTATCGTTCCAGAGACGACCGAAACACGTACGTTTCAAACACGCCGCGCGGGAAAATGAGCTTCTCATAGTTGGCTTTCCCGGTTCGGTGTCTCAGCCAAAACGGGGCCGCGTAGTCTGTCTCGACTTTCACCCGGACCTTAAGCATCTCCTCGCTATCCTGTGCTTCGAGAAAGGATGCGGGATAGCTGCTATTGATATCGTAGCAGATAGCGGGCCCGCAATGCTGGCTTGTTTATTGATGTTCAATCACGCGGCGGCGCGTGGATG
>CAZEVK010000039.1:0-10727 GCA_964515755.1 uncultured Rickettsia sp. | reverse complement strand
TGTAAGGAGTTGCTTAAAAGCTTCTGGTTCCTCCTGAAAGAAATTTTTGAACTTATTCAGTGTATTTCGGTCTATTGGTAATATTTTATACTTTCTACATTGTGCAAATATTAGTGAAGTTAATTCAGACCATGTTTCTGGAGCATCAATTGCAGAACTTAACTTTGCGCTAAGATCATTAAATTGTTTTTGTTGAGCTTTTATAACTTGCGGGAAAAGTTGGTTTAATTGTTCTAAAACTACTAGTAAATGAGCTTCTTCTACGTTTATTGGATCTTCGTTCGGTGTTGCAAATATAGTGAACAATATATCTGGAATCTTTTGCTTTTTTACAACTAATTCTATTATTTTTTGTTCTAATGCTTTTGAGGCCATATTTTGACGAGTAGCTATATCAGCATTTTGACCAGGTCGATTTAGTTCTATTAATACTGAAACTTGATTTTCTGTTTCTAATGCACAAATAAGCGATGAAACTGAAGCATCGATGATATCTATATCTACTGCTTGAATAACCCTATAATATCTATTTAACTCATTCCAAAATAAAGAGGAATCAACAAATATAGGAAATAAATGTCCAAAATCATTATATTGATTCTGATATTGGAAACGTAAAAGCTGCATTGCCCAAGTTTCCACCTCTCGTAGATAGAACTTTTCATGCATCATTGCAAATGGAGATTTTGGATAACCAAGATAATTTAATTCTTCTAAGTCAAAGTTAGCATTAAATTGTCCTGTATCTAGAAGAAACAATTGAAACTTTTCTAAGTCTGCTTCAGCAATGATTCCTTGCCTAAATGCAGATAATACCTGTCTAAATCTTTCAAACCAATGCTCGTATTCTTTCATTATTTTAATAGATTTATATTATTTTCCAATAGTTTATTTTTTCATTTTATATATAACCTTACATAGATATATATCTTGTTTCAAGCTCTTATTTCCAGATATCCTAGTACACCTAAGCTATTGAATTATAAAGCATATTTTTAAAACTAAAAACACTAAGGAGTTCCACTCCTGTCGCTCACAAGATTAAACAAGCATAATTTCTGTATCCCCTATTTTCCTTCGCTACACTTCGTGCAAAAAGGGTGATTCCCCTCTGAAATTATGATCTTGTGGTTGCCTCCTCGTTACTCACCGTAATGGCAAGGGTTGTGCGAGATTCGTACAACCCAGTAACAATTAAAAAAGGAGTTAAAAATGAACGATCATTCTAAAAACAACAAACCAAATTACCATTATAATTATAATAGGTCTCAAGCAATAGAAGATGGTGTATTGGTTGATGTGACCGATACGGCAAAAGCAATCGGCATAAAATGGCATGTTGCCGTTACTTCTGCTGTATGGAGAGATTATATTGTATGGACAGATAACGATATAAGAAGACAAGGACCTCAGGAAACAGCTGACAGATTGTGGCACATAATTTTTATACTCCATCGTACAATGAGAAAAGCCGACAGACATGAAGATGTAATTTTTTTTGAGTTAGATATTCTGCCTAGAGATGGAGCTTCTTACAGAGTAAAACTTACTAGACTAAAAGCAGTAATAAGTGCCGGTGATCACTTTGAACCGGTAATAACAATTATGTTACCTGACGAAGATTAACAATATCTCAATAAAAAGATAAGGAGCAACACTCCTTATCTTTTCTACATTTTAGAGAAGATATATTATAACTCTTGTTCTATAAGAGTTAGAAGTAAAGAAAGTTATAACTTTGCGCTAACAATATGAAGACCAGAACGTCAAATTTCATCCTTATATTTACGAGGCAAAAGCCTGTAAGAACGTATAGAGCTCAGTTTTTCTTTTATCCGAAAAGACTCAGGAGAATCTGAAATAAATTCTTCTATTAGATCTAGGTCTTGATCCTTAAAAGAATGATGTTCGTATTTAAGCATACCATTTATTAAGCCATTAAAATCACTTAACCCATATCGTTGATGTACTTCAAGTAATTGCTTATCATCTTTCTTGCAGAATAATTTCTGCCAAAAATTTTGTTTTTTTTAAAGTTATTTTTAGCTGTATTTAGTTCTAGTTCAATTTTTCCAATTCTAAACAGGACATATAAAATAAGATAACTTACACAATAATACTCTTTTTCTTTATCAATCCGAAATAATAGAGCTTCAATAAATAGCTGGCTGCTTTTCTTTATTCTTTTTAAAATTGTGAAATAATGCAACTAGTGCATCCCCATTTTCAGATTCTATTTTAGAATTTTTTGGATCAAGTACTATTTCTTGATTTTCTCCTGATTTATGGCCATACCGTTGATCTTGATAAATCCTTTTTACTTCTTTTCCTTGATATATAGCATGTATACTTCCTAATTCTCCATGCCTTCTACCAAAATGTTTATACCTAGTAATTTCATCTTGAAGAACAGATGCAATCTGTTTTTCTATATTATTAAGGTTATAGCCACTTTCCTGTTTCAGGATCTTTAGTACCCCTTGCTGATTATCAGATTTAAACTCTACATTTTTTAATGTTATCTTTTGTTTAAATTTATCAACAAATACTATCGTTGCTATAAAATCTTCTTTTTCACTGCATGAAGGAGAAGAAATTTGAAAATGAGTATTTAGTTTTGTATGAGATTTAGATGGTACATCACATTCTCCATATAGATTACTTTTAGTATCTTTAGTTGCCACAATTCCTTGGATTTTTTTAGGTTTCGTTATGTACACGTCCACTATTCGGTTTGACCATTCTGCTCCGTTAGTAATATTCCAATCGCTATCTAAGTACATAATAGCTTCTTTTTCATTGAGAGGCTTTACCATACGCCATTTAGGTCGTGTTAAATTGTGAGGGTAGATTATAGGAAGGTTTAGCCAATATTTTACCCATGGCAGAATTTTTCCTATCTTTTCCAGTATTGAATTTATTGATGAAGTAAATATAGCAATTCATTTTATTGTGGACGTATTGTCTACATCAGTTCCTGTTATTTTTTCTTCCATTAATATTCTTTTTCAAGCAGATTAAGATAAGCAGTAAAACGATAAAGTTTATTGCGCTTATGAATAATACTTTCAGAAACAAAACCTAATTTAACGAATATATTTAATATATTATTTGCGGTATTATAAGCTTTGCCTAGCTTTTTGCTCATTTCTGCAATACCTGTAACTGGTTGTGTAAATAAAAAATCTAAAACACTTAAAGCTGTATCTCGCATTTTTGTAAATTCATGATTATTTAAAATCATATATTTAAGCTGTACTTCTAAACTCTCTATCTCTTTAGCACGTGTATGAGCATCAATTGCACTATTCTTGATAGCTTTTAGATAATAAAAAATCCACCCCTCAAAATCACCGTTAGTCCTTACACGATCAAGCGTCTGGTAATATTCAAAATGATGTTTCTTAAAATAATATGAAGGGTACAAAACAGGCAAACTCAAAAGTTTACTATCTACCAACATCAGGATAATAAGTAGTCTTCCTATACGACCATTCCCATCTGCAAAAGGATGTATGGTCTCAAATTGAACATGTGCAAGCCCAGCTCTAATCAGAACGGGTATATCAGAAGGTTCATTAATATATTTTTCTAGGTCACTCATCAACTTAGATATTTCTGGTGCTGCTTTATCTCCTTCGCCTCCATACAGTAGAGCTTCATGCGCTCGTAAAATAACACGTGTAACAAGTGGCAAACCTTCATCTTTTATCATACTTAAAGCTGTGTCTAAAGCCTCGTGATAATTAAGAACAAGCTGAGTATCTTTATTTACTTTCTTCGATTCTTCTAAAGACTGAGTAAAAACTTCAAGTATAGTTGTGTGAATTCCTTCTATAGCCGAAGATAAAAGAGCTTCTTTTATTACGTAGGCTTTAATAAAACGCTTTGGATCAGGTAACCGCAAACTCATTTCATTTAGTTGCCCTAAAGCAAAACTTGCTTCTCCATATAGGGACATGATTTCAGCATTTAGCTCTAATGGCGGATTTAATGGTGGAAGTGGATGTGGTATAAAATAATTTAGCTCTCCCAACTTATAATAATCTCCAGTTTTACGCATAATTCACTCTTTCTTTTCAATTTATCGATATATAATGAAATTATTATACATTCTTTATTCACTAATTTTAATATAAATACATAAAATGAAGAATAATAAATGTAACTTGCTTTGTATTTCAGTCTAGAACTTTTATTGATAATCCTATTTAATGTTATTGTTAAAAAGTTGCATTATTAAATTACATTAACTTTTCCAATTTTGTAGCTTTGCTCATCAATTACTCTTCTTATCCTTTTCTTTTTACTTAACATTCCAGTTCAATCGTCACCATGGCTTCTTATAGCATGATAACTTTTGAATAGTAAATATAACAGAAATTATCTCATGAAATATCGCTTAGCTACGCTCCTATTTGTCTCACACCATACGCACCCTATAGTGCATTGTCCATAAGTTCGGCTAAGGTTATGGTTATTCATGTATATACAATAATTTAGATTTTTAGATGAATTTCCAGTGAGTAAACTTTTACAACGTTTCTGATTATCGTAGCACGGTGCAATGGTTATTTAATAATGACGCTTATTATCGTGATACATGTTAAGAATAGAAGCACTATAAGCCTGGTCACCAAAGTAATCTTCTTTAGATTTGAATAAAAGGTCATTAGCTACTGAGTATTTCTTGCAAAATACTCTAAATTTCACAGGTAGAAATTTTAAATTATCTATAGACTTAAACTCAGTAACCTGAACACGTATAGACTTAAATCCAAAAGACAATGATCTATTTACACGCTTTTTATTATTTCTATGAGAATAACATTTTATAAACTGCAAAACAGGAACCATTGTAATCCCGATCAACAAAACCAAAAATATGGAAGACATTCCAAAAAGCCAGGCTAATGGAAGTAAAACAAATAATATAAATAAGAACTGCCTCATCACTTACCTCTTATATTTTAATAAGTATACCATAAATTACTCATAGTCACCTAAAATTCTAGCTTTTCTACCAGAAGAAAGTTGCTTTTAACCGTGACTCAACTATGTTTAGCTAAATAGTCAAACTTTTCAATCTAGCATTAGCAATTACTATAATTTTACGCATTAAAGCGACAAGTGCGACCATTTT
Source organism: uncultured Rickettsia sp. (assembly GCA_964515755.1). Lineage (GTDB taxonomy): Bacteria > Pseudomonadota > Alphaproteobacteria > Rickettsiales > JABSSG01 > JAGVLN01. The sequence goes on along the minus strand of CAZEVK010000039.1, from coordinate 5,584 downwards.
CTTTTTAACTCTGGCAATAAGATTTTGATAAAATGTTTTCAGTTCTGAATTAGAATTTGTAGCAGCCATAGCAGCAAGAAACAAGATTGGTTTTATGGTATTTCTACCTGAAACAGTTGATCTGTAGCCACTAAAATTACCACTATCGTTAGCTCTTGGTGCAAGACCGGCCAAAGATGCTATCTGCCTCCGATTTAGACTACCCAATTCAGGTAGTAAAACTAATAAATCGTTGGTAATAGTATCTCCAATACCAGACACAGTCTTGAGAACTTTTTTCATGGCTTTAAGCATTGAATCTTCTTCAACTAAAGCATTTATTGTAGCGGTAATAGAGTTAGTTTGTTCAGATATAAATTTTATCATCAATCTACAACTCTCCTTAACTACGCCTACTTTAGGCGCCTAAAATCTATTTTTTTCAGCAACTAACATTTGCTTTAAATCTTGCCTACGTTGCACAAGCTGATTAAGTTCTGTAGCCTTTTTGGATTGCAGAACAAATAGTTCAAGCTTACTTTCCCTCTCGGATCCATAAGAAGCAAGAGCTTTAGCATCAAGCGCATCTGTCTTAGCGCTATTACCACCAAGTGATCTGATAAAATTTTTAACTTTGCGTGTTTGCACGATGCATTGCAAAATTTTTATTACAGAGAGTTAGCAACAATTCCATTTCGTAACCACCAGTAGTTTCCAAGATACACAAAGAACTAACTAATTCCTTACGAAATTCTTTAATAAAAGTACGAATTCCAGATGATTTATTCTCATACTCTATAGTATTTTTAGTGCCATGAGTAGCAACAACAAAATTAAATTTGCCAATATCAATGCCGATGAAATTATTATATAATGACATGTGTACCTCAAGATTATTAATATTTAATATTGTAATCGGGAAAGCTTAAGGGCTTCCCACTCAACTATTCAAACATCTCGAGAGTCGGGCTAGGCTACCTTGATGAGTACGGTTGTGAAAACCTCTAGTTTCGGGTCAGTAGCTTAAGCCCGCAGCAACATATCTATCATGACTAGGTAGGTTACTTTCTCTCTTGTAATCATTATATCATACTTTGAACTTACAATTATTTCGGGGTCAAGATCAATATTCGTGTTTGTATTATTTTATGAGCACATTCAAAACTGAGAGTAGAGGGTATTAAATTTCACGGACCGTGTGGAGAAGGAAGCTTGAAAAAGCCTACCCCAATCATTAAGAAGTTTGTATAGTTTGGGCAGCTACTTTACTCGCTAATTTTCCACAAGATTTTAAATCATAGCCATTAATATAGCCATACAAAAAAGCACCAGCGAAAGCATCTCCTGCACCTAAAGTGTTTATCTTATCCTTCTTAATTATTTTTTCTGGCTCTATAGTGATTACTTCATTAGGTGTAATTATTATAGCACCTTTACTTCCTAAGGTTACAACAGAAATATTTAGTTCTTTCTGCGATTTATCAATAATTTGCTTTATATTATCTACGTTTAAAAGCTCTTTGAACTCTGCAAAGTTTCCAAAAACTATGTCAATTTGTTGTAGAATTTCTAATATATTTTTTTTATGTTTTTTTACTATATCATCACTACTTAAAGTTAAAGCACTGTACATAGAATGATTTTTAGCTTCTTTTACAGCATATTTCAAGGCTATGCTTCCTTTGTTACTATCTAGTAAGTATGCTTCTGTTAGAAAAACTTTATACTCAGTAAATATATCAATATTGATTTCATTAATTTCAAAATCTAAAGCAGAACCAAGATAACCTAGCATAGTTCTTTCGCCATCTTGGCTAATAAATACACAAACTTCCCCTGTCCCCTTCCCTAAATTCTTTACATTTAAAAAAGTATTAGCCCCAATATCTTTTAAATCTTTTATAAATGCCTCTCCAGCTTTATCCTTCTCTATATTACCTATAATCGCCCCTTTTCCACCTAATTTGACGAAAGTTTTTAAACTATTAGCAACACTACCCCCAGAGCTTACTTTAATTACCGGACATTTATTAGAAAATTGCTCAAATTGATCTTTGCTAATCTCTTTGTATCCACCCTCCAAAACTCTTACTTCCTTTAAAATCAAATTAGTATCATTATCACTATCGCATTTTAGTATTTTATCATAAAGAGCATTACCCATCACTAATAGATTATAACCTTTATGTTGCTCTTCATATGATTTTTCTCCGTAATGCTCATATTTTATTAGCTCAGGCGTTTGGTTCGCCCATACTTGACTGTTCAATACAAAAATATGGAGTATTATAAATAAACAATATAATAGATATTTCATTATATTAGCCTGTAAACATAAGATATACGCTATATTAGCTCTTAAATTTTGTATTGAAAAGGAATTTGTAAAAAATTAGATATTATCGTTACCTATATTAATGAGATAATTTTATCCGCAATATTTCTGCAAGTATTATAACAAAAATTGCCTAATCTAGAACACCCCCATAATTGTAGCGGCTTGCTAAAAGAGCTGGCTTTCTTAGAAAGAAGACAAAGATTTTATTTATGAGTTTGCCTTGAGCATATTTCGAAAAGAAGACTTTTCTCATTTAATTTAATTACTGCTTATTCGTCATTTTAAAGCCTGTAAAAGAAATTTCTTTGTGGAAAGAAAGATACGAAGGAAAGTACTTGGCCAAATCATAAGAAGAAAAAGACCATTGTTGAGTAGCCAGTTGTTCTCCAGCTTTTCCATAATGATACATTGCTGAGCAGGATGCTTGGTATGGCTCTATCTTTTGAGCAATAAAACTGCCGATTATCCCTGCCAATACATCTCCAGTCCCACCAACACGCATCTCTGGACAACCGGTTTTGTTTAAATAAAGCTCCTGCCCATTTGATATAATATCTACATGCCCTTTTACCACTAAAGTAAAACCATGTTTTCTAGCCATAGCTTGGACATTTTCAGGTGTTGGCAAAGTATTAAACATCCTGGTAAATTCGCTATGATGAGGAGTTAATATCCATTGCGCCGATCTTTTTATATTAAGGATTTCTGGAAATAAGGCTTCGGCATCTATTACAGTTGGGATTGTAATGTCAGATAGTATTTTAATTACCGCCTTCTTGGTATTTTGATCATTTCCCAATCCAGGCCCAATGATCATTGCGTTATTATGTTTAGCAGCATCGATTATCATACCAACGTCCTTAAGACTTAAGATACTATGAATAAAACTATTTAAAAAGAAGTTAAGTCCATAATTCTTGGCAGTATTTTTATGTTCCTCGGGTAAATATAAAATAATTAGATCTGATCCAGCAACTTCTGCACCTAGAGCGCAAAGTATTGGTGAGCCGTAATACTTATAACTACCGCTAACGATAAGGACCTTACCCATTTCTCCCTTATGCGAAGTAGTAATCCGTTTAGGAATATCCATTACAATAACCTATATAGAAATGCTAGAATAGTTAAAAGCTTATCATCAAATTATGCAAGTAATATTTACATAATGAACAAATAATATTTTACTTATAGTAGTATCAGCATGATAGCTACAAAAAAGTCCAATAAGAAATTATATGAACAATACCTTACAATAATTATAAATTACTATGTTTTGAATGGTCGCTCATATCTTAACTTTTATTTAATTTTACTTGCTTTGTGTCATAAAAGTTATTATTTACTAATTTATCTTAATTTAATAAATATTATTTAACTTTTTAAAGAAATTGTCAGTAAGTATGAGTTTAAATCTGTATAATTTGTTTCCTGTCAATAAAAACGAGTACAAACTTTTCTTTTCAATGTCGCTAAATTTAATTCTTACTTTATATAATCTTAGCCCCGAAAGTTGGACTGAGTAAAAAAGATTTCGATATAATAAAATTAATTAATCCTGACCAGCTAGAAAGTTTAACTATTAGAACTAAATTAATTTTTAATCTTAATAATTCTCAATTTTTTTTATATTTTACTAGAGAAAACGAAATTGATTATTTTATTGAAATTTTTAACCAACAGCAAAAATTGATAACTCATACTGTATTACCAGCTTATGATGCTGTAGATTTAAATTATTTAGGACTTACCTCATGTTTAAAAGAAATACATTTTTGGCCTAAGATTATTAATCAATCTCAAGTAAGCGTTACAACAATACGGCAGTTAATTGCATTATTATAATATTCTCAAAGATTTTTACTGTTTAAATCAAGATTTGTACTACTCCTTTCTAAGCTTATTAGGGTGTTATAGTGGTGTGTGGGTAAGTAGAGGATTAAATTTATAATATAGTAAAAGACATAAACACTGCTGAAGTCATTGTCGTAATGACTAGAGCTAATGCCATATTATAGATAAACAGATAATATATATTGTCTTATCCCATATTCATGTTCCTGTTGACGCTCATATATAGACTGTCTAGAGCTTGCAAATATCTTATCATGATCAAATTTCATCAACAACATTTTAATATTCTAGATGAAAGGTAGAGTAGGTTACCAGAATAATCTGTATACCATCTCTCTAATAATGAACCTGCTCTTTAATGGTGGAGAATGAGTGGAATCGAACCACTGACGACCTACTTAAGCAAGCGCTCTGCCAACTGAGCTACATTCCCCCATACATAAGGTTATCATTACTGATAACCCCTCATCTAAAATAATAGGAGATCTTAGTTAACCGTGTCAATAAATTGTTTACCAGCTCTGAATTTTGGACGGTTAGAAGCAGCAATAGCAATTTTCGCTCTTGTTTTTGGGTTAAAGCCTTCTGAAGCTTTTCTTGCAAGAGAGTAGAAAGTGCCAAAACCAACTAAGAGCACTTGTTCTTTAGATTTAACAGCGTCCATCACAACTTTAATAAGAGCATCTAATGCTTTGACGCTATCTACTTTAGTTAAACCTGAAAGTTCGGACATTTTTGTCACCAGTTCATTTTTGTTCATTTGTAATTCCTATAATTAAATTATTAACACTCAATTGTTAGCATAAAAAATATACACGCATATTTTTTAATTTCACGAAGGTTGCTAAGTATGGAGAAACCAAGCAACCTCCTCAATACTATTCTTTGAAATTCAAGCAATGTCAATGCGTTAGTAAATCATTTCTATCAATTCTCTCATTTTTTTCGTAATTTAGTAAAGAATTGGAATATTTCATCTCATTAGTATTCTGTCCTAACAAGGGAGGTAACCTCTTGCCTTACGTCTTTTGATTGTTGCTAATACTATTTCACCAGCTTGTTCTTCTGAGTCACACATAGTGATTTTGTGACCTGATTTCTTACTGTTAACACCTCCCCATGACCTAATAACACTTATACTACCAAAGAGATTTGGTTGGAGATGAATGTGGTAATATTTAGTTGTTTTACGCCAATGATAATATATTTGTAACATTTTTGGGCGTTGTCATAAGTTTTGTCATAAGTTTGACACAAGTCTAGTTTTTTATTTTATAAATTAATTTATTTGTAGAACCTGTGGACTGGAATATATTTTTCTTAACTAAGTCCTGTCTTTCACGCTGTACTGTTCTGCGAGACACGTCAGGACCCAAAATCTGATAATCTCCACTCGAAAGAAAGCCCTGGGAGAGA
>CAZEVK010000038.1:0-11460 GCA_964515755.1 uncultured Rickettsia sp. | reverse complement strand
ATACTTAAAAGCTTCTCCTTACCTCCACTGGAATGTTGCTTCGGTACCAGACCAAACCCAGGTAGATAATTGCCTGCCGTTTTTAAAACAGCTAGCATTGCCTATGCTTGCTATTAACGCTGTTGCTGTTATTAAACCTATACCAGGTATGCCAATTAATTGTTTGTATGTTTCATATTGTTTTGCTATTTCTATTAGTCGCTTTTCCAGCTCCTTAATTTTAGTATTGTTATCAATAAGCTCTTCTTTTAATGCACTGAATGTTTGATAACTTATGCCGCTTAATTTCCCACTATTAAGAACCTCAATTAACTTTTCTCCAACCTTATTTATCCCTTGAGGAATAATCAAACCAAATTCAGTGAGTAATCCTCTAATTTCATTAGCTAATGCCGTACGATTTTTTACTAATCTTTCCCTCACTCTATGAATTGATAAAATATCCTGCTGCTCTATGCTTTTTATTGTCACGAATCTCATATTGGGTTCTTGCTACCGCTTCACAAATTGCTTCTGAATCGGCTTGATCATTCTTGTTGGTTTTAACATAGGGCTTCACAAATTGTGCTGCCATTAATCTTACTTCATGCCCCAATTTACTTATTTCCCTAGCCCAGTGATGAGCTCCTCCACAAACTTCCATACCTACTAAACACTTTGGTAAATTAGCCATAAATGTTAGTACTTGGTCCCTCATTAATTTTTTCTTTAGTACTGTCTTGCCATTTTTATCAACACCGTGAATTTGAAAAACTCTTTTTGCAAGATCGATACCAATTGTGTTAACTTCCATATGGACCTCCTTATTGTTATTTTAGGTTTATTCCTAACCTTAGAAGATTAGCTTTCGCTTCTCATTCTGTAAATAGGGTAGGTCCATTCCATTAGACAAGGCAATATTGAGATTATACATTGGCAAAAATTTTTAGATTTATTGTGGTCAGATCAAATATCTCAAAATGAAGAAACCATACTGCATGGCTAATGCTGAGAGGTGATCTTGCAGCTATATCACATTCTAAATAATATTTTCTAGATTAAGATCATTGTAATGAAAGTGTAGAATATTTTTATATTCACTCCCTTTAAAAGCAACATGAGCTATATATTCACTATGATAAATATTAATTTTTTGGAGCACAAACTTATGATCAATTTTAGATTTTGCTTCTACTCCAAGGTGTATTGATTTTAAATCATTGATAAGACCTATGGATAATGCCTTAAGATAAGCTTCTTTTTTAGTCCATATAGTATAGAAATAATTCAATTTTTCTTGATCACAATTCAATTGCGAGAATTGTTGAGATTCATCACAAGAATAAATAACAGAAGCCAGCTCATCAATATCTACCAAATTTTTAATATGCTCAATATCCACTCCAACCTCAGTATCACTAATAGCAATTACAGCTTTATTATGTGCATGAGATAAATTAAAAAATAGATAGTTAGAAGTTTTATTTGCAAGATAAACTTTGTTATATTGGTTATACTGAAATTCCACTAATAAAGTTGGTATGTTAGTATAATAAGTAATAATATGTCTAAGAGCTATATGCGAAATAATCAATCTTGCTTTATCTTCCTGAAATCTGAATGAATGAAATTGCTCTTTTTCTTTGTGAGATAGTAAATTTATCTCATTAAACGCAATGTCATAAGATCTTTGATCAATATCAATATCCCAAATATGACAGTGATTGCTTAAGGAAGAAAAACAGCTTTTTTTACTCAAAGTATCAAACATAACAACAAATAACAGTAACAGTATTATAGTGGGTTAATTTTTACCATGTTCAAAATTTTTATTGTTTCCAGAACTTTGGCAGCATGTCCACTAGGAAATACCTTTTTCCATATCCTTCTAATAATTTTATTTCGATCAATAAGGAAGGTTGTTCTTTCAAAGTCTGAATATCTATTACCAAGCATTGTTTTATCTATACAAACGCCATATTCTTTACATAACATTTCTTGTGAGTCAGAGATAAGATCAAAATTTATACATTCTGTTTCTATAAACCTTTCATGAGAAGATAAGGTGTCTCTAGATATGCCAATTACTTTTACATCGAGTTTCTTAAATTCATTAATTAGCTCACTAAATCCTTTTGCTTCAATAGTACAACCAGCAGTTAAGTCTTTAGAGTAAAAATAGAACACCAACCATTTTTCTTCTAAGCATTCTAGATTAAATTCTCCCGCAGTACTTGAAGCAATAAAAGTTGGCGCTTTTTGCCCTTCAAATAATTTTGATTTTTTCATTGTAATTATCTTAATAATATTAAAATTTAAAAATTATATTTAAAATTAAAGTAAGAATTATAGCCACAATCAGCAACCAGATCACCGAAAAAAATAATACTTTTGTATTTTCTTATTACTTCATAGACAACTGCGCTTTTTCTTCTTTTAGAAGAGTATTGATACCGCTTAGACTCTGGAACAAATAACGGCATACAAAACCAAATAACATAAATATGTGTACTAAATCCAATAATACTCAAAAATATTTAACTTACAATCAATAAGCTAATTTACAGATTCAACAAATTGCTTTCCTGCTCTAAATTTAGGACGATTATATACAGGAATGTTAATTTCAACCCTTGTTTTTGGATTAAAGCCACTTGATGCATTTCTTGCTAATGAACAAAAAGTACCAAATCCTAATAAACGTACTTCCTTTTTAGTCTTGGTCGTATCCATAATTATTTGATTAGAAAAAAGCCTACATTTCCAAATTGCCTTGACAAAGAAAAAAATTCTGCTTGTAATTAACGTAAATGTTATGGTATCTATAAGATACAAAATCTGTGTTTGCGTTGTTTTGTTATTATTGTTAGAAATAGTTGTTTTATACTCTGTTTTTTCTAGCTTTGAATAAACAATATAGAGAAAATTATGATAAGTTTAATAATTATAATTAGGCTGTTTTCTTAATTTTTTGACGCAAGTAACTAAAGAATAGCTGTTAATTATAATAATCAAAGAGGTAGTTTGTGAGTAGTAAAACAAAAAGCGATAGAAAAATTCTAAATTTTGATACAAATGTTTGTAAGATATTGCAATTAATGGCTAAGAGTGTATATACAAACAAGGAGGTCTTTTTAAGAGAATTAATATCTAATGCTTCTGACGCTTGTGATAAATTAAGATATAATGCTCTCAAAGATCCTGCACTTTTATCTGAAGATCATGACCTAAAGATTATTGTAAAAGTTGATAAAGATAAAAATACCATTACCGTATCAGATAATGGTATTGGAATGAATGAAAAAGATCTTATTAATAATATCGGTACAATAGCAAATTCAGGTACAGAAAAATTCATTGAAAACCTTAAAGACAACAAAAAAGATATAGGTACCCTAATAGGACAATTTGGTATAGGGTTTTATTCGACTTTTATGGTTGCAGATAAAGTAACTATATATTCAACTAAAGCTGGTACTAAGAAAACATATGTATGGGAATCCGATGGCTCTGGTAAATACTCATTATCTCAACATAACGAAAAGTTACCTAGAGGTACTACAGTAGAATTAAAAGTTAAGAAAGATGAAACAGACTTACTAGAAGATTATAAAATCAGAGAAATAATTAAGAAATATTCTGATCATATTTCTTTTCCAATAAATTTTATTAATAATGAAAAAAAAGAATCTTTAGTTAATGAAGGATCGGCTATATGGACAAGATCTAAATCAGAAGTAACTGAAGAACAAGAAACAGAGTTTTATAGGACTGTATCCAAACAATACGGTAAACCATGGCTTACCATAAGAAATAAAGTTGAAGGTAATGTAGGTTATACAAGTTTATTATTCATACCAGACTCTCCAATACATAACATTTTATATCAGGATTATAAGCCACATTTAAAGCTATATATAAAAAGAGTCTTTATTAGCGATGAGGTAAGAGATATTGTACCCAATTATTTGAGGTTTTTATCTGGTGTGATAGATTCAGAAGATATTCCATTAAATATTAGTAGAGAAACTCTTCAAAACAACCAAAACATATTAACAATAAGAAAATCAATAACTAAGAAAGTTTTATCAGCTTTTGACAAGGCTCAAAGTAAAGATGATTATAATAAGTTTTGGCAGAATTTTGGATCAGTTTTAAAAGAGGGTTTGTATTTTGATCAGGAAGTTGATAGCAAAGATCAAATACTAAAACTATGCAGATTCTATAGTACCAGGTCAGAAGATAATTTAATTAGTCTAAATCAGTATATAGATAATATAAAAGATGGACAAGATAAGATATATTACTACATAGGTGATAATTTAGAGAGTTTAAAAAACAATCCCCAACTAGAAGGTTTTAAAAAGAATGATATTGAAGTCTTGTTATTAACAGACAGAATAGACAATCTTTGGATAAGTAGTGTAAGGGAATATAAAGATAAACAATTTAAATCAATAACTAGCTCAGACATTGACTTGAACAAAATTAAAAGAGATGATAAAAAGGACGATGTTATTGAAGGAGAAATAGAGGACGAAAGTGAGGATAAATTAATTGATAAATTTAAAGAAATATTAGGTAATAAGGTTAAAGATATAAAAATATCTAAAAAGTTAATAGATGTTCCTGTGTGCTTATCAGATTCAGATGATGGAATGGGATTTAATATCCAATCAATGTTGAGAGATAAACTAGTAAACTCTAATTCAATGAAAACTTTAGAGATAAATACAACTCATCCTGTAATAGATAAGATAAAGAAAATAATAATGTCAAGCTCTGATGATGAAAGTGGTAAAAGTAAAGCTCAAGGATTAATTGAAATGATGTTTTATGAAGCTTGTATTATTGAAGGACAGAAAATTACAAATTCCAAAGAATTTGCTCAAACATTGAATAGTTTATTAACTGAATAAGGCAAAGGGCACTGTCAAGTTAATTTGTAAAAAAATCTAAGGATGAAATACAATATAGTAAAAATATAAGTTGAATATTTATATATTCTACTCGTTGCAGGTTACAATATTTTCCGCACAACATCATCAATTTTAGTTAGAACATTTTTTAAAGCCTGGAGAAATTACACCTAAGATTTGTAAAAAATGCTCACTTTTCAGAAAAATCATCCAAATTCTTTCAAATATTTTGAAAATTGTAAAAATAACTTATAACGTAAAAATTGAATTCCTCAAAAAATTCTTTAACTCGCAACGAGTAGGATCACAAAAAACTAATCTAATAACACCAAAAAAGACAACTCAAATTTAATAAATTTTTATTAGCCTGAAAACAGTTTGATGCTTTTGTATTTAATAGAGTCCATGAGATTATAATTAATTAGCTTACTAAAAACAGAGGCTATTCAATTTTTGAAAGAAAAAAGAATATTATCTCCTACAGAAAAAACATTAAACCGTCTTAATTGGCCTATAAGCGCTATGTTTCTGACAGGCTTACTGCAAAATTAACCCTATCAAAGTTTGAATTCGTGCTTTACGCCAATCTAAATATATATATAATAAGTTTCGCAGTGATCTAGTGTTCATGACACCCAGATTGCTTAACACAACGATTAAACGTTTAGGGTCATCTCATTAAATACGGTAGTTTTTAACAGAAATGAGGGATACTAGGGAGATTATTTATTATTGAAAGAGCGTTTTTAGGTGAAAGTTTTCTACGTCCAACTTACGGACATTATTATAGCACTGGCTATTACGATGATTACGAAAGATTACCTACCATACCAGAGTTGCATAGAGCTGCTAGAGATGGAGATACAAGTGCTATAAGAAGGTTAATAGATAATGGAGACAATATCAATGGCATTACCTATAATGGACGTACTGCTTTACATTATGCTACAGCAAATCAAAACCTCGATGCTGTATATTTATTAATTAATTTGGGCGCAGATATTGCAGTAACTGATCTAAGTGGCAGGGCCGCTGAGATTTAATAATACAACCAGGCTACAATTAAATTTTGACTCATTTGTTATAAATTTACAACAACATAATATTGAAGTTAGAGCAATTGCGCTGTTTCGAGCAAGTGAGGAAGCAAAGTTACCTTCCCTTCCTATGGAAATATGTCGTTATATCGCAGAAATTGAAGGTGGTACAGGAGCCAGACTAGAACATATAGACGAACAACCAAATCACTCTTCCTTTTGTGAGTTTCCTTCAGCTTGTTTGACAGCATGTTTTGCTAAAATATTTTGTTGCTTTGATGATTGTTTTGAGTAACAAGTTGAATATAATCATGCTATATTCTCCCTTTGTACCAGTTATATTTATGTTCGTAACATTACTGATGGAAACAGGCTGTAATATTTGTTGTATAAGGAATACAACTTACTAGTTGTAACTATGTTAGTTTTATGGAAATATAAGCAATTATCCTAAACTCTCAACAACCTCGAACAAACTATCTCCAATAAGAACATAATCTAACTGCTTTTTCTGATAATTATAACAATAATAATGTTCTGAATTAATCAGCACGTTATCAATATTTCTGAGATAGTGGGTGAGCTACACTTTAAGCTTTCTATTCCTCTTAATCAAATCCATAAAATACTTTATTTAATTTCTGAGATTTATCCTTTTGATAAGTAGGTTGATACTGCGTCTAGTCTTCTTAAACAATCTTGCTTTCATCTTAATATTCCTGCCTATGCTGCTGATAAAGCGTGGAGTAAGCTTGATATTAACCTAACAATTATGTAAATTAGGTAATCATTACATGCTTACAAAAGCTTTGTTAAATGGTTTAGATCTTGCATTCACTAAAAATGATAATAACAATACCATAGTTTATTATAACATTTATTAACTGTACTAATTTCTAGCTCCTAAAAAGCCACTGAAATAAATAGAAAAAACGACTTAATCTAAGTTCATTTCTTTTTGAATATATAACTAAACACCACATTGATAACTCGACTCCATCTATCACCAAGCATTTTTTAATTTTTCTTCAAGATAAAAATTAAAAACCTGCAACTGTTAACACAGCTTTAGATTCTTTAAGGCATTTTCTAACACAGACCCTTTCTTGGTGGTCATCCTTTTGAAGGAGTTAAGAATATTACTCAGATTATCTTCACTGGAATAGCTTATTTGACAAACAAATAATGCATTTAAAGATGGCTTGCGAGCAACGTCTAGACTACTGCTCCAAAAAAAATAAAACCTCACTATCTTTTCTATTCTTTTTACCACCGGCCTTAGAGAAGTTGAGTCGTCTCTCTTAACCTTTCTCATAACTGTTCTAAGGGTTTTCATCACGTTAAACGCAAAGGCAATTTTACTAAAAAAACCTATTCCTGATGAACCTAAAAAGTATCTAGATCAATATATTTTATCGCAAGGCATATACAATCTAATCAGTCTATCTTTTTAAAAATGGGGTTAGACTTTCTACTAGAGCTATTAATTATACAACACTATGTCAGATAGTAAGCAAAATATATAATAAATATTGATAAAGTGTTATATTGTGTAATATAATGCATATTAGAAAACGCTGTAATGGAAAACAGTAACAGTTAATAAAAGATGATTATGGTAAAAATCATTAGTAAAAAACAAATAAATATAGAAAATGCTTATGGCTCTCATAAAGGAAATTGGGGAGATCTCCCTATTTTTCAAGGAGACTATATAAATTTTGGTTACTGGAAAAATATATCATCTGGTAAAGAAATCACTGTAGAAGATCGCATAAAAAGTTCGGCTTCATTGTATTCATATGTCATTAGTAAACTAAATGTATCAATGAGTGACACAGTACTTGAGTTAGGTTGCGGTAGAGCTGTAGGAATGTTCGATGCATTTCAATATATGAATATGTCAAAAATAATAGGCATAGACATTTCCAAATCACAAACAGATAGAGCCGAAACAAAAAAAAATAGAAGGGAGAATCAAAATCTTAGGGAAAAATTAAAAGCAGAGAAAATAAAACAAGATTTAGAGTCTCTTGAGAAGCAGTGGGATTTGGCCTTGTCTAATATTCAATATGAAAAAGAAGAATTTAAACAAGAAATGAAAATTCTAAGTCAAGAAATAGATAAACTCCTCAATAGTAAAGAATCAAAAATCCTTGAAGAAAAATTGGATACATTTACAAATGATATAAAAGAAGAGACAGCATTAGAACAATTTAAACATGAGTGGACAAAAAACCTTCAAGAAAATAAGCAGAAAATCGATAAAACAATAAAAACAAAAAACGAGATGACAAGAAAGATAAGCTCGACAGAGTTTTTGCTTGCTTCTGCCGATTTAACAGGGTTAGAGGATAACGATGTAGATAAGATTTATTCGATAGAAGTATTTCAACATATTGAAGACTTTAATGCTCTTGCTGCCGAGATAAAAAGGATATTGGCTCCAGATGGAATTATTTCTTTTTGCGCTCATCTTTCCACTAGCCATTCTAGTTATAACAAATTAAGGCAGGAAAATTTATTAATAGATGAAATTGAAATTTTAGTTCCAGTTGATGAAGTGGCTAGGGTCTTTAAGGATAATGGATTTAATGTAGACTATCATTCAATAGGAGAACATGTTTTTGAGAAATATGATCAATGGGTAACACAAAGTGGTACTACAGCTTTAGTTTCACATAATATCTATAATTCATATAAATCTGGGTATATAGAATATTATGTTTTTGTTATGAATAAACTGGCTGGTGAAATTAATAATACAGAAATGCCTGTGTATAATAAAGATGAGTTATAATAATTACATAGAAACCATTCTTTCTAATTTACCAAATAGTATTTATCGGAAAGACTCAAATGGAGTATATTTGGGTGCAAATATCCAGGCAGCACACATGATTAGGTTAAATTCTGTTGATGATTTAATTGGCAAAACAATAGAAATATAATCTAATTATTATTTACCAGCCACTACAATGCTGTCAGAAAATTTATAAATTATTATGGAAATTAAAATATTACCTAGGAGTTAGGTTCATACTTATCATAAATCTCTCAACAATTTCAAAATGATTATCCACAATAAGGACATGATCTAATATTTTCTTTTATTATTATAACAATAATAATGTTCTACGTTAGCATTACTATCTTCTCCATTATCCCTATTACTTTGATTACTACTATCGCTAATATTATCCTTAATATTTCTAATTTCCATACGTCCATAAATGTAATCATAGATCTTCTGACCAAATCCTCCTTTTTCTTCTACTAATTTGCTTTTTAAAATCATACATTTAACCTACCTTATCAGTCACCGTTAAACCCACCTCCTCACTTTAACGTATTTACATATTTTAAAAAATTATGCTGCCTTAAAAGTTGTATAAATTGATGACTGATAAGTTTTTTCTTAAATATTAAATTATTTTTATTTTTTAATTACTTATTTTATTTAATTAGATTTAATTTTTCTTCAAAGATATTTATATAATTAATATTGTATATATAATTAATATATATTATAATAATAATTAAAGAATTACACAGGAGATTAAAATGATTAATAATAAAGCTATTAAAATTACTAATCAAGGACAAATTACCTTGCCTAAAAGCATTAGAGCTTTGCTTGATAGTGAGAGTATTAAGTTAGAAGTAGATAATAATAATATAATTAGAATTGTGCCAATAAAAGATGTTGCTGGTTCATTAACTCAGTATGCTAAAAAGATTGATGAAACAGATTTTAATATTATTAGAGAAAAAGCTTGGAAAGAAAGTATAAAAGGAAGGTTTTAGGAATGGATAAAGTAATAGTTGATACTAATGTTATCGTTAGGTATCTAATTAATGATCAACCTGAATTGCATAAAAAATCTAGGAATTTCCTAGATTTAGTTAAACTAGGGAAAATTAAAGCATATATTGAACAAACTGTTTTTACTGAGGTAATATTTGTTCTCACAAACCTATATAATATACCTAGAGATAAAATTAAGGAATCTTTACATAGCCTATTGTTATATAGAGGATTTTATAATAGTGAAAAAGACATATTAATTGAAAGTCTAAATATTTACACTCAAACCAATCTTTATATAGTAGATTGTATTATAGCAGCTAAAGCAAAATTTGAGAATTTGGAAATTCAAAGTTTTGATCAAAAATTGATGAAATATTCTTTAGCAGATAAGGTATAAGTAAGCAAGAGGAGTAATCTGGTTGTTAATAACGAATCAATAAATACAGTTACATTAAGTACAAACTTCAACTGTCAGGAAGACATAGCTATTGGGCTAACAAAGACTTATCATTTGCACGTAGTTAATGCGTACTATCATACTCAAAGAGCTAAGAAAAGCGATTTGGCCAAATCTTTATACTTTACCTCTACTTTAGGCGCAAATATTCATGATCTATGGACACCCTCTATTACAAAGGGCTTTCAAAGCTATTTGTCAAATCATGTATCTGCTAAAACTGGTAAAATTATATAGCTACTTCCATCAACAGAATACTTGCAACCATTAAGTATTTTGCTAGTTGGTTACATAAAGAGCACCCTCTTCTCGGTGGAGATCCTTTCTCAGGGGTAAGATTTACTCAGGTATAAGATCCACAGTGGAATGGATTAAGCAATAATTCTGAAATTATCAGATTAAAGTCTGCATGTGAGCTTAGAATAAAAGCTTGTAATAAGAAACATCAAAAACCCTCTACTCGAATACGCCATATTCTTAATACTGCTTTCCACTGGACTTAGAGAGTCTAAGCTTGCTAGTTTAGATATTGAACAATATCATTCTAGGAGATTTCATAATATAAAAAGAAAGGGTAACAAGATCACTAGAAAAGTACCGGTTGTTAGAACTGCTTGAGCGATATCTAGCTACAAGACAAGATTTAGCGCCCTCCTCACCACTATTAGCTAATCAATATAATAAAAGAGATATTGCCTAGTGTTATAAAAGAATAGCTATGCAAGCTAATGCCTATTTATCAACTAATGAGAAAATCAAATTAACACCTCACATGCTTAGACACAGCTTTCTTAAAAGAGTTGCAGACAAATATGGTCTTCATGTCACACAAGACCTTAGTGGCAATGTATCTATCAAAGAGATTTTGAGGTATACAAAACCAGATAACAATCAAAAACACGATATGGTTCAGGATTTGTGTTAACTCTTTCGATCTTTATAACCTAAATAGAGGTTCATACCATTAAATGCATGGCTATAGATAACATCGCATCTACAAGTTTAATATGCCTAAAAAAGTTATAATTCTATTTGTAATCTTACCAAAACAATTTTAGATATTGAGTTTGGTACAGCTGCAAACTTATCAGTTCTCGAGATTAAAAAATCGTTTGATAGTTTAATATTTTCATTTAAATACCAATTTAAACCTAGGCCGTAAATTAATAATTTACCAAATTTAGTTTTGCTATTTAAATTCGCAACAGAATATTTCACTGCAATTTCCCACGCTCCAATACCAATTTTTTTGTAATT
>CAZEVK010000037.1:0-11804 GCA_964515755.1 uncultured Rickettsia sp. | reverse complement strand
AGCTGAAGATTTAATTAAAAAACATGCTAAATGGAATAGTGGTATTTTTATGTTTGAAGCAGAATCTTATCTGCAAGAACTTAAAAAGTTTTATCCTACAATTTTTGACTGTTGCTTAAAATCTATTGAATTAGCAATAATTAGCTATAACTTTCTTGAGATTCCAAAAGAAATTTTCGATTCGTGCGAAAATATTTCAATAGACTACGCCATATTTGAACACACTTCCAATGCAGTAACAATTTCCATGGATCTAAATTGGAGCGATATCGGTAGTTGGAAGTCTTTATATGATCACAGTACTAAAGATCAAGATCAGAATTATAGTTTTGGTAAAAATTATCCATATCAAACCACCAATTGTCTAATTTATTCACAACCGGAGATGTCTACTATAACATATGGTGTAGAGAATTTATGCATAATAACTACCAAAGATGCTGTGTTAGTCATAAATAAAGATGATAGTGAAGCAGTAAAAAATATAGTTAATGATTTCAAAAAACAAAACAATCCTATAGTCAACACAACCCTTGTATATTACCGTCCATGGGGATATTATCAAAATATACTAACCTATGATTCTTATAAAGTAAAAAAGCTTCATATTTATCCTGGAAGTAAAATTTCACTGCAATATCATAATAAACGTTCTGAGCATTGGGTAGTAACTAGTGGCAAGGCGATGGTAACACGCGGAGATAAAACCTTTATTTTAGAAAAAGAACAATCTACTTATATACCAACTGGTACAATTCACAGACTAGAAAATATTGGCAGTGACCCCCTTGAAATAGTCGAGGTACAAATTGGCACATATCTAGAAGAAGATGATATTGTAAGATTAGAAGATAAGTATGGTAGAGTGTCTAGTAACTAACAAAGTGCAATTTAAAAATTGTTATAATATACAACTCTAGCTTTTCTAAGTGTTTTAGTTCATATGAAATATACAAATATTTTAACTTGCGATACTTTTTAAATACAAATAGTATGAATATTTAATTAATAAATTATTTATAGTTTAATTATTATACAAAACTACATAATAATAAGTTAAGATACGTTAAGATTTAATATAGGATTACTTTAAATATGACTGAGAATTTAAAGATTGCTGTCGTAATTCCTAGCTATAAAGTTAAAAATCATATTATGAAAGTTATAAATCAAATTGGTTCAGAAGTATGTAAAATTTATATTGTAGATGATTGTTGTCCCGATGGAACAGGAGCTTTTGTTAAAAGTCATTGCGTGGATAAACGTATAGTTGTAATTAAAAGCTCAGAAAATCAGGGAGTTGGCGGCGCTGTAATAAGAGGATATAAAGAAGCAATTAAAGATAGTATGGATATTATAGTCAAGATAGATGGTGATAATCAGATGGATCCTCGACTACTTTTACATTTCGTTAATCCAATTGTAGCTAATAAAGCCGATTACACTAAAGGTAATCGATTTTTTAACCTTGAGAAGATTAATACGATGCCTAAATTACGTTTACTTGGCAACGCCTTACTATCGTTTATAACTAAATTTTCTTCTGGTTACTGGAATATATTTGATCCAACGAATGGATACACAGCCATCCATGCTGATGTAGCTAGTAAGCTTCCTTTTAACAAAATAAGTAACTGTTATTTTTTTGAAACTGACATGCTTTTCCATCTTAACATTTTGCGTGCTGTTGTTCTAGATATTCCAATGGATGCAAAGTATGATGCTGAAATAAGCAATTTAAAAATTTCAAAAGTTATATGGAAATTCTTTATTAAACATATAAAAAATTTCTCAAAAAGAGTTTTTTATAACTATTATCTTAGAGATATGTCTCTTGCCTCAATTGAACTTCCCGTAGGTATGTTTATGTTAATATATGGAACTACATATGGTGCTTTTAATTGGATAAGTTCCATACAATCTGAAACTCAAACACCTAATGGCGTTATAATGCTTTCATCTCTTTTAGTAATCTTGGGAGTGCAGTTCTTATTGGCTTTTGTTGGATACGATATTTCTTCTGTACCTAGAATACCATTGCATCATAAAAAAACATTATATCAATCTAATTAGGAACATATTTTATGATTTATATAATTGCAATTATTTGTGTTTTTGGTATTGCTGTAGGTCAAATTTTATTCAAATTAGCTGCTGCTTCATTACAAAATACTGGAAGCTTATTTGATCTTAATACAATCTCAATTCTTATTATGGCTTTTGGTTTATATGGGCTCACTAGTATTCTGTGGGTTTGGGTTTTGCAGAAAATTGAGCTTGGTCGAGTATATCCCTTTATGGCGCTTGCCTTTATTTTTGTTCCAATCGGTAGTTATCTGTTTTTTGGAGAAAGATTCCAATCGCAATATTTTCTTGGTATGTTTATGATATTAGCCGGTATATTCATTATAATTAAGTCATGATTTTCTTATTATACTGATTAATAAATTTATCGAATGCTATGGTTAGAAGAAATAAGAAATTATCATACCTGAATGCACTTAGAAATTCCGGTAATATTCAAAAAGCACTTTGTTTTAGTATATCTATAATACTTTGTATTATCTGGCTAAGTAGATACCAGTTGTTAGATAATTTTTCAATGCTCCCAGGAGATAGATATGATGCTGTAATAGTTACAGTAATCCTTGAACATTGGTTTCATGTTTTTTCTGGAGAAGCAAATTGGTTAGAAGTAAATTATTATTTCCCTTATAAAAAAACTATAGCTCAGACTGACGCATATTTTTTAATTAGTCTTATATACTACCCATTAAGATTACTTTCTTTTGATCCCTTTCTTTCAGTTCATATGACTTCTTGGGTACTTAAAATTCTTGGATTTGTAGGCGTTTATTTACTATTTAGAAAAGTTTTCTCTTACACATTTTATTGGTCCTTGCTTGGAGCAATTCTTTTTACCATAAGTAATGGTATAACTATACATTCACAAAGAATACAGTTAGAAACTATTTCTTTTGCACCTATACTGCTATTATTTCTTTGGAATACCATTAACGCTTTTTTTAATGGAAATACACGTGACTTTGTTAAGTATGGTATCATAGCCTCAATACTTTACGGAGCGTGGTGTTTAACATGTTTCTATATGGCATGGTTTTTTGTATTTTTCTTTACTACTTTTATTGTGATAACTCTAATGATATGTGGTAAGTCTAACATTACTCTAATTAAAGCTAGATTTATGACTATGTATGGTTATGTTATTTTAGTTATAGTATCTTCAATAGTGTGTCTATCTCCGTTTCTCTACGCATTTCTATCAAAAAGTCTTGAGGTTGGCACTCGCTTATATAAGACTGTAGTTAATAATACAATACCTATTGAGGGCATTCTCCAGGTTGGCTACGATAATATTTTATTTGGTCGCTTTTACAATTATATTTTATCTTTCTTTATTTCTAAATATACGCCTAATGGAGAGTATTATAATACAGGATTTCCTATTATATTATTTTTGCTTTTTGCATGCGGATGTATAAATATTTTAAAGAAGCAATGTAAAACAATTCCAGAAGTTGTTTTTAAGTCCATAGTTATAGCAACTCTTTTTACCTGGTTTCTGACTTTAAACTTTGCAGGATATAGTGCATGGTTTTTTATATATTATCTATTTCCTGGCGCTAAGGCTCTAAACGTGGTTGCCATCTATCAGCTTTTCTTAGCACTTCCTTTAATCATTATTGCTATAAAATATTTATCAACCAAACACTTTAGATTGCCTATAATCATAATAATTGTAATACTTCTTATTGCGGAAGAGCTAAATAAACCAATAATGAATTTAGATAGAAAAGTAGAACTCACTCGCATTAATTTTCCTATAGCTCCTTTTAAAGAATGCAAAGCGTTCTATGTTTCTGGTTGGAAAGAAGATGGTGAGCATGATTGGATATACAATTATTATGCGCATAATGTCACTGCTATGTTTGTCGCACAAAATACTAAAATTCCTACAATTAACGGTGTTGCCTCTTTTTCTTATCCAGACTGGGATTTTGGTTACCCAAACAATCCTGACTATGATGAACGTATATTAAACTACGCTAAGAAACACAATATAAAAGGACTTTGTAAGTTAGATCTCAATAATAAGCAATGGGAAATAATTATTAAGTAGGGACTATCCAAATAATGGTAATGACATACTGTATTATTATATTTTCTAAATATCTGTCTACAGAATGAACTTAATAGAAATATAAATGTTTTAGTAAACATAAGTGCTCATTTTAACCTGAATATATTAAACTTATTTTGAGTTAGCTGTAAACTAAATATGAATTGCCCGTCCAGCAACAGCTAGTGCGGCTTCTTTCACCGCTTCATTCAAAGTTGGATGAGCATGGCAAATACGTGCTATATCCTCAGCTGACGCTGAATATTCCATAGCCAACACAGCTTCTGCAATGAGTGTTCCTGCATCAGGACCAATAATATGTACTCCTAAAACTTTGTCAGTTTTTTTACATGCCAAAACTTTTACAAAACCCTCTGTAGAATCAACTGCCCTTGCACGGCTATTAGCCATAAATGGGAATTTACCAATTGCATATTCCACTTCTGCTTCTTGCAATTCTTCTTCGGTTTTGCCAACAGTAGCAACTTCCGGCCAAGTATAAATCACGCCAGGTATAGCACTATAATTAACATGACCAGCCTGACCAGCTATTAATTCAATAACAGCAACACCTTCTTCCTCAGCTTTGTGCGCAAGCATAGGCCCGACAATAACATCACCAATAGCATATATGCCGTCAATATTAGTTGCAAATTTATCATTAACCAAAACTCTTCCTCTATTATCAAGAGCAACACCTAGTTCTTCCAATCCTAAGCCTTTAGTATAAGCTTTTCTTCCAATCGCCACTAACAGAACATCCGTATTAATTTTTTCTTTTTGGCCACCGTTAGCTGAATCAATTTCTAATTCCACTCCATTTTTGGATTTAATTGCTGATAAAACTTTTGTGTTCAACCTAAATTTCATGCCTTGTTTTTCAAGAGATTTTTGTAAATTTTTAGCCACTTCTTTGTCCATAGCCGGAACTATTCTATCTAAAAACTCTATTACTTCAACTTCAGCACCTAATCTTAACCACACTGATCCCATCTCTAAACCAATATAGCCAGCACCAATCACTATCATTTTTTTAGGAATTTTTTTCAAAGATAAAGCACCGGTAGAAGTAACGATACTCTCTTCATCAATAGTAATTCCAGGAATATTTATACTATCAGAGCCAGTTGCAATAATTATATGCTTAGCCCGGATTTGTTCGGATTTATTATTATTTTGACATTCAACAATATTATTAGCTAAAATTTTACCGGCGCCTATAAAATAGCTAATTTTATTCTTTTTAAATAAACCTTCAATTCCTTTAGTGAGGTCTAATACAACCTTATCTTTACGAGCAAGAAGAGCATTTAAATCAAGGGATAATTTTTCGCATTTGATCCCGTGATGAATGAACTCATCTTTAGCTTCAGCATATTTTTCTGAAGAATTTAACAACGCTTTTGAAGGTATACAACCAATATTTAAACAAGTACCTCCTAAAGAACCACGTTTTTCTATACAAGCAGTTTTAAAGCCCAATTGCGCAGCTCTAATTGCCGCAACATATCCACCTGGGCCACCACCAATTACAACCACATCAAATTGTTCCATAACTAACCTTTATAAATCAAATAATAAACGATCAGGAGCTTCAATATTTTCTTTTACCCTTACCAAGAAAGTTACTGCTTCTTTACCATCAACAAGTCTATGATCATAAGAAAGAGCAACATACATCATTGGTCTAATTTCAATTTTGCTATCTATAACTACTGCCCTATCTTGGGTTTTATGCATTCCCAAAATTCCTGATTGAGGCGGATTTATGATTGGCGTAGATAGAAGAGATCCATAAGTTCCACCATTAGTTATAGTGAAAGTCCCGCCAGTTAGATCTTGCATGGTCAATTTCCCTTCACGAGCTTTTTTTGCTAAATTGGCTATTTCTATCTCTATCTCAGCAAATGAAAGTATGTCTGCATTACGCACAACAGGAACCACCAACCCTTGTTCTGTACCAACTGCTATGCTAATATCATAATGATTTTTATAAATAATGTCCTCACCATCTATTTCAGCATTAACTGCTGGTATCTCTTTTAAAGCAGCAACTACTGCTTTAACAAAAAATGACATAAAACCAAGCTTTACGTTATGTTTTTTAGTGAAAGCTTCTTGATGTTTACTACGTAATTGCATAACGTTGGTCATATCTACTTCATTAAAAGTAGTTAGCATTGCTGCAGTGTTTTGCGACTCCTTTAGTCTCTCAGCAATTCTTTTACGCAATCTGGTCATTTTGACTCGTTCTTCTCGTACTCCATGCGCTACAGAACCAGAATCTAAAACATTCAACACATCACCTTTTATAATTCTACCATCTTTGCCAGTTCCGGGAATTTCATTCGCATTAAGATTATTCTCAACTACCATTTTTCTAACAGCAGGAGATAACTCTTCTTTTCTATCAGGTTCAACAACTGCTGGTTTAGAAATAGCTTCTGACTTTACTTCTTGTTTTTTTTCAATTGTATTTGTCACAGCACCTTCTTTTATAGAGCCCAATATAGCTCCTATAGCAACAGTATCACCCTCATTAAACAAAACCTCTTCCAATACTCCATCAGCTTCAGCTGATACCTCTAAAGCAACTTTATCAGTTTCCAGTTCTATTAAAACTTCATTTTTTTTAATAGCATCGCCTTTTTTCTTATACCATTTGGCAATAGTTGCTTCTGTTACTGATTCACCTAAAGATGGAACTTTTATTTGTACGGTCATTTTTACTCCTATTAAGAATTAATAGCCTTTTTTACTAAAGCTTCTTGGATTTTACGATGAATCGAGCTATATCCATCAGAAGCTGAAGCATATGCTGTTCTTCCAACATACTTTATGATACCTTTAATTTTGCATTCTACCATCAAATCATTTATTTGCGACTGCAAAAAGCACCAAGCTCCCATATTCTCCGGCTCTTCCTGACACCATATAATTTCAGCATTCTTATACTTAGAAAGTTCTTCTTGCAATTCTAATTTTGGGAAAGGATAAAGCTGCTCTAGCCTAATTATCGCTACATCATCAATTTTATTAGCTTCTCTATATTCTAATAAATCGTAATAAACCTTACCGCTACATAACACCACTTTCTTAGGGTTAGATATTTTTGCTATCTCTGGAATAATGGTTTTAAATTTTGTATTTTCTGCAAAATCTTCAAGAGAGGAAACGGCTAACTTATGTCTCAATAATGACTTTGGAGTCATAATCACTAAAGGCTTTCGATAATTTCGATGAATCTGTCGTCTTAGCACATGAAAATAAGAAGCAGGAGTGGTACAATTTACTACTTGTATATTGTCTTCAGCACATAATTGTAAAAATCTTTCCAACCTTGCAGAGCTATGTTCTGGACCATCACCTTCGTAAGCATGTGGCAGTAACAATACTATACCACTTGATCTTAACCATTTTGATTCCGCAGACGAAATAAATTGATCTATAATGATTTGTGCGCCATTAACAAAATCGCCATATTGACCTTCCCATAATACTAAATTATTAGGATTAGCAGTACTATAACCGTATTCAAAACCCATTACTGCGTATTCCGAAAGATTACTATCAATTACTTCGTATACTCCTTGGTTCTTTTCTAAATGATTTAATGGAATGTATAATGAATCATTTCTCTGATCAACCAATACACTATGTCTTTGTGAAAAAGTACCTCTTCCACTATCTTGACCACTAAGTCTTACATTTATTTTTTCTACCAGCAAAGAGCCAAATGCTAAAGCCTCTGCAGTTGCCCAGTTTACATCTTTGCCGGTTTGCATCATCTCTTTTCTAGCTTCAAGTTGTCTAGTAATTTTATTATTTACTGCGATTTCTTCCGAAACCTCACAAAGTTTTAGACCGATGGTTTTTAATTCTGAAATTTTTACACCAGTAGCTTTATCTAAAGCCTTACCTAAATGAAAATTACCAAAATTAGTCCATAAGCCTTCAAACCAATCTGCTTTTTCAGGTTTAAAAGTTTTTGCTTCTATTAAATCGTTTTCTAATTTTTCTTTAAACTCAGCTTTATAATTATCATAATATTTATCGTCTATTACTTTAGTTGCTAACAACTCATTAGCATATATTTTACCAGAAGTTTCTAAAGTAACTATTTTTTTATACATAGAAGGCTGAGTAAACCTTGGTTCATCCATTTCATTATGTCCATAAAGCCTATAACACAAAATGTGTATAACAGTGTCTTTTCCAAATTTATTACGATACTCTGTTGCTATTCGTGTAACTTTTACTACTGCCTCGGCATCATTACCATTAACATGAAAAATCGGCGCTTCTATTATTTTTGCAACTTCAGATGGATAGCGACTAGCTCTAGCATTTTTAGCAGTAGCAGTAAAGCCAACTTGATTATCAACAATAATGTGAACTATACCACCAACATTATATCCTTCTAGGTCACTAAGCATAAAAGATTCTGTAACTACACCTTGCCCAGAAAAAGAAGCATCACCATGAACTAATATACCTATCACATCATGTCTTTTTTTATCTTCTAAGAAATCCTGTTTAGCTCTAACCTTACCGGCAACTACTGGATTAACAGCTTCAAGATGAGAAGGATTAGGCATCATTGAGAGATGAATTTTTTTACCTTTTATTTCCTCATCTCTAGAGAATCCTATATGATATTTTACATCTCCAGATAAACCTAGACCATCAGGAAAAGGGATGCCGCCTTGAAATTCTGATAACATGGCAATATAAGACTTACCAAGAATTTTTGTTAAGGTATTTAATCTACCTCTATGAGCCATCCCTATAACAGCTTCTTTTACGTTATCAGCAGCAGCTGTATTTATAACCCATTGCATAGAAATTATAGAGTTATCCGCACCTTCAACAGAGAATCTTTTAGCTGAAGGAAATTTTGTTTGTAGAAACTGCTCAAAACTTTCTACCTCGATTAAACTTCTTAAAATATCTTCCCGATCATTTTTGGATAGCTCATTCTGATCATTGTAATTTTCAACACGATCAGTTAGCCATTTAACTTCTTCGCTATTATTTATGTGAGCAAACTCATACCCGCTATTAGTCGAGTATATTTTTTTAAGTTGGATTTCTAAATCACGAATAGTTATGGATTTACCTCTAAAAGATATTACCTTGTCTAAATCTTGGCTAGTTATCCCAAAACTTTCCAAATCCAATGACAAATTTTGTTCTATTGGCAATTTCTCTAACTCTAAAGGATCTATTTTGGCTAAAAAATGACCTCTTTCTCTATAAGAATCGATCAGTATTTTAGCACGCAAATCTAAACAATTACCATTAGTAATGTTGGTAACATTAGATAAAGATTTTTGATTAGTTACTTTATGAAAATTATGATGAGCCTGTATAGATTTAATTGCATCTTGAGGATTACTCTCATTTAAGTTAGCAAAAATATCCTGCCAATCTTTACTTACCGATGCTTTATCCTGTAAATAATTTACATATAGCTCTTCCAAATAAGCTGCATTACTGCCAAATAAAAAAGAGCTCTTTAAAAACTTTTCGTTACTCATTTAGTGATTTTTCATTATTTTAAATAAAGTGCTACCTATCTCAGCAGGAGATTCTGCAACAACAATGCCTGCTCTTTTGAAAGCTTCTAACTTATCTTCAGCCCCACCTTTACCTCCGGAAATTATAGCACCTGCATGACCCATTCTTTTTCCTGAAGGTGCAGTAACTCCAGCTATAAATCCAACCATTTTTTTCTTAATTTTAGATAAACGCACAAACTCGGCAGCTTCTTCCTCTGCAGATCCGCCAATCTCACCAATCATTACTATTGATTCTGTTTTATCATCCTTCAAAAACATCTCTATACAATCAATAAAATTAGTACCATTTATTGGATCACCACCTATACCAATACAAGTTGATTGACCTAATCCAACTGCTGTTGTTTGAGCGACAGCTTCATAAGTTAAAGTTCCAGATCTTGAAACAATACCAACTTTACCAGGTGTATGAATATAACCAGGCATAATACCGATTTTACATTCTCCAGGGGTAATCACTCCCGGGCAATTAGGTCCAATTAGTCGCGTTTTAGATGTTGCTAAAGCGCTTTTCACTCTCATCATATCCAAAACTGGTATGCCTTCAGTAATACAAATTACCAAAGCAATCTCGGCTTCTATTGCCTCCATTATTGAATCAGCTGCAAAAGCTGGTGGAACATAAATCACAGACGCATCCGCGCTTGTGAGCTCTTTTGCTTCTTCAACAGTATCAAATACCGGTAAACCAAGATGCGTATCACCACCTTTACCCGGCGTTACACCACCAACCATTTTTGTACCATACGCTATAGCTTGCTCTGAATGAAATGTTCCTTGTGAGCCAGTAAATCCCTGACAAATCACTTTAGTGTTTTTATTAATTAATACTGCCATTATTTCGCCTTATCTAAACGGTTTTTATTGATAACACAGCCTTACGAGCAGCATCTGCTAAATCGTCAGCTGAAATAATTTTTAAACCAGATTCATCAAGCATTTTTTTGCCTAATTCAAAATTCGTACCTGCTAAACGTACTACTATCGGTATATTCACTCCCACCTCTTTTACAGCACTTATAATACCATCAGCAATAATATCACATCGCATTATACCACCAAAAATATTGATCAATATGGCTTTAACATTGGAATCAGATAAAATGATTTTAAATGCTTCCGAAACTCTTTCTTTAGTTGCGCCTCCACCAACATCAAGGAAATTTGCAGGTTCGGCCCCGTAGAGTTTGACTATATCCATAGTTGCCATAGCAAGACCGGCTCCATTAACCATGCAACCAATAGTGCCATCCATTTTAACGTAATTTAGTTCTGAGCGCTGAGCACGCACCTCTAATGGATCTTCCTCATCCTCATCACGCATTTCTGCAATTACCTTCTGCCTAAACAAGGCATTATCATCAAAATTAAGTTTTGCATCTAAAGCTATAAAGTCACCTTCAGCGGTTAAAACTAATGGATTTATCTCTATTTGACTTGCGTCGGTTTCAGTAAAAAGTTTGTATAGTTTTGGAACAAAAGCCATGAATTTTTTTAATTTATCATCTCTAAAACCCAGCTTAAATCCAAGCTTTCGAGCATGAAATGGCCATAATTGATTTTTTACACTTACTTTAACTATTTTATCGGGATGGCTCTCTGCAACCTCTTCAATATCTACTCCTCCTTCTATAGAAGCAATAAACACTAACGAACTAGTAGCTCTGTCTAAAATCAAGCTAAGGTAATATTCTTTTTCAATATTTGAGCCTTCTTCGATATAAACTCTACGAACTTTTTGCCCTTTAGGCCCAGTCTGGTGAGTTATAAGGGTAATGCCAAACATTTCCCTAGCAATTTTTATCGCTTCTTCATGAGATTTTGCCAACTTTACACCACCAGCTTTACCTCTGCCGCCAGCATGAATTTGTGCTTTTACTACCAAGACCTTGCCCTTTAACTTAGCGACTAGGTCGTCTACTTCCTGAGGCTTAAACGCAACCTGACCAAAAGGTACTGGTATGCCATATTGCCTGAAAATTTCTTTTGCTTGATACTCATGAACGTTCATTTCTTTCCCTTACTTAAGCTTAACTACTTGCATCAAACTACGAACAGACTCTACAGACTTATCAAAAGCC
>CAZEVK010000036.1:0-12217 GCA_964515755.1 uncultured Rickettsia sp. | reverse complement strand
GATTTGAACTTCCACTCCTTGCAGAACAGCGACCTCAACGCTGCGCGTCTACCAAATTCCGCCACGACCGCAATAAAATATTCTATAAATTGTTTACTAAAAGTAACCATTTTAGTAAACACTTTTAAGGACTTAAGATTTACATCATTTAATATAATGTTGCAATACAAAGTAAAGAACTTTATCTAGTTTTACTTATAGATCTTTCGATTGATTCGGTAATTATATTTTTAGCTTTCTCAGCATCTTCCCAGCCTTTAATTTTAACCCATTTATTTTTTTCTAATGCCTTATAGTGTTCAAAAAAATGACAGATACGCTGAGACATGATTTCGGGTAGATCTTTATAAGATTTAATTTCTGCATAATACGGGCTTAGTTTTATTGTTGGAACCGCCAAGATTTTTTCATCAAAACCTGATTCATCTTCCATCATTAAAACACCAATTGGCCTAGCCCTAATAATACTTCCTGGAACTACAGGAAAATCAGAAATCACTAATACATCACAAGGATCCCCATCATCTGATAAAGTATGAGGAATAAATCCATAATTACATGGATAATGCATCGCCACTTGAATAAAACGATCAACGAATAATGCACCACTTTCTTTATCAAATTCATATTTCACAGGATCAGAGCCAGCCGGCACTTCAATAATAACATTTATTTCTTCAGGCGGCTTTGCACCAATCGATAATTTACTTAAATCCATAGTATTCTCCTTAACTGCTTAGCGAATGAACTTAAAAATAACTACGAATATAATTAAAAGCAATAAAAACTTGATTTATCAGGGATTAAATATATTATCCCTAAAATCGGAGGGATGGCCGAGCGGTTTAAGGCGCACGCCTGGAAAGCGTGTTGACAGCAATGTCTCAGGGGTTCAAATCCCCTTTCCTCCGCCAATTAAACTGAAAAAGCTATGCATAGAAATTATCTACTGAAACTAATAGCTAATTATAACCCATCTTCACCAGAAGAAATTAAGCACAAAGAAGATATTATTAATTTTATTAAGAACAATGAGCAATGTTTTGATCGAAATTTACAACATGGTCATATCACCGCTTCAGCATGGCTTTTAAATAAAACAGGAGAAAAGGCTCTCTTAACACATCATAAAAAATTAAACAAATGGGTTCAGCTTGGTGGTCATTGTGATGGTGATCCGAATGTGCTTAATGTAGCAGTTAGAGAAATACAAGAAGAGTCTGGCCTTAAAAATGTCAAACCTGTACATGATCAAATTTTTGATATTGGAGTTCATTTTTTTGTAGGAAATGTTAATGAAGAGAAACACTATCATTATGATATTAGATTTTTATTACAAGCTCAGCAAGACGAAAAAATTAAAGTTTCTAGTGAATCTAAAGATTTGAGATGGATTAGTAAAAACCTTGATGAACTACCTAATAATGAAACGTCTATAGTAAGAATGTTTAAGAAATGGGTGGGCCAATCTGCATAAAGCTTATAATATTACTTTAAAAAAATATGTATTTTAAAACATTAACCCTTTAATATTACATGGATAGTTATTATATTAGGAATTAGCATCAAATAATTTAATGTTTTAACTATGTATTAATGCTTTTTGTCTACAATAAAAGCTTATAAGATGAGATTAGAAAAATATGACAACAAATACAGACACTAAAGTATCTAAAAATCTTCTAGTGCAAGCGCTACACGATTGTAAATTAGCATTTATAATTACGTTTATTTTCTCATTTGGTGTGAACGTGCTAAACTTAATCACTCCCTTATATTCCTTGCAAGTTTTGGATCGCGTTTTAGGAAGTGGAAGTAAACACACTTTGATTATGCTTACCATAATTTTCGTTATAATTTATGGATCGCATACATTACTACAAATTGCCAGATCATTTACATTAATTAAAATAGGCGAATGGTTGGATAAGAAACTTTCACCACAATTATTTGCTCACGCAGTAGAGAGTAGCTCTGTAAAACAATCTATGGGAGCCAGTCAAACTATTCGTGAGTTTGCCACTATTAAATCATTTTTGACCAGTGTGGGAATTAATAGTTTATTCGATGCCCCATGGTCCATTATATATATAATAGTAGTATTTTTAATTCATCCATATCTTGGTTGGTTAACCGTAGTTGGAAGTATCATAATTTTATTTTTTGCTTTTTTAAACGCTTATGCGATTAATGACACATTATCCAAATCTAATGAACATAGTATTAAGGGCCACTATTTAGCTGAAATCGCCACTAGAAATGCAGAAACAGTCCAAGCAATGGGAATGATGACCGCTGTTCAGTCGCGTTGGTCAGATGTAAATAAAGCAGCATTAAAAATGCAATCAATAGCTAGTTATCGAAACGGAGTAATTGCTAATACTACAAAATTTTTGCGTGCAATTTTACAAGTTGGTGTTACTTGTATTAGTGCTTATCTAGTAATTAGTACTAATCCCCCAGAAATGACTGTCGGTAATATGATTGCCGCTTCAATCATAGTTGGAAGAGCTTTGGCTCCTTTTGACTCAGCAATCGAAGTTTGGAAGCAAGTTAGCTCTGCACGTAAATCATATGATAAAATTAAATCATTTCTTGATCACTCACAGAATAAAATTGAAGGAATGTCCATACCTAATCCGGAAGGTAGAATATCTGCAGAAAATTTATTCTTTGGCCTACCTGTACCGGCTGGACAACAACAAAAATTTATCTTAAAAGGATTAAATTTTACTTTAGAACCTGGACTATCTCTAGCAATTATTGGGCCTAGTGCTGCCGGAAAATCCACTCTTGCAAGGTTATTGGTCGGTGTCTGGAAACCAACATCTGGTTCTGTACGATTGGATAACTCTGACGTATACACATGGAATAGAGATGATTTTGGTCAGCATATGGGATATGTTCCTCAAGGCATTGAATTATTTAATGGATCGATTAAAGAAAACATTGCACGAATGAGTAACACACCAGACCCACAATTAGTTGCAGAAGCAGCAAAATTTGCTGGTGCGCATGAAATGATTTCAAAACTACCTAATGGTTATGAAAGCGATATAGGCATGGCAGGATCAGCTTTATCAGGAGGTCAAAAACAAAGAGTTGCTTTAGCCAGAGCATTCTACGGTAATCCAAAAGTAGTAGTGCTTGATGAGCCAAATGCAAACCTCGACGAACGTGGGGAACAGGCTTTAGTACAAGCTATTGCTAATGCTAAGGAAAGAAAAATTACCTCTATACTTATTTCGCATCGACCTTCTATTTTAGCATTTGTTGACATGATCATGATTTTGCAAGATGGAACCATAGTAGCTTATGGCCCAAGAGAAGAAATCATGGCTCGATTTGCTCAGCCGCCTAAGGCAGCAGATGTAGAAAAAGCTAATAGCCATTGAGAAAACTAGGTAGGAATGCTTATGCAGAAGAATACTAAAAAACCAATTGAAAAAGTTGAAGCTGAAAAAATAGAAAGTAATCCTAAAAGCAAGATGCTTCAAGGATTAAAATATAGTATATCAATGGACTCCACAGCACGTTCTATTCCAATTATTGAACAACCTAAACAGTCAGAGCAACCAGAACAAGAAATTGCTGAGCCAAAAAAGAAAGTTAATAAAACTAAGCTTCTTAAATTGTTTGATGAAATTAAGCAACATCCAGAAGTGTTAAAACTCCTTCACAAAACTAAACACCACAAAGAAAAATTTGTAAATTATAAACCTGCAAATCTAGTTCATGATTTTCAAATTATATTAGCAAATTCCTTAAAAGCTATTGATTCAGCTGTAAGCTTTATTATGTATAAAAGCACAAAAAATGATCCAACTCGCAACGAAGTTGTGCAGCAAGCAAGATCACCTATTTTGTTTGGTGTTTGGGTTAGTATTGTAACATTTGTTATTGGAGGACTTTGGTCAGCACTTGCTCCACTAGACAGTTCTGCCCCTGCTCAAGGTAGCGTAGTCGTTGATACCGATAAAAAGATAATTCAGCATAAAGAAGGCGGGATAATTGATGCTATCTATGTTAAAGATGGTGATCACGTAAAACAAGGACAAGAATTGATTCGCTTAAGTCCAATTGAATTACAAGCATCAATATCATCTGCAGAAGCACAACATGAATCACTTACTAAACAATTAGAATTACTACGTGAGCAAGTAGCAGTTAACATAGAGCTTCTAGAAAAAGGATTTGCACAAAAATCTAAGGTAGTTGAGCTCCAATTACGTGAACATGAAACATTAAGCAATCTAAATCAAGTCGAAGCAAAAACAATCGCAGCTAAAGATGCATTAAATCGCCTAATTATAACCTCTCCAATTGATGGGATAGTTAATCAGCTAGCTGTGCATACTATTAGTGGAGTTGTTAGGCCTGGAGAAGCCTTGTTATCTATTATTCCTCAAGATGATAATCTTGTAATCGATGCTTACGTTGATCCTAAGGATATAGATTCTTTGCACGTTGGCTTGAAAGCTAAAGTGAGGATCACAGCATTCAAAGGTAGAAGCACTGCACCTCTTGATGGAGTTGTAGTTCAGGTATCACCAGATGTTGTTGATAGAGGTAATAATATGCCTCCAGCATATAAAGTACGTGTAGAAGTAGATAAATCACAATTAACTAAAATATCTCGCTTAAGAAATTATGAACTTTACCCAGGAATGCAAGCTGAAATTAATATTGTTACAGGCGAACGTACGTTTTTACAATATTTAATGGATCCAGTTACAAGTACTTTCTGGCATGCCTTTAACGAAAAATAATAGACTTGCAAATTTCAAAAAAAAGGTTTAGCTTTAAACCTATTAGTTTAAATAAATATAGTATATTCAATTTAAGATGGGGGGATAACTATGTCAAAATCAAAAAATTATCCATTCAAAACTAACTCAGAAATTCTAGACAGCTCAAATGAATTATTAAAAGATTATAGTCATAATCTAGCAATACCTGCAACAACAACAGCATTGGGATATGGTATTGGTGGTTTATATGGAGCATTGCTTGGTCTTGGCATAGGAAGCCTAGACGAAGCATTATATCATAACGGATATACCGAAAAAAGATACTTTAGTTCTATGTTCATAGGTGCGGGAATGTTTATTTCACCTGCAGCAAAATTTAATTATAATGCATTAGCTACAACTGTAGGGTCAACATTAGCTTTAGGTTTATCAACCGGAGTAATAGAGCAACATCCAATTATAATTCAAGCCACAGAAAATGCTATTTTAGCCGGATACTTAGGCGGTTCATATGGAATAGCAGCAGGGGTAATTTGTGCTTCTATTGATGTAGGTTTTGAGTATTATAACGTTACATCTTACGCTCATTGTTCATCCGCTTTAAAAGGGTTTGTATTTACAAAAACTGCTTTATCATTTTTAGATAAAATAAAAATTGCAACAAATTTTAAAATATTAGACCATATAACAAAAAATCCTTTAATTTTACCGGGTTTTGTAGGAGCTTATTCTTCTTATATAACTACTTCTAAACCAAATGACAAATTGCCAGCTTTAAAATTAGCTAAGCAATTACATGATTTTTCTTTATCTGTTGTAGATAAAAAAGAAGTTAACGATATTTTTGAAAAACTAGCACTAGTATCAGCAGGCCTAGGAGTAGTTGCACAAAAGAATATGAACGCAATATTTGGTATAATAAAAACATTAGAAAATATTCCTTATAATGAACATTATTTAAAAAATGCATTAACAGAGCTTAGTAAGCTTTTCTACCATATTATCGGATATCAAATATCAAATCTTATTCAAGGTGGATTTGTAAGCTATTTCTTATACGATCTACAAACTCGTATGGAAGAAAATACTTATGAAGAATTATATAGAAATGAAACTATATTAAAAGTTCAAAAATTTCCTGATGCTGAAAACCAACTTGACTGGATTGGAGGAGATATATTAACCTCAATACAAGGACTTAGAACAGTTACTTCAGCAATATCTACGTATACTACAGGAATCTTAGCCTATCAAAATATTGTAAAGCAAGATGCTTTTAACATAGTAGTCTTGACATCTGCTTTTGGTCAATTTACTGGACAAATTACAGAAAATTTTGCAGAAACTACTACTCTTTTATGGGGAAATTTCATTGAAGGAATGTCTGGCATAAGCAAAGTAAAAAAAGGTGTGCTTCGCCATAGCGAAGATATAATTCTAAATAGAGCTAATGAGTTTGAAAAAGAAAAAACTCTTGATGCTGCTAAGTATTTAAGAGAAGTGGATCTATCATCAGGTATTCAAAGAACCATAGTAAGCACGTGGGATTACACTCTCACTACTTTTTCAAGCGTATTGCCAGTAGCTCTCATCAAAATTATAAATTTGATTCAAGGCACTGCTAAGATTTCAGAGTTAGCAAATGCAAATAATCAAGTCGTTTCGATGGTAACCTGGTCTAATAATAACGCACCTGCAATTAAACTAACCGAATTATCTATTGAGAGATTCAATAAATTACTTCAAATGATAAGAGATAAAAATACTGAACCAGGAAATAAAATAGAATATCATACGCATGATCAACCTTCTTTAATTCTAGATCATCTGACATTTAAATATAAGCAAACAACTATTTTAACTATAGAATATCTGGAATTCGAGAAAGGAAAGTATTACGCAGTTACAGGAAAGTTAGGATCTGGTAAATCTATAGTTTTAAAATATGGAATTTTTGGTATTAAACATACCGGAATAGAAAGCCATGGTGATGTCACCTATCCTGCAAATAAAAATATCGTGTTTGCTACTCAAAATGATTACATACCTCTGGAAAGCACATTGTATGAAGTTATAATGGCCCCGAAAACGCAAGCAGAAGCCAATATACTTAAAGAAACATATTTTATTAAGATAAAGAACTTAATGCATGATTTGAAAGTTGATATTTTAGCTAGCGAGTTAGAAACAGTAAAAGATTGGGGGAAAACTCTTAGCGGTGGTCAAAAAAAGATGGTTGCTGTTATGAGAGCAATTTTGCAAGAACCAAAGCAGCTCTTAGCTGATGAACTTTTTAATGGTATGGATGAAAATTCTATTCAACTTACTCAATATGCTTTTAAAAAATATTTACCTAATGCAACTATCATTTTTGTGGATCATCATGCCGTAGAGAATAATCACTATGGATTCTATGATGGAGGAAAAATACATGTTGAAGATAAAAAAGCAGTATTAATGAAAATGGATATTAATCCAACTCCTTCTAATTTAGGTTATACAGTAAGTGATTTTAGAACATCTGTACCACAAAAATTTATGAATTTTTACACAAATGCACAAAGAGAACAATATACTAATACTCATATAATAGAAACAACACCAGATTTAGACAAAGATGCGAATACATCAGTATTATTAGGAGAGGAGTTAAATACCTCAGCCTTAGGTTTATAATTTACCTTCTGAACCAGCTATCAATTTTTTGATATTATCTTTATGACGGAAAATCACTAACATACTAATTAAGCTGGTAGCAATAACTAGTCTGCTATCAAGACCAAGAAAACTAGCCATAATCGGTGCTAAGACAAAAGTAATAATTGCTGCTAAAGATGAAATACGTGTAATAAGAAAAGTTATTATCCAAGTAGTGCAAACAATAAACCCAAACATAAAATTGAGCATTAAAAATGCAGCAAAAGATGTTGCCACTGCTTTACCACCTCTAAATTTTAGCCAAATTGGAAACACATGACCTAGAATTACTGCCAAGCCTGTATAAATTTCGGCTGTGTAATCTGCACAAATATATTTTGCAAGATAAATTGCTAAAGCGCCCTTACCTCCATCACCAATTAATGTTAAAAATCCCCAAAATTTTCCAGCTTTGCGCACCACATTTGTTGCTCCAATATTGCCTGAACCAAAATTACGAATGTCACCAAAGCCTGCTAACTTAGCAATAATGAAACCAAATGGAATTGAGCCGAGTAAATAGCCTGAAATAACTAAAATAAGGATTATAGATGTGTCGCAAGAAACTTCAAACATGACTATAAAATGCTTTGTCCAGTTTTACTCCAATCCGCTAAAAAGGCCTCTAAACCTTTTTCAGTTAACGGATGATTAGCAAGTTGCTTAAGTATTCTACCTGGAATAGTACAAATATCTGCCCCAACCATGGCTGATTGCATTATATGAATTGGATGACGGACCGAAGCAACAAGAATTTCAGTTTCATATTCATAATTAGCATATATAGTATTAATTTCTTCAATCAACTGCATACCATCTTGTCCAATATCGTCAAGGCGACCAACAAATGGAGAAATATAAGTTGCTCCAGCTTTTGCTGCCAATAATGCTTGATTAGCTGAAAAACATAAAGTAACATTTACCATAATTCCTTCATCCGTAAGGTATTTACAAGCTCTAAGCCCGTCCCAGGTTAAAGGCAATTTTACTACTACATTTTCAGCAATCTCACTGAGCCTTAAGCCCTCCTCAATCATTTGACTAGCTTCAGTTGCTAGTACCTCTGCACTTACTGGCCCAGGAATTATATCGCAAATTTCTTTGATCACTTCTAAGAAGTTCTTACCTGTCTTAAAAATTAATGATGGATTAGTAGTTACACCATCAATTAACCCTGTTTCAGCTAATTCAATAATTTCGTCTGTATCCGCACTATCAATAAAAAACTTCATAATCTTATCCCTATCTAATAGTTATTATATATATTATATTTAATAAAATGTCACAGCCAAAACAATTATCTTTTTTCCAGCTGACTCAATGAATTATTGATCCACTGAGCAGTGAGTTTTTCCTGAAGTGAATTTTGCTTTAAACGATCATTAAGATGGTCAAAATTCACTTTATCCATTTCTTGATCCTGATTAAAACAACTATATACATAAGTTTCAATACCAGTTTTAGGATCAGTGTGTTTTTGTAAACACTGAGCACAAATCTCTTTCATCATACATTGCATCGGTGAATTAATACTTGCAAAAGCTATATGATTTTTATTTAAATAATTACATAATACTGTGTGACGAGCTTGAGCAACTGCTGCCATCATTTTATCAGAGCCAATAGCAATAATGCGATTAATTTTTGATAAATCAAAATTACAATCTCCTAAATCTCCTTTAGCATAAGACAAAATTGCATTAACTATATTACCTTTGTAGGTTTTATCTTTTGAACGATTTTTAGTTAGCAAATCTTCATCACAACACCAAATGACTTCATCAGCAAATTGTTCAATCTCAGAAACTTTATAACGATCTGTAGATTTTTTATATCCAGCAAAATATAAAATTTTACTACCATTTTCTTTAAAAGCTTTTGCTATAGAAAACAATACAGCATTTCCTAAACCACCTCCCACTAGCATCACCTGCTCATTAGATTTTATCTCAGTTGGATGGCCGGTTGGGCCCATTAGTATTACTTTTTCACCTGATTTGAGAAATCGGCATAAATCAGATGAACCACCCATTTCTAACACTATCACTGAAATCAAACCTTGTTCTTTATTCACCCAAGCACCAGTAACAGCTACTCCCTCCATCGCCAATTTTGTTTCAGGGGTTTTTAGAGCAAAAGCTTCATAATTTTGTAATCGATAAAATTGGCCTGGCTGAAATTCTGCTGCTGCGAGAGGTGATTTTATTATTACTTCAACAATTGAAGAAGTAAGCTGATTTACTTGATAAACAGTTGCAGATAATAGACTATCTAAATTATTAAAAAATTCTTTTTGATTATTTTTATTAGCAGAGCGCTGATGAAGTATATTAGTAATAATTTTATAACCATTTTTAGCGCTAGCCATTGCTTTTACTACATTACCCGCATACGAAGGATGCAAATCACCAAAAAAGCTGACTGCTCTTTTTTTATGATCTATAGTAGTTAGAACTTGTGTATAATCAGGTTTACATGATTTTTCTAAGCTGACAAGATTGCCCCCTTCATCAATCGCTCTAAAATATTTTTTATCTAAGAAAAAATTTTTAGTATCTTCTCGTTGCAAAACAGTATTGGGGTTAGTGCCTGCAGCAATAAAAATACTACGTGCAGCAATCATATGTTCTTGATCATTAATTGTAACTTTGAGTAAATTTGCATTGTTATTTTGATCAACTATTACTTCTTGTGGAGTAGCATTTTCAATAAAACCTATACCCTCCTCTAATGCTAATTCTAACTCTTCATGGTTTAAACGATAGCTCGGAGCTTCTGTTATTTTTTTACGATATACTACAGTAATTCCACCAAGTTTATTAATGATACTCATAAAATCTGGTCTGATTTTTTTTCTCTCTTTTTCAAACATTTCTGCATGAGAAAGAAATTCTTGAGCAATTTCAAAATCATATTCGGTAAAGTTTTTAGTTACTAAATCAATCCCTTGTTGTTTAACCAAAGAATTATAACGCTTAGCAAATTTTTCTACCTGCCTTACATAATAGCTAGCCGATTCCGTAGCAGTATCAATTGCGGTTAGGCCACCACCAATAACTATTATAGGAAGACGAATTTGCAAATTAGCTATCGACTCATGCCGCGCGGCTCCAGTAAGCTGTAATGCCATCAAGAAATCAGAAGCCATTCGTACCCCACAAGCAAAAGAATTGGGTATATTGATCATAGTTGGTTTACCGGCACCAAATGCTAAAGCAATATGATCAAATCCTAATTGAGCTACGTTTTTATAAGTAACACTACTACCAAAACGAACTCCACCGAACATACGAAAATTTTGCCGTCTTTCTAAAAGCAAGCGAATAATTTTTAGATAATTTTTATTCCAACGCACTGTAATTCCATATTCAGCAACGCCGCCAAAACCATAGGCTGTACGACTATCTAATTCTTCAAAAATTTTATCAATATATTTGATTGGTAAAAAATTTTCTCCTACTAAAGAATCAGGTAACGGCTCAATCTTCAAACCATCAATACCAACTACTGTATGACCATCATTAAGTAAATAATGCGCAAGAGTGAATCCAGCAGGACCGAGCCCGGCTACTAAAATTTTATAACCTGTGGAAGCTGCTGCTATAGGTTTTTCAATATTTAAAGGATTCCATCTAGAAAATAAGCTATAGATCTCAAATCCCCATGGTAAAGCTAAAACATCATTTAGTATATGAGTCTCAATTTTAGGAATATTGACCGGCTCTTGCTTTTGATAAATGCAGGCTTTCATGCAGTCATTACAAATACGATGACCAGTTGCTGCAACCATAGGATTATCAATAATTATTATAGCTAGAGCACCAACTGAATAACCCGCAGATTTAATGCTATTCATTTCAGAAATTTTTTCTTCTAACGGACAACCAGTAAGTTGCTCGCCAAAAGCATTACGCTTAAATTTTTCTCCTTCATACTGATTATTAATAAATCCTTTAGAACACGAGTCTTTGCCTTGGTGATGACAAAATATGCAATAATTTGTCTGATCTAGAGCTTGGACTAAACTACTTCCAGAATCGGTTAAATTAAAACCATCTCTAAATCTACTATGAGGTGATTTTAAAATATTGATTCCGCGATTGGATTCAGTTTTTAGCTCAATTAAACGCTCAGGGTCTAATTTTTTAGGAATTTTAAATAGTACTCCATTACGGTGCTTTTCTTTTCCGGAATCAGAAAGAGTTGCCCAAGCAGCATACTTCAATGCCAAATCAACTTTGGGGGACTCCCATTGCATTACCTGTGACGCGAATTCTAATTCATTCAAAGGATTTATAAGACTTAATAATTCAGTTGGATCATAATCTGACCAGTCACTTGTAGCATATTCTTTTACGGCGCGCCTCTGTACAAACAAACGCTTACAGCGAAAAATAATAGACAATTGATTATGCTGTTGAGATAAAGCAGCCACTTCTGATTGTATACCAAAAAGCACTGCAATATAGTCTTCTAACATGGGAGCTAGATCTGTAATTAGAGTAGAATAATCTAATTTAGGCAAAGATTTTTTATCTCTTGCAATAATCAAACGATCGTGCAATTCTGCATTAGTTTCTTTTATATATTCAAGAAAAGACTTATCAAGCTTTAACAAACCAGCATGATCATATAAATCCTGAAATTTTAAACTAAATCCTAAAGTAAGATCAGACATTGACTTCCAACTAATTCAATAGAAATATTAGTACTTTGCAAATTTTCTTGCGTCATACATCCTTACACATTATATTACTAGTTAATTTTTA
>CAZEVK010000035.1:0-12962 GCA_964515755.1 uncultured Rickettsia sp. | reverse complement strand
CTCTTTTTTTAAACTACTAACTTAAATCTGGCATCATTATAGGGGGGCAGGACAAAATTAAATGTCCTGATTTTTTGCTAACTATTTGTCGCGATAGTCAAATGGTTAAAATAATTATGTCCATTATGACACTAGTCTAAATTGTCTATTTTCCAAAAAATGTAAAATGTTGATTTTGCTGACTTGACAAAAGCCATGTCCGTAAAATATAAGCTTAATACTTGTCAATAAAGTATAAAAGATATTAATTTCTTTTATTATGAAAAAAATTAAATATGAAAATTATATATGCAAGAGTCTCAACTAAACATCAACGAGAATCTTTAGATCAACAAATATCTCTGCTCAAAAAAGCAGAGTGCAAAACAATTAGAAAGGTTAATGAAAATAAACAATGTCACTTCTATTAACACAGAACTAATAAATGCAGCCAGA
Source organism: uncultured Rickettsia sp. (assembly GCA_964515755.1). Lineage (GTDB taxonomy): Bacteria > Pseudomonadota > Alphaproteobacteria > Rickettsiales > JABSSG01 > JAGVLN01. The sequence goes on along the minus strand of CAZEVK010000035.1, from coordinate 12,527 downwards.
GAAGTTTTGGTCATTGGTAATTAATTACGACAAATAATTAGCAAAAAATCATTTATTGCACTTCATTAATTTTAGAATCTAAACGTTCTGCTATCTTATGTGTTGTAGCAACTATACTGGAAACATTAGATTGTATAGGAAGTACATACTTCGATAATATTGGAAGTTACGGTGTAAGACACAAGAGATGACCTTTTGAACTATAGTCAGTTTAGATCAATTAGTAAAATAATTTATATCATAGCACATCTTCATACAAATCTATGTAAAGGGTGTCTGTGGTGATAGCGATTATAATGTTCATTTTCAGCATAATAACCATTACGAATATTATCTGCTATTGCTGATTGTAAAATAGGTTGTACATATTTTATGTGAATGTATATGTATGCAACAACTACTCCTACAGCTCCTCCTATAACATATAAAGTATTATCTGTATTATCTGCAACTGGGATATCATTCAAAGACACCATAGTATTATTATCATCATTTATTATAAGGGTTGGCTCATTATTTTCCATGTAGTGCATAATTAATTAACTCCACTATTATATATAACATGTGATTATAACACGATGAAAAACATATTACATCATTTAGGGTCAAACTGCAAACTGTTTTTGATGATTTCTTCGAGCATATCATTGATAATATCAGCCAGGTTTTCTTTAATAGCCGGAGATTTTAAGCTAGCAGACTTCACATTATTATTTTACCTAGTTGCTTATTCTCATTAATGGCCAGAAATTTTCGTATCACTGCTTTGTGACGCTTGCGTTGTTTGAGCTGCATATAATTTTGGAGCTTTGTTTTATCTAATTTTATCTCAATGTAATTGGCAACATATTCAATTATAGGTTTAGGTATGGCATTGATTGGAATGTGATACCACAGACACTGATAACATTTTAGTGAAAGCATAAAACCAAGTTGGCTATGAGGCGATTTCTTGCTGGTGTTTTTATTAAGTAGTTCAATTTCCTCTTTTGTTGGAGAAAAATTCTGTTTAAGTTCATATTCGTCAGGATTTGGTTTCAATCGTGGATAAGCAGCTTCGTGAATTGCAGTCATTGTTAATTTAAGGTATTGTTGGGGTGGCTAAAAACAGTAGTTTATGGCCATGTAAAAATCAAGACTTTTAATCCTTATATTTATAGGGTTTCCGATGAACAAATTTCAGGGGGTTTTTGGCCAGGTATGAAAGCAGGAATTTATGCCAGAGTTTCAACACATGATCAACATACGCTAGACATGCAAATTGCAGCGATAAAAAAATATGTGCAAGCTAGAGAATGGCAAATTGAAATTGAAATTGCAGAAATTGGCTCTGGTGCAAAAGAAAGGCCAAAACGTGATGAGCTGCTTAATCAAGCAAAATGCCGACAGATAGACGTCATAATTGTTTGGAAATTGGATCGATGGGGACGTTCTGTTAATGATCTTTTTCACACGTTAAATGAACTGAATGGTCTTGGGGTAGGTTTTATTTAACTGACAGAAGCATTGGATTTAACCACTCCGACAGGACGGGCGATGGCAGGTCTACTATCAATATTTGCAGAATTTGAAAGAGAAATTTTACGAGAGCGTGTTAAATCAGGTATTGCCTACGCTAGAAGTAAAGGTAAAGCCCATGGTCGTCCAGCAACTGCAAAAAAACAGAGTGATAAAATATTGTCTATGTTCAATACAGGCTTAAGCCAATCAGAAATTAGTAGAAAACTTAGGATTGGTCGAACATCTGTAAGAAGAATTATACATGGAAGTCGAGGTTCAAATTGAAAGAAATTGAACAAACTTTAGCTTTAAAAAGAAAAGAATAATGTTACAGTTTGCTATTAACATGGTTAAAATTTGAACATGACCCTTTTTTACCAGGATCCCGGCCGAAGGTCTTTTAATTCCATAGCCAAATCTATTATAATTTGGTGACAAAATGCAAGATCAGAAGGTAAGTTTTTTAGATCTATTTTCATAGATAAATAATAGCAGAAAGAACCTCTGTGATCAAGGCTTTTAGCGCATTACACCAACAAAAACATTGTCATTTAGCCAGCGTATAAAGGCGGGTTTGACCAAGTAGGATTACGCCAATCTACTCCCTCCACTAGCATTGATAATTGTGCTCTAGTAATACCAAGACTACTACTTTCATCACTTTTAGGCCAAGTAAACTTTCCGCTATCAAGGCACTTGTAAAACAAGCAATAACCCTGTCCGTCCCACCATAATATTTTGATCTTATGAGCATTTTTACCACGAAATACAAACATTGCTCCACTGCAAACTTGCTCTGCAACAAGATCACTAACTAATAGAGAGAGACGATTAACACCTTTGCGCATGTCTGTAAAACCAGTGCAAAGATATATCTTGCTAATATTATGATCGAATATTATCCCTCCAGCGCTTTGAGTATGTTCATTAACTTGGTGCTATTAAGCTTACCCTCAAGTACAAATGAAAAATCACTAAATGTTAATGATGCTTTTTGTAAGATTGCTGTCTGCGGTAATAAAGCTTCTGACTCAGTAATTGCTACCTCTAAAAACTTTGGAGCAGAGTCAGTCGCTGATACCTTGGTCTTTGCTAACTCTCTTTGTTGCCTAAGCCATTTGTGTATCATTGATGGATGCATAGAGTGTGATCTTGCTAGGTTAGCTATAAAACACAACCTGGTATTGCTGCTGCTTTCAATATCTTAGCTTTTCGTTCTGCGTAAAAGGCTCGTGATAATCTTGCTCCCATATTAGTTCCTTATTTTTAATTATTAAAGAAGCATAGAACGTTCAATCTATAATAATAGACCACCTTTACCGGGTTCCAATTACCCACAAGTCATTTTCTTAGCCATATTAAATCCAAGTCTAATGTCAGCTATCTTAGATAGTCCCCTCCACATTACTATATTACCAGGGGGTGGGTCTAATGTTCTATTCATATATCCTCCAAGTCTCAAATTGCATTATTTACTTTAATGCGTACATACTCTCTGATTTGCTAAAGATATATGAAAGTAAAAAACAAACAAAAATTTGCGAACAAATTAAAAGGCTATCTCCTGTAGATTGGCAACATATTAATATGGTTGGCAAATTTGAATTTTTTACCAACCAACAAAAGATTGATTTTTCAGATCTTACAGAAGAACTAGTAAAACAGTTAGGAGAAAATTTCTCTTTTACAAAAATATGAATAAATATAGACATTAAAAATGAGTGTTTTTCAAAATAAAAACTCCAGGAAAACTGCAGGACACAGCGCCTGGAAATCAAAATCCCAAAAAACATGTCGTCCTCTACAGACTAAGCACAGCAAGGGCTGTAGAGGGGCGTTGGAAAATTTGGTACTTTTAGAGAATTAACCCCAGGGTCAAAGCCGAAGGTCTATACATTATACGACAGAGCCCTTGATATTAGGCTAGTATTAGGCTATAATTTGGCTATTATGTGGAAGCCAAACTATCATATCAGTCATAAAATTCTTCAATCTATTAGAGAGATAGGAGAGGTATTGGGTGGAATCAAAGCTTCCTTTATCTCAGAAAGGAACTATACAACGTTAAAGTACGTAGCAAAAGAGCTTTCTGTTTTTGCTTCTACTAGTATTGAAGGTAATCCTTTAGTACTTACAGACGTAAAGCGCATTCTTAAAAACAAACCTACTCATTTACGAGACACAGAAAAAGAAATAATAAATTACAATAAGGCACTTGAGTATGCTTATACTAAAGTTAGAAATAATTCTTTTGTGTTAAGCCTTGAAGAATTTCAAAAAATACAATCAATTGTGGTTGATAATTTAATGGAAGATCAAGATGATATAGGTTACATACGTAAAAAGCCTGTTATTATTCGTGATCCACGATATATTGATCGAATTATATTTATACCACCAAATGCTGAAGACGTGAAAGCTCTTACTGAGAGTTTATGTAAATTTGTAAACGTATCAAAAGGGTCTGTTGATCCTATCATTTTAGCTGGCCTGTTTCATAGACAGTCAGTAATTATCCACCCATTTATGGACGGAAATGGTCGTACAACGCGTATTATAACCACAGCACTTCTTGGTATAACAGGAATTGATATCTTTGAAATATTTAGCTTTGAAAATTACTATAATCAAAACGTTAGCAATTATTTTCGCCATGTCGGATTACAAGGAGATTATTATGATTATAAGGAGAGTCCTGATTTTACTGAGTGGTTAGAGTATTTTGTTGATGGAATACTATATGAACTAAAAAGAGTACAAAAGAATATTTCATCATCTAAACATAGCATTCGTATACCGGAGCATTATGATATAGTCCTAAATTATATAAAAGAACATGGTAATATTAGTCAAAAAGAATATGCTAGAATTTCTTCACGTAGTTTAGCCTCAAGAAAAAAAGATTTTATTAAGATGCTAGAACTTGGTCTTATTGAATTAAAAGAAGGTGGACGAAGCAGATACTATATCTTAAAGCAAGAAAATTAGTTGGTAAGTTCTAAAATGAACTTTACCAGAAAGAGGATATTATTATGATATTGTAGCTTCCTGCCGTTTGGGTCTACACCTTCGTTATTTTTAATTATTTCATATTACAGTTCTTCATGATCGTGAGCACCTTGTCCAGAAAGTCCAACCGAATCAACTTCTACCTGATATTCTGAGTCTAAGTCTTCCACCTCATTTTGTTCATCTTCTTTTACAATATCAGACTCAATATTGTCCACAAAACCATCCTTTTTCCTATACTCATCTATATCTGTCTCTACACCACCTCTTGCTTCTGCTGGTTCTTTGTTTTCTTGTTTTGGTGTATTATCTTTTTTGATCTCATGTACGTTAATACCTTCATCTTTAGTTTCATTATTCTTGATCATATCCTCTCTTTCCTGAACTTTAGGATATAGTCTGTCTTTGATTCTTGCACTTTCTTCTTTGTTACTACTTATCTCTTCTTGAAGACCTTTAGGCCACTCTTCATCTAATACACTGTCTTGTTGCCTATCACCTTCTTGCACATTCAAAGCCTCTTGACTTTGCTTTTCTGCTATCTCACTTATTAAATCACACGCTTCAGCTCTTGTATGATCATAAAAACCACTCATACCTTTTGCAATATAAGCTATCTCTTTAGCCATATCTATGACTGATGATATATTCTCTATATCTAGTTTTTTATTTAGCTCCCTATCATACTTCTCTTGCCATGCTAACACTTTATTCTTAACCTCTACATAATCTAATACACTAGATCCTTCAAATAAAACTTTACCTAAAGTATTTAGTACTGACGCTGCTTTCTTTAATGGTACTTTACTTAATAACACTCCATGACTTATATACTCACCCATCTCTCCTCCAGTAATAGTAGCAACAGCATTGGTATAGTAACTCTTACTTCCTTCATACGTTGCTATAGCTAAGTCAAGATAACATTTTGCAACTTGCTCATAACATTCTGCTAATACATATTCATTCTCTGATGGTACTATTAGTTTATAATTACCCTCATGATTATAATCTAATTTGTATTTCTTATTATCATTTATCCGTTCTATATATAACTTTATTATATGGTTTAATACTTCAATGGATTCACTACCCTTACCTTCTCTAATCAAATCTTCTGCTTCCTCTTTTAATATCCTATATAGCGCATTAGCCTTACTTAAATGAACTTCAAATAAATCTTCAAGACTATTTCCTCCTTCTATCATAGCTTGCTTTGCTAATACTGGTATAGATTCCAAATACTTCTTAGACTCTTCTCTTATCTCAACTAACTTTTCATTACTTTGATTATGTTTTAGATAAAAGTAACTCCTAGCTAATGAATAATTTACCTTAATCAATAGAACTTTCATCTCATCATCTTTAATTTCTCTCATTAAAACTTCGTCTTTATCTAACTCTGCTTCTAGATCTTGTAATCTCTCATCTGTATTAATCACATATTTTTTAATATCTTCTTTCATTCCTAAAAGAATTTCTTTGATTCTTTCATGATTATGTCTCCACATATAGTGATTCACTATGGAATATTGCAGCCACAAATAACTAAGTAGCTCTGAAACGTTTGGATCATTTGCAAAATATTTTTTTACTTCAGAATCATTGATTAACTCCTCCACTTGCTTCTTTAATTTACTATTTCTACTCTCGTGTAAAATATTGTTAGGATCAAATTCCTTTGAATACTCTTCTACTTTTTTTACTTTAATTAATATCTCTTTTATGTAATCTAATTTATCTACCATAGATAAACCTCTATAATACAAAGACTCCAATGTATCACCTATCTCAGGATATAAATCTACTATTCTTTTCGCATATTCAACTATATGATCAGCTCTATATCTCTCTCCTAATACCACCAATTCTTCCATATTTTCTATATTTTCTATCTTATAAAGATCTTTTAACCATGCAACGTTGTTTTGTATCTGTTCCTCAAAATCCTCTTTAAAAAGTCTATCATTCTTAATTCTTTTCAAAAACTTATCAGGATAATTACCTTTTTTATCAGTGTTTATAATAATTTTTTGATGATCTATATCTTCTAAGTCTAATCCTCGTAAATATAAATCCAAGCTAGTACTCTCTTTTCTGCTTGGACATCCTTTAGCTAAAAATTCAAATATGTTTTTTGTTGTTGTAAAATATTGTTCTAAAAACTTACTATAACTAATATCTTCCTCAATTAATCCTATAACCACATTAAACAACACATAATGAAGTGTCTTCCTTAATGGTATCACTCCTTCTTCTACTAACTTATTAACTTCTTTAGCATAAGATTCTAAAAGTTCTTTTTTCTCCTGAAGTTCAGTAGCTTTGTTCTTTTTTACAACCCAAAACTTCATATCACCTATACCAAGTGCTAACTGACCCAATTTTAATAAAACATCCCAAATCTCATTCACATTTCTTGACATCAATATCTTAGACAGTAAATCTGCATGCCCTATAATAATATTCTGGATATTTTGAGGTAAATTCTCACATACCGCAGCTTTATCTATAACAAAAGACTGCAAATACGTGGTTTCTGGAAAAGTATCTAAACACTTAGATCTAAAAATCTCTGCATTATCTGATATCCACTTCTCAATATCTTGTTTAAAATAATTATTTACTAATTTTTCTATTTTCTTCTGAAGAGTTCTCTCATAATCCTTAAGATCATGATTATGCTGAGTACGATAATCTTTATAAGGAATATAACTACTTTCTCTTATTATCGCAGGCCACACTTCTTTTGCTTTGCATCCACTGCCTCTTTCTAATATACCAGTTTCTTTATTAAAAACTGGTATTATCTTCTCTCCTAACTTATGACCCATAAGTGTATAAAAACTATCATAATATCCTCCGAAAATACCCTTAACAAAGGATAATAAATCATCATTATCTTGGTCATGTAGTAAATTTGTTCTTACAAAATATACTTTCCCTATTTGAATATGAGCTATATTAACAAAATTTGGATATGATACATAATTATTTATATCTAAATACCTTGCATCATATTTATGGGGACTCTTTATATCACTATATTTAATATTAGTTACTGCAAGACTTATTCCAGGCGCATCAAATGTTACAGACTTTGACATAGTTAATATATCTTCCCTATCTGCAAAGTATAAATTTAAACTTGCAAGCCAGCCTCCTAACGAATGACCTGTAAATGATAAAGAATACCCTCCTGCTTTGGCTATCTTAACTGCTTCTTTGCTTGTACTATATAAACCTTCTACTTGACCTTTAAATAAATCTTGATTCAAAAGAATTGTATTGATGTCTATCTGCCAGTCTCCTCCTATAAAATCATATAAATTACTCTCACTACCCCTATATGATAACACCATCTGACAATACTTCAGATGCTTATACAATTTTGCTGCAAACCCTGTATTAGTATTTGTGTCAAACTGAACTATCTCCCATCCATCAACTCCTGAAACTTCTGATTCTTTATATACATCATCACTTAATAAGCCATACTCTAAAGGAGTTGGGTATAACTTATAATTCTTAACATTTAATAATATATTCTCTTCTATATCTCGTACTAGATCCTTGCAATCTAAGCTACTAACTTTATCTCCCCATATCACTCTTCCAACAACATTATTCAATGCTAAAGAAGATTTTAGATCTTCTAAATTATCTACATTTAATTCATAACTTGATAAATCTATTGTCTGATATCTACAATCATTACTCTTTATTCTTGATATAAGTGAAGAATAAGCTATATCTGATCTGGTAGAAGTCATAACATTATCTCCTTGTTTAAAATTGAAGTTTACAGTATGACTCCTGTCATTGTCAATGAAAAATGTACCACTAATACTCTGGTCTTCTCCCAAAAACTAGACAATAAAAATGAGAAAAATCTCAAATATTGTTTATGCTTTGATCAATTAATCAGAACATGAACTAACGAATTTATTGGGAGTTAAATAGCCCAAAGAATTGTGAAGTCTATTATGGTTGTAGTCCTATCGCCACTGTCCTATCTTAGACTTAACATCCTCTAAATTCAAGAACCAATTTTGATTTAAACATTCTTGTCTAAATCTACTATTAAAGCTCTCTATAAAAGCATTGTCTGTAGGCTTGCCTGGCCTAAAGTAATCTAACTTAACTTTATGAGCATAAGCCCATCAAGTCAGATTGCCTACGGAAATGGTAGCATAATAAGAGAAAATGGAGTATAATTGATAACTTTTAATAAAAATATGTTGTCAAAAATAATCCATAAAGCTACAAATCTTTTATTTAAATCACTTCCCAATTATCTACATCACATTCCCCCATTAATTTAATATCATATATTGAGTCTTTATTATTGGGAAAATTAAATTTCTCAACATTATTATCATTAGATATGATATTATCAAATTGACTTAACTGTTGCCCATCAACACTAATTTCTACTATAAAGTTCTCAGCATTATACTTACTTTGTAAAATTTGCATACTTTCAGGGGTTAACATTATATGAAATTCATGATCTATATAGGTATTTAAATATGATTGGCTATAGAATTTTAATAATTTTAAATCAAAAGCTTTTAACTTATTAGAAATTGGTAGCTTAATTCCTAGACTTTTTCCTATTTCTACTTTGAGGTTATTAAATATCTCTACAACTTCACTATGGATTATATATACTTTATCAAGTAAAGCTTTTGTGCTTTCTATATTCTTTTTTAATTCACAATTAAATGCCCCTACTTCATTTAAAGCTTTATCCATATACTCTTTAGCTAACTTAATATTTTTGCTTTTATAATACACTTCTTGAATTCTAGCATAAATTTCTGCTCTTCCTTTATATTTATCATTAGGATGATATTTATCGATTACCATTAAAGCTTCATTATATTCTTTTAAGGCTAAGCTATATTGTCCTAGTACACAATATGCTCCTCCATTATTTTTTAAAGTTATCTCCCGTAATTTATGATTATTATCTATATTTACTAATATTTGGTCAGCATTATTATAATGATGTATAGCTTCAATATAATCAATTTTACTAAAGTATATATTAGCAATATTGATATATAATCCAGCTTTTTCTTCTGAACATGTAGATTTTCCATATAGTATATTTAATATTTGTAAAGCTTTGTTATAGTAGCATAATGCTTTATTGTACTTCTTTTGCTTATTATACAAAAGACCAGTCTGTTCTAAGGACTTTGCTATATCAGGGTGCGGATGTCTTCCATAAAAATCTAATCTTATTTCTAAAGCCTTATTACAGTATGTAGATGCTCTTTCATAATGATCTTTTTGAGTATAAAACTTACATAAATTATTCAAAATAGTAGCTTTGATTGATGCATTAGGATTTTTCTTCAAAGCTTCTACATAATAAAATAATGCCATATCATAATTTTCCTTAGCATAGTATACTTCCCCTAAATTATTAAAAGGATCACTTTCATCTGCTATAAATTTTATTGCATCCTTAAAACATTCGAGAGCCTTATTATATTGAGCTATACTTTTATATACATTACCCAAATTATTTAATATATGTCCTAAATCAAATGGATTAAGATGATCTTTGAAATGTAAGATTTCTTCATAAATTGATATGGCTTGTTGCTGATTTCCTTGCTCATTATAAATTCTACCAAGCATTATACGAGATTGAATGTTTAAATTCTTTTGTCCTGGTAAAGAGTGCTCATTTTCTTGTGATATTGACTTTTGAAACTCTATAGCTGCTTTCTCATAATTCATTAATTTTGAGTAAATAAAGCCTTTATTCATTGCATTATCATCATAAAATAAACTATTAATAAAAATAATTTCTCTTTCTTTTTCAGTAGATTCAGAAAATTTTTGTATTAAGGTATATAAAGAAAGAGCAGTATAAAAAAACTTAAAAAAGCTTCCATTTTCTTGCAGCTCTCGTTCAGGCAAAGGAAATGCTTCTTTTACTTGCTTTTCTTTGTTGCCTTGATTATTTACAAAAACACTTACTGTTTCTTTTTGAGCTTTATTATATAAATAGGCTCTGAGTCTTAAGGTGGTTGCAAAACTTGCTGCATATAATAAATGGTGTGACGCCTCCTTACTTTGCTCTATTGCTCCGATTATTTTTTTATCTTGAAGTTGTTCTATAGAATCCCATAAATTTTTGGGTTGTATTCCGTAATATGAGGATAAATCATATAACCACCGATCTGCTAATCTATATATTTCTTGTTTGACATTAAATAACCGTCCCTCATTTTCTAATCCTATTAATTGGGGCTCATATAACTCTATATTTCCTTTAATCTGCGTAGTAAATGGTTTGTTAGGAATATTTAAATAATTATATTCTATTGCTCCTTCTTTCAGCCTTTTTATTGCTCTTGTTTCATAATTTTTTATTCCTTCATTATTCACTTGATTCAAAAAGTATGTTACATTTGCTTGGTATTTTTGTACCAAATCTTTATTACCATATATATAAATACATGATTCTAAAATATATGGTAAGGCCTTATCAACATGAACATATTTATCTTGTAAATAGTTTGCCATTTGTTCTGGGGTTTGAATTAACTCATATGGCTTATCTTTATCTATTCTGCCAAGAGGAGTTCTGCCACCTAAATCCAAGCTAACACCTCGTGTTATTAAATGCTCCAAATCAATACCATACTTACTTGTAGGTATTATTGTTTCCCCAAAATTAATTACTCTAAAATGAATAAGGTGAGATAAATTTATAAAGTAATTACTCTTTTTTAATTTACTACTTTTTTTGTAAATATCATTTTCTGTTAATATTGCAAATTCAAAATCTGAATATGGTGTTATTTGTTGCAAGGCCAACGATCCCAATCCTATAACTGTATAATTACATGGTGGTTCTCCAATAACTTCTTCACTTTCCTTAATTATTTTTACTAAAAACAAGTTTATTTCTTTTGAGATATCTTGAAATAAACTCCTTGATTTACTGATAAACATTTCTTCTGTTTTATGAAGATCCTGCTCGGTCGTTTCCAGATATTTATCTATTACCTTTAAACTAGTTTCTGTTTTTTTTCTTAATCCAGATAATATCAACATATCAGTTTGACTTTCTAATCTTACTTCAGTTAATATTGTTGCATTTATATTGGAATTTTTATTAACAATGGCTAATAATGTCTGTTTTATGCTATTTAATTGATTGTAAGAATATTCAATTTGCTTTTCATAAAACTCTTGATTTTCAAACGTTATGCGATCTTCTTTTGCTTTTTCTAGTTCTTTGTTACTTATACTTAATGTATACTGATAAAATTTGGTTGCATCAGTATAATATTCTAGATTCTCTGTTATTTTAGCTTTGTAGATATATAGTACGGCTAACTCATTAAATATTTTTGTAAGGTAAATTAATCTATCTGGTATTAGACTTTTTAGGGGCTTTTCCTGAGCTAGTCCCTTTAATATATCAGCTAATGGATTCTCTATTATCTCTTTTAATCTAGATAATTTTTCCTGCAGTTCTGATTCACTATCAAAAATCTGTTTTGCTTGTTGTCCAAACTCAGATATTTTAATAAGCTTTATCTTTATTTCCTCAATGCTAGCTTTTTCCCACCAACTTTTTTTCTCAAGTACCATATCATTACTATCAATATCTTCTACTTCTAAATGCTGAAGTATTAATTTTACTTGGTTGCTTAAGATGCAAGCATAACGAATTAAAAATTGTTCAATTTGATTAGATACTAATAAATCCACATATATATTACCATTTTTTATATAATCTCCATATGTTTTAAGCTCAATTTGTAAAAGTTTAGGTAGAAAGTTATGATGTAATGAGCTAATTTTCTCTAAATAACTAATAATATTACTTACTGCATACTCAATTGCCATAAAATATACAGGTTGTTTTTTGAGAGTATTACTCAGATCAAGAAAATTGGCATATTGAATACTAGTATTCTTTATATAGCGCATTGCCTCATCAAAATTCTAACTATTGCATAGCCGTTGCCTCACATTAAATC
>CAZEVK010000034.1:0-13611 GCA_964515755.1 uncultured Rickettsia sp. | reverse complement strand
CTTAAAATCCGTGGGACATTAGTCCTTGCCGGTTCAAGTCCGGCCGCGGGTACCATCTTAATTCTTAAAAAAACTAGAGTTTTGATGGTTCTTATTAGATATAGTGCTCATATATAAAGTAGTTAAAAATAGTTTATAGAGTGGTTCAATAAATTAAAGTCAAAAATTTTTGATAAATTTATAAAAATGATTTAAAGATTTGGCTTTTTCCTGTTTTACTTATTTGCTACCCAAAAGAGATATGGAAATAATTTATTCTTTACGCCAATCCAATAATGATTGTTAAAAGGAAGCTATTTTTAAGTTCTGTGCTGAATAGCAATCTTTCATTGTGGCTGAAGATTTTATTTTCGATTGTAATGGTTTTCAAAGATTTAAATTGCAAATTTAAGTGCATTTTTGAAAGATAGTTAGCACTTTATCCAATTTTTTCTTTCTTTTTCCAATGTTCCATGCTTTATTGCATTACGTATTGAATACATCAGCCGATTCATGAAATGAACATTATGTAGCGTTAATGCTTGTAGCCCCAATATTTCCTTAGCTTTGAATAAATGATGTAAATATCCTCTTGAGAAATTTTTGCAAGTAGAACAACTGCATGTGGGATCAATCGCCTTTTCGTCCAATTTAAATCTACTATTAAGCAGATTAAAATGCTCAGTATTAGAGTGATCATCTTCTATTAATTTTAGAGAGCCTGAAACAAGTGCTCCTCCATGGCGCGCTAAACGAGTAGGGTGAACGCAATCAAATGTATCGATTCCATAGTTTATGCCATTAAATATATCACTAATTCCGCCAATTCCTAATAAATGAACAGGGCGGTTAGGTGATAGTTTGCTCATAGTGGTACCTACTATGTTGTGCATTTGATTTTTATTAGACCCTAAGCAGCCGCCGATTGCATGAGCAAAAAATTCTTCATTATTAACAAAATTAGCGCTTTCTTTACGTAAATCTTCATAAACTCCTCCTTGAATAATCCCGTACAAAGCTTGTGTATAATTGTTTTCTCTTTTAAATTTTTCAAGAGATCTCAAAGCCCATCTATGTGACATGTGCATTGAGTTTGTGGTATATGTTTTATCAACATGAAATGGTGTACATTCATCAAGAACTACAATTAAATCTGCTCCCAAATTTTGTTGAATCTCTATTGCTTTTTCTGGAGTTAAAAGATGAAGCGAGCCATCAATATAAGACTTAAACTTTGCTCCTTCTTCAGTAATTTTTAATAACGTATTGGGCCTAGTATTATTTCGTTTGCCTTTTATTTCACTAGAAATAGAGCCATGTCCTAAACTAAATATTTGATAACCTCCAGAATCTGTAAACATTGGTCTATCCCAGCCCATCATTTTATGTAACCCACCCAATTTTTTTACTGTTTCGGAAGTTGGTTGAAGCATTAAGTGATAAGTATTAGCAAGGATAATTTGAGTGTTTTCTTCTTTCATTGCAGTAGGAGTTAAACCTTTTATTGCGGCTTTCGTAGCACAAAAAATGAAATTTGGTGTTTCAACTATCCCGTGTGGAGTGGTTAGTTTTCCGCATCTCGCATTCGAATTTGGATCATGTGTCGTGATTTCAAAATTAAAATTTCGGTACATTATAGCTTACGAATAATTTTTAATAATAAATAAAATGTAGGTATGTTAAATATGGCTACTAACATTTGTAAAACATACGCACCGATTATATATGTAAAAATAAGACTGTGCCAGCCAATTGGTTGCGGAGCAAATATAATCCACGCAAAAATATTAAATATTACTGTATCGATTAAAGCAGCAATTGCTGTAGAGAATAAGGTCCTTAGCCATAAATAAGCATTTTGAGTAAGCTTTTTTAATTTAGAGAAAATGAAAATATCCGTAAGTTGACTGGTTATATATGCGGTTAAGCTTGCTACTAAAATAGCAGCATTAGGCGAAAAAATTATACTAAGAGCATTATGTGCTTCATTGAAATGGGCATGTTCTGAAGCATCTGTTATATTAAGAGGTTTTATACCTAATGCGGATATCATGAGTAGAAGTAGCAAGATAGATCCAGCGAAGCCTAAACAGATAGATTTTCGAGCAGCGTTTGCTCCATATAGTTCAGTGATAACGTCGCTTGCTAAAAATGTTGAAGCGTAAACTAGAGTGCCGAGCGCTATTGGCTCACTATACCAACTAAACTCTATAGCCTTTAGTACTTGCATGTTACAAGCTATGATTGCTATAACGATATATATGTAAAGCCCTTCTTTTTGCCAAAATTTTGTTATCACTATTATAGAGCTGTAGCACAGAATTAATGTAAGAATCGTAACTAACTCTGGTGATAAAGATTGTAAACATGCAATTATAGGTAAGGTGGTTACTTGCGGCATTGTTATTACGTTGAATCTTATAAGTACTTTACAGGATTATAACGAATTATTAAGGGTATGCAATATCGTTTGTGTTTAGCTTTATTTATAAATCATCATGAGATGATTTAATAACTCCACAAATTTCCTGACATTCTATAAAACTTCCATCAATGTATGGATTTAAGTTCCCCTGAATAATAGTTATTCTTTCAGCCATAATTTTTTCCCAGTTATTTGCTGGATAATAATTATGCCAGTCGCAAAACATTTTTAATTCTTTGTCAGAGGTTGGTAGCATTTCTGGACCATATGTCATATACATATAAAGCCATGTTCTAGCAATATTCCCCTGAATATGCTCAGCTGGTTCTACAAGTTTAGATTTACTGGATATTTCAAAATCACACTCTCCATATTCGCGTTTTTCTCCGTCTATTTTTCCGTATAACTTATCAGAACGGTCTGAATTTAATTCTCCTATTTCTGGAACTAAATTATATAAATCTGCTTCCATCATTTTGAATTTGTCATCAAACTTTCTAGTGCATTCTCTTCCACTTTTACTTTTAACACCACAAAACTCCTCTTTTTTGTGATTAATCCAAGCGTTTTTATGCTTACCAAAAGCTGATGCTGGAACTATATGTTCCCACTCAAGATTTTTTCCTCTATTAGAATTTGAATTTTTGATCTTATAACCGCAATTTGATGGTTCGATAACACCGGATGCACCTTGAGTATTTGGAAAAAAGTTACATCCACAGTAAAAAGTTTTGGTATGATCAAAATAGATTTGATCCCGTGCTACTTTTTTGAGATTTGTATCAAATCTAAATTTATGTGTTGGTAGTCTGAAAATAGTAGAACAATTATTGCTATGCATGAACTTTAATCAAAACTTTTTTCAATAAATTGTATACAAAATTCTTTCTAATTAAACTTCTTAAGTTATCTAAGTTTCGTTACTTATAAAGTTGAGTATAAATATATAAAAATAATTTCTTTATTCAATTCATTTGTTGATCAGTAGTTAAGGTATAAAACTACTTAGTATTAACTATATGAAGGCCTGGATAGCGCTTGTATTATTTCTTAATCAATATCAAAATTTTTACTTGACATAGTAATAATGAAGTATCGCTTATTTATTTAAATACTTTAATTTATGCTTGTAGAATTAGCAATAATTATTATACTAATCATTATTAATAACTAAATTGATTGTTAAATTTTGTTTAGTAATTTGTTTTTTTATGAAAATTTTGTGTTAGCAAAAAAGTAAAAGCCAAAAAATATATGCGATAATATTTTAATGATTGTTATAACTGATAAGAGTATAAAATTTTTTTACAGCCTGACTAGCGCAGTTATAAATAGTGCTCTGTTAATAAGCAAAAGATTTAAGATACAAATATTTTTTATTTCTATTGGTTGTAATTTAAACTTCTGCATGATTTATGTAAGTAGATTATATTATCAAATTTCATTTTTATGCCAATATCTTAATTCAGCTTTTTGTAGTTGGTGGGAGCATATCAGCTGCCGTTTATACCACGATGTTTGTTACTGATTAATTTTTTATTTTAGAAAGTAAAACGATTTAAAGTAGTTTCCATAACTAAATATAGAGGTGAGATTTGATTAACTATACCATAAACTTTATATTTATATGTAATTTATTTTTTAATGCTCTTGTTTTTATTCCCCAAGCTATTAAATTTTTTAAAGAAAAAAGTTTTGGTACATTATCGCTTTTAACCTCTCTTGAATTCAATGTTAAGCAACCACGTGCTGACTGGCATGTCTATTTAGAAACAAGATTGCACTTTAATGACAGGGTTTTTTGTGAGTTTTATTACCTGTGGTATGTAACTATTTTGATAATATTTTACAGTAAATAAATTTTTACTGCAAAAGAAGAGGAGCTGACATATGTTATCTAAGACAGAATACGTAGTATATAAAGTTTCTTTTACTAATGCTAGTATAGCTCAGAAGAAGAAATTTAAAGACTCTTGCTGTTTAATTACGATTAGTGTTGGTAATGGTCAACATGAGGCATTAAAATTTAAATCAACTCTAGAGCTAGTAAATAAAACCTTTAAAAGTTGCATAATAGCAGTATGCGATACCCTACAAAGATATACTTATGCTATAACCAGGCCTCTTAAAACACCAGAAGATTTATATGATTATTCTAAAAAGGAAGGAGATAGATGGCTGGAAAGAAATAAAAATGCTATAGAAAGTCTTACAATTCCTTATACTATTTCGAGATGGGATGAATGGCTAAATAATAAAGAATTTAATGAGTATTATAAAAAAGTTTGTGAGCTATACAAAAACGATCGTGAATATGCAAATATAATAAATGAATACGTAGAAATTTATTTAGATAGATTACGTAAGCAGCATAATAATAGTTTACATGAAATTGATTACGTAAGAGGAAAGGAGTTATCTATACGCTATCTTAAGGAAGAATGTGCAGGTATGTGCTCGTGGTTCTGTTTGGGCAGCGATTTTGATCTTTATCCACCAGTGAGGAATAAAGTACTAAACGCAACATATGCAAGACTTGTAGACGCTCAGTATCAACATCTTTTTGCTCCTATCGGATTAAGATTCAAAAAATCTAGTATGTATACAACACAAGCTAACTTAAATAACAGCAACTCATCTTTTGCATTAGAAAATATTATAAATAATATGCCTGGTCTATTACATTGGAAAGATAGAGAAGGAAGGCTTTTAGGTTGCAATAAAAAGCAACTTGATGCTCTTGGAGCAAAAAGTTTACAAGAAGTGTTATACAAAACATCTTATGATGTCTTTGGACCTGAACTGGGTAACAAAATACATAATTCAGATTTGAATATTATGAGTACAGCTAAGGCTAAGGTTGTAGAGGAACTAAATCTTGTTAAGGGTAAAAAAGTGATGATGATTAGCCACAAATCTCCACTTCTAGATTCTACAGGAAAAGTCGTAGGTATAGTTGGCATGTCTATAGACATGTCAGATCAGCATTCCAGAGAACATCAAATACTGAAAGAAAAGGATATGCATAAAATTACGCTTGAAAATATTATAGCTAATATGCCAGGCCATATATATTGGAAAGATATAAAGGGAGTTTATCTTGGCTGTAATGATAAGCAGGCAGCAAGTTTGGGTTTAAAGCACGGATCAGAAGTTGTGGGAAAAACTGATTTTGATTTACCTTGGGATAAAAAAGCAAGAGATAATATTGTTCATAATGATAAGTTAATTATAAGTACCAAAAGAACTGAGACTCTGCAAGAGTCTGTAATAATCAATGACCAAAAATATACTTTTCTTAGCCAGAAATCTCCGCTTATAAATACTCAGCAAGAAGCTGTTGGTATACTTGGCGTTTCTATTGATATTACTCAACAAAAGATATTAGAAGAAAAGTATATGAACAAAGTTTATCAATTAAGTAGTGCCTTGGAAGTGAAAAGGAGTTTTCTTAATAATTTAAGCCATGAGATTAGAACTCCTTTACACAATATTACTACTATTGCTAATGGGTTATATGATCAATGGGATGGTATAGATGACTTTGAAAAAAGAACTTATTTAAAAACCATAGTAGACAACCAAGACAGGCTAATGTCATTAGTAAATAAATTACTTGATGCTTCAAAAATAAGGAGTGGAAAGCTAACTTTTGACTACTTAAGTAACGATATAACTTTAATGTTAAAGGAAGTTATAGCTGAATTTAAGTATCTTACAGAGCCAATTACTTTACAAATAGATGATTTGGTAAATGTAAGTGCACTTCTTGATGCTGAGCGTATAAAACAAGTGATAAGAAATTTATTATCTAATGCTATTAAATATGGCGGCAAAGACAAGCCAATTACCATTAGAGTTTTTAATATGGATAGTAAGTATATTGGTGTTTCTGTAGCTGATAATGGTGTAGGGGTGCCTTTAGATGAAAAGGATAGAATTTTTGAATTATTTGAGGAAAGTTCACGAACTAAATCAAAAACTGGTGGCATAGGCCTTGGTTTAGCTATTTGTAAGGATATCATTTTGGCACATCGCGGTAAGATATGGGTTGAAGAAAATCAGCCAGCAGGATCTATTTTTACGTTTACAATTCCATTTGCACGATTAGCCAATAAAAAACATATCATGGTTATCGATGATGATCTTTCGATACAGCAATCTATAAGTCTTATGTTAAAAAGCTATAATTACGATGTTACAATATTAGGATCAGCTAATGAGGCGCTTAATTATTTTAAACTAAATAACAATTTAGTTGATGTAATTTTATTAGATTTAATGTTGCCAGATATGTATGGTGTAGAGTTACTACAGCGTTTAAAGAAAATTAAGAAAATCAAAAATATCCCAATAATAATTCAAACAGGTATTGTAGACTCTGAGGAATTAGAAAACGTTATAAAATTAGGTGCTTGTGCATATATTAACAAACCATTTTCTGAAGAAGTTTTAAAATTTAATATTGAAAAATGCTCACAAATTATAAATTGAAAGGGAATAGCTTTTCATAATAAATGTTGTGAATTATATAAATTAAAGCATTTTAAAATATATCGCTATGTTCTTCAAAAAATTCAGATATGTGAATATTTATTTAAATGATACTGTTGATACTAACACGTTTTGGCACATTTCTTTAATTAAATGACTTTAACATACTCTGAATAATTCTTTTTGCGCGCTTCCTTATATAAATATAAGTAAAAAGTATAGATCATCTTTATGAAAATACATCATATCATTAGTTCATTTACTTTACTAAGTTGATTAGCTTTAAATAATCATTCTTAAAGTTGAAGCAGATATGTGACTGTCTTAAAAATAGCTCATTGTCATTTCTGCTATTCCATTTTGGTAACTTAAGAACGCAAAGACTACCTAAACTAAATCCACTAAAAGTTAGTTACCTATTTTCATTTAAAGCTGGATGTATTGAAACTGTATTAACATCTTAAATATTTTGAAATTATATTAATATATTGAAATTGTATTAATATTTTAAAAAAGATATTGACATCAATAAAAAAGGTTAATATTGTGCACAAAGTTTAATAAAAATAAATTAAATTAGATTTAGTTAAAATTTTAATAATAATAAATTAAATAATAATACTTTAACATTAAAAATGAGGTTTAATGAAATGGCAACTGACAATAACAATGTAAAAAATCAATATGCGAGTGCGTTAGTTTCTACTCGAGATTATAAAACAAAAACATCTGAATTAGATCTTTCTGATCGTGCACAAGTAGCTATGCATGCGCAAATTGGAATCCAGGATAAGCAACTTCTTGATGAAGCTGTACGTGAATACCAATTACTGAATGTAAAATTAATAGCTCAGATTAAAACACATTTGAACCATATGCAAAAAAAATTCATTGCAAAAGAGTTTGGAGAAAATTCTTTAAGCTTCCAAAGACCAGCTATGTATTTAAGTAGTTTGGAAGATGGAGAAGTAAAAGCTGAAATGCCTATTACTACAGCAAATGATTACCTTGCTTATTCTTTTCTAATGTTTAGAGAAGTGTCTGGGAGTAAAGCGTATGATTTTCAACCAAATTTTATTGTTTCTTTTAAAAGCGGCTCTAAAGTTCCTTATGCAAAACCTGATTTGCTTAATACATTTAAATACAATGTTAATGGTGAACAAGTTCAAGCATTTATTAATACTAACAATAATAAAAAGATGCCTAATAGAGAAGCTGTAACTATTTTGAAAGAAGATAAAACAGAAGTAGAAGGAATTTTAAAGAACACTTTTGCTGAGTACGCTCATTCTTGTAATTTATTGAAAAGTACTACTGACCAAAATGCAAGATTAGCTTGTGTAAGTTTTAGTGATGCTGCTAGCCCTGATCACTTCTTAGAACTCCACACATGCCTTGAGATATTTAATTTAGCAAAAAATGATCAACTTTGTGGAGCTATAGTTTACGAAGAATTTGATTGGTCAGAACTTTAAAAAATTTTAATCAATAATTTATTGTAGAATTAATATGTCGGAAATTAAAAGTAAAGATTCAGCTTCATTAGTAGCAATTGGTAGCGAAAAACAAGACTATCTTGTTAAAGCAGCTGAAAAAGGTAATGCAAAAGCACAATTTGCTCTAGGTAAAAATTACTTAGAAGGCACTGATAGTATAAAGCGTGATACAAAAGTTGCTATTGATTGGCTCACTAAAGCTGCTAAACAAAAATATGTTGAAGCACAATATACTCTAGGTATTTTTTATCTAAAGGGTGCTGATGATATAAAACTTGATACAGCAGCTGCTATTAATTGGCTTGATGAAGCGGCTAAACAAAGACATATTGAAGCGCAATTTATTCTAGGTAAAAATTACTTAGAAGGCACTGATAGTATAAAGCGTGATACAAAAGTTGCTGTTGATTGGCTCACTAAAGCTGCTAAACAGCAGCATATTGAAGCACAATATACTTTAGGTATTTTTTATCTAAAGGGTGCTGATGATATAAAGCCTGATACAGCAAGTGCTATTAGCTGGCTTAAGGAAGCAGCAAAACAAAAATATGTTGAAGCAGAATTTGCTTTAGGTAAAGTTTACCTAGAAGGTACTGATGATATGAATAGCGATACAGGAGTTGCTATTAGTTGGCTTAATAAAGCTACTGAAAAGCAACATCCTGGCGCTCAATTTGTACTGAGTAATTGTTATTTGAAAGGTAAAGGAGTAAAAAAAGACGTAGAACGTGGTATTGAGTTATTAACTAAATCTGCTGACCAAAATTATTCTGAAGCTTTATATGCATTAGGTAAAATTTACTCAGAAGGACAATTAGTAGAGAGAAATTTAGAGCGTGGTATTGATTTACTGACTAAAGCTGGTAATCAGGATTATTCTGAAGCTTCATATGCATTAGGGTTAATATATTTTGAAGAAAAAATTAGAAGACAGGATATTAAACTAGCTAAAAATTGGTTTACAAAAGCTGCTAAATTAGACCATGCAGGCGCTCAATATTTACTAGGCTCTATAGATTTAAAAAAATGCATTCAGGATGCAAATAAAGCTGAACCTGGCTTTTTTGGTAAACTTAGTAGTTTTTTTGCTTCTGAAGAAGATAAAGCTTGCGACACTTCTGTTGATTGGCTTAATAAAGCTATTGGGCAAAATCATACTGGTGCTCGATTTGTATTAGGTAGTTCTTATTTAGAAGGAAAAGGTTTAAAGCAAGATTTAGTACGCGGTATTGATTTATTAACTAAATCTGCTGACCAAAATTATCCTGAAGCTTTGTATGCATTAGGTAAAATTTATTTAGATGGAAAATTGGTAAAGCAAGATCAAGAGCATGGTATTAAGTTGTTGACTAAATCTGCTGATCAAAATTATCCTGAAGCTTTATATACATTAGGTAAAATTTACTTAGATGGAGAATTGGTAAAGAGTAATTTAGCTCGCGGTATTGATTTACTGACTAAAGCTGCTAACCAGGATTATTCTGAAGCTTCATACACATTAGGTTTGGTTTACTCTGAGGCAAAAGTAGCAAAACAAGATCTTCCTTTAAGCGTAAATTGGTTCAAACAAGCTGCTGAATTAAAGCACGCAGGTGCTCAGTTTATGGTATTTGAAGCTATATGTAAGGGAAATGGAGCAGCTCCAGATCCTGAACTTGCTGAAAGATGGCTTGGTGAAGCTGTTGCTCAGGAATACCCAGAAGCTCTGATGGCTTTGCATGAAATGCATAGTGGCAAATTAGAATGTTTAGGTGCTTTAACTACTCATGATGAGTTATAGGTCTTATACTGCTTTTTTGTTAGCATTTGATATCAAGTTCCTTATCGTGATTAAGAAGTTAATTTATGTGATATAAAAATGGGTGGCTACACAATAGAAGAGAAATATGAAATAGCAAGTTTAGAAGCTTTTTACTTCCAGATTTCTAAGACTATAGCAACTTCAATTAAAGCTCATTTAAACTACGCGCATAAAAAGTTTGTAAAAAATGTGCTTGGGGAAAATTCTTTAAGCTTCCAAATACCAACCATGTATTTGTGTAGATTGGAAATGGGAAAGATTAAGACTGAAATACCTATTACAGCTGCAAATGATTACTTTGCTTATTCTTTTTTAATGTTTAGAGAAATTTCTGGTAATAGCGCATATGATTTTCAACCAAATTTTTTCGTGTCTTTTAAAAGTGGTTCTAAAATTGGTTATTCAAAACCAGACTTACTTAATACATTTAAGTACAATGTCAATGGTCAACAAATTCAGGCATTTGTTAATACAAACAAGAACACAAAAGCACCTAATAAAGAGGTTGTCAGCATTTTGAAAGAAGATGAGATTGAAGTGAAAAAAATTTTAGAGAATACTTTCAAATTATTCATTGATGGTTGTAAGTTATTAGAAAAAGCCAGTGATAAAAATATAGAATTAGTATGTAAAGATTTTACTAATTATTCTATGCCTGATAATTTTTTGGAATTCTATATATGTCTTGAGACATTTAATTTAGCTCAAACTATGTTTTGTCCATCTATTTCACATGATGAATTATGAAATTAGTAGTAATAAATAAACCTATAATTAGATGTTTATTCTTAGGAATAACAAATTTATTTTTAGTAGACAGTCAATGTTATGCTAAAACTTTGTATGATGATCTATATTTAAAATTTGAATCACCTGTATATAAAAAGTTAAATTTTAAAGACAAAAAACAAGGAGAGCAAAACTTAACTTTTTCAAATTACTATACTGCTGGAGCTGGATATGTTATATCACCTTATTTAGAAGCTGAGCTTATGTTTGGTCAATCAGAATTACATTCTGAAGAATCTGGTGTTAATATTACTTCAAGTACTAATACTTACTTTAATCAAGTTAATAAGTCTAGTTCAAGTGCAATTGATAATAAACAATGGTTTGGATTTGCTAAACCTTCCACTTCTACTTCGTCCTCCTATTGTGCAAATAATGAATCAACTTTTCTTACAAAAGGAGATATATGTGGTACATCAACTGCTGCTGCCGCAACAAATACTACAACTACCACTAATAATTGTACCAATATTTCTGGCTCTTCTACATCAATTAAGTTAAATACTTTGATTTTATCTGCGAAATTAAAGTTTTTCGAACAGAGCGGATTATTTACTCCATATATTTCTGGAGGTCTTGGTGTTGTTTTCGGAGAGTCTAAGAGTACTCAATTCTCTAAAGATATTGTAGGTGGTCATTTACTTAAAAAAAGAACAACACAAACACTAGGTTTAGAACTTGGACTTGGTACAAAAGTTATGCTTAGTCAAAAAATTAATTTAGAAGTAAGTGCAAAATATTTTGATTATGGAAAATATGCATTGAGCAAAGATTTCTCTAAAAAAATCGATGGATATAAGCTTTCTATAGGAGTGACATGCTTCTTATAGCTAAAAAATTCTAGAAAGAGTTTAAATTTCAAGAGTTAAAGTCTATGCAGTTTAAGTGAATTTACTTTTAGCATTAAACCAAAGCTATGTTTAACTTCTCTACATTTATAAGTATCATTACTCTACTCAATACAAATAGAACTAGTTAAGTTGATTAATAGCAGCATAACTTTCACAATAATTATCTAAACTAACTAAGGTTGTCTGATGCATTCGGAATATTTTAATCCAATTACTACATCTAGCCCAAGAGAATCCTTTTATTTTAAATTGGCTTTACTTACCCCTCATCATAATTCTAATCCAGCGTTTAAAATAAATGATAATGAATGGAAATATGTTAGAGATTCAAATCAACTTTTTTTTACTAACCTTGGCTATTATGGGGTAGCCTATAAAAATCAACAACAAAAAGAAATTATAATCAGTCACGAAGGAACATTTATTCATAATTTTATGGATATATTGGATATATTTTCTTGTATAAGTTATGGTCTAGGTCTACCACCTGTTATCCATTTAACTCTTGCTATAAGTTTTACTAGCACAATTGTTAAAAATTATCCTGGATACAAAATTACTCATGTAGGTGTTTCTTTGGGTGGTATCATAGCGCAACATGAACTATTTAATAACCGCAAGGTATTAGCTGTTGAGTCACCTGGTTTAGAGAATCCTGAAGCTGCGGTATTATATACTAAAGTCCTTTCCAGCTTAGCTGATGGTTTAGCATATACTCACTTATCAAGTTTTGCTCCATTAATACCTGTTGTTTATTATGGAGTATTCGGTTCATTGATATATAATAATTTAGCATTTGCTCCTACATTTCTGGTTGCTCACCATCTACATAAATTATTTAAATATTTTACAAATGTTCAGTTTGAAGACACTGAAAAATGTAATTTAGCTGTCGCTAATGGTGAGCTCCATATATTAACAAAATGGAATCCTATTAAAGATGCAGGAGTATATTATACTTTAAATAGTCAGGGGGAAATAACTGAGCCAATAATTAAGCTTTTATCTTGCTTCGATTCTAAAGCAGCTATCCACGATCCTGCTTTGTTGTTTTACAGTGTGGTTATTAAAACAGAAGTTAACGAATTATGTAATTACCAGTCTGAGATGGTAGAAAAAACAAATTTAAATATGATTACAGAAACAGAATTTAATGGAATATGTAACTCTCAATCCGAAATAATAGGAAGAACACAGTTGGATTGATATAATTAATTTTTTAGTCTAAAAAACAGCTTAAAAGCGCTTTCATTAATGTTAACTTTCTGTACATTATTAGAATTTATGCTAGCTCAAGTAGTATTTGATAGTATGTATAATTATCAATTTTTGCTCAACCATTTCTTTAAAATATAAACGAGATAGTGCATCTTCAGAATTAAAATCATTTCCTTTTATTTACCTTTAAATTCTTTCGCAATTTGCGGTAAGTCTACAACAAAGCCAGTGATTTTCATAAAAGTTGTGCCTATTAGTATTATTAAAATTATGGTTATGACACTTAGCCCAATCCATTTTATAACTGTATTGCCAATTTTTACATAAACATATACTAAGCCACAAAAAGCTAAAGCGCAAAACGCTCCCAAACTATATAACATTTTTTATCCTTTTTAATTAAAACTTTATAAGATATTGTTTACTAATAAAGCCAGCTTTGCAACTAAAATCTGCTTTCTTAGAAGAGCTCTTTATTAAAGATTAAGGAGATTTTTATAAATTGGCTCCCCGGGCCGGATTCGAACCAGCGACCAAGCGATTAACAGTCGCTTGCTC
>CAZEVK010000033.1:0-14969 GCA_964515755.1 uncultured Rickettsia sp. | reverse complement strand
TCTTTTTTTAAACTACTAACTTAAATCTGGCATCATTATAGGGGGGCAGGACAGAAACTAAATTTATTTTCTTTTCTAATAAAGGGCTCAAAGGAATGGATGGATATATTGAGGCAGTGCAAGTTGAAAATGACGAATTTGCGTTGCCCGCTTCTTTCAAAGCTATACCAAGTTATAGAATTATAAAGGGAGAGAAAAGAGAAGAGTTTATTAAGGCAATAGCACAACATTCAAAAACTATAAAGCCAGAAGAAGCAGAAGAATTAGAAATAGAAGATCTGGCGCTAGATAAGTTTGAACAAGAGATTACTAAAGCCACTAGGATTGTAACTAATAAGTTAGCAGGGGCTCACAATAAAAAAATATCATTGAATGGAAGCAATGTTGGAAAGGGTAAGGGAGAAGAAGCAATAGATAAACATGTGGTGTTAGCTGTAATCAAATTAGCTTCAGAAAACGAAGAATTTGCTGGACGTTTAGCTGAATATACAGAAGATGATACCTGGAATAAAGTATCGGGTAAATTTGAAATTGGTTGTATAAAAGATGCCTTAGAAGTTTTAAGAAAAAGGCAAGATTTTGATTCTGTAGATACCACACCAATAAATCAATTTTTAGACGAATTTATTATTAAAACTGCTCAGCCAAATGTTGATCAGTTATTTGATATTATAAAACAAGAAATAGGAGCTCAGGTTAACATTGGGGTACAAGAATCTTATACAGGAATAGTGCATTTGATGCTTGAATGGTTTAGAGAAAGGAATACCTGTATATTAACCAGCGATCAATTTAATCAACGGAATGCTGCACAGCAGGCAGATTTAAATCGCTTCTATTTTCTACGTTTTACCCAAACTTTTGCAGAAGAGTTTACTGATTATCCGTTAGATCTACAAGGGCTTATAAATCAAAAATTACTGGAATTTTTGAGTGCCCCCAAGAAAGCTGAGCAAAAACTTCAAATTCTCAAGGGTAATAGTGCAAAACCAATAGTTTATAGAACAATAAAGGAGCTAAAAGATTTAAAGGATGCTGAATGGATTTATATAGAATACAGTGATAAGTTAGTACAAGATATTACTGCAATATTTCAAGGTGAATCGACTAAATTTTTAGTAGTAAACTGCTATAATATTGCTGAATTTTCTGAGCAACAAGTTCGCAATATTGTTAATCTTATAAAAAACCAGGGCAATGTTAAGGTCGTTCTTATAACACGGAATAATGTAGTTATTCCACAATCTTTATTGGAATTAGAGCCTCAAGAAAATTCACTTGAAGCACTTTCAGATGAGCAAATTCAAGCATTATGTAAGCAGTATCAAAATCATTATATAACTCTAGCAGGAAAGGAATATAAAATTCAGGATATTATTGATCACAAGCTTGGTAATATTTATGAATTAATGAAGAACATTCAATATCTTGCTCAAATAATTGAACATGCTCATGAGGAACAAGTAACAGCTGAATCTGAAATACCATATGGTGTATATATACCAAACCAAATGGAGCTCGGTGAAGGATATTATGATTTATCGATTATTACTAGAAAAAATGCTCAGTATTATATTGTTGAAGGGATGGAAGATAACCAACTTTTGGATGAATTAAGAATTTTATTTCAAGATAATCCAGAAAGATTTGCTGTAGTTAAAAATATGGAAGCTGATTTAATAAAATGGCAAAAAGCAGATTTTATTTTATTAAAAAATCCCAACCTTGTTATAGATAATGATGAACGTAGTAAAATTTATATTTTAACAACAAAACCAGCAAATCTTGATCAGAAAAAATATATTGTGTTAAAGCCAGTTGAAGGTTTTACAACAGCGAGGTTAAAAGTTATTGAAAACCCATGTAATCTCTATTTACCTTTTGCTGGTGGTATAGATTTTTCATATCAAGGTGCACAAGAGGAATTTTTAAAAGATATTACTACTAGTGGACAATTATCAGTACTAATGTCACCTGCAGGTTATGGAAAAACTTCATTCTGTAGAAATATAGTAGAACAGCATAAATTATCCAAGGATGTATCCCTCCCAATTTGGGCTATAAAAATACCGCTCCCTAAGTTACAATTTGATAATCAAGGCCAGCCTAATTTAGCAGCATTTGTCAATATACATCATCAGTGGGAATATGAGGCATTACAACAAGATATGCATATAAAGGGTAGAGTTTTAGTAGTTTTGGATAGTTTTGATGAAGTAAAGGACGCTAAAGCATTGGCATTAATAAATCATTGGATTCAAACAATACCTAGGGAAGTATCGCTATTAATTACTACAAGGCCATATGCTGCCAATAAATTATTATTACCATCAGGACAGAATTTGGTTTTCTATAAATTAACTGAGTATACACAAGAACAACGCAAAGAATACTTTGCGCAATATATTAAAGCTATTTTAGGAAAAATTGAAATAGCAGAAGAAGTGCTTAATACTTTTGTTGAAAAAGTTACAGATAATGTTGCTGCCAGACTTAATGAGCATTCTAGTAAAATTCTAGGTATTCCTTTAGAAAGTTATATTTTTTGCGAATTATTGAAGCCACATATTCTGGTATATATAGCAAACAACGATAACCAACTGCCAGCAGACGCGGATATAAGATTAGAGCATTTAGATATTAGCAATACTGCTAAACTCTACCAGGAATTTATACTATCTAAATCAATGCTATTTTTAGAAAAACATCTGGGTATTAAGCCAGAAAATATTGTGAAAAAAAGCATAATATTTAATTTGATGGGAGCTTATAATCAAGTAATAGAGTTATATGCACTTAAACAGGCATTTGGTATCACAGATATTACGGGGTACATAAGAAGTATTAATTTTGATATAGACTCATTGACAACTCTAGAAGATACAGGGTTATTAAAAGTTTCTGAAGATGGTAGTAGGTTAAACTTTGACCATGAAACATATCAGGAATTTTATGCAGCACTAGGAATAATAAGAGGGCTTTTAAGTGGTAGAGGGGATTTATTTGATTTAACTAAAGTATTAGTAGAGCAAAATCGTTATGATCCAAAATTTCACTTCATTTTTTCTGTGGCAGCTCAATTTAGTGTGGTGGGTGGCTCTATGATTCCAGGATATCACACCGAACAACATTTATTATCATTTTGGGAAGCTTTAGGTGAGAGTGGAGATATAATTGGCGCAGGGGCTGTAAGATTGCTTAAGTATTGTCTTGCAGAATTTATGGAAGAGCAAGTTGTAGTGCTCATGAGTAGAGTAGAAGGTAAGCCATGGGCAAGATTTATCAAAGATGCACTAGTTCAAAGAGATAAACTATCTTCAGATCAATCACAAGAAACAGATGGGCAAGAGTTACCTATTACTATAAGCGATATGGATGAAAATAGTGGTGATGAACAAGATATTCATGAGATAAATACTCATAAAGATTTAATTGCTAAGGAATTTAGGTCATTAAAGAAAAAAAATGCTGTAGACAAGGAGAAAGTAGAGATATTGGCAAGAGCAGCTAAAGAGCACAGCAGTGGAGGAGATTATTGGGCGCTTGATGGAGGTATTGAAGCAATAGGTTATACGGGTAAATTATTCAGCAAAGAATTAGCGGATTATTTAATATTAAGAGCAGGTACTTGGCAAAATAATGCAGTAGCTGCAATTTCAGCATTAAGAGAGATATATAGAAACTTAGATGATAATGATTATATTGCTAAGCAAAACTGTTTTAGTGTCATACAAGCGTTAATTAGCGAAAGTGCAAGTCGAATGCATAATTTATTATATCAAGTAGATGTTGCGTTTATTCAATATTTAATCACCAATTTAAGATTACAACTACAATCTTTAAACATCAATAATTTTTCTATAGATAATCCTGTGGCAATATTTGGAGAGCCATTGCAAATAATAAAAAATATATTGTTTGTAGCTACAAAACTACAATATGCAGTGATAGTTGAAGCAAATTATATAGTACTTGTTAAGGATAGCAAAATCCCTATTACTTTTAGTGAAAGTATATTAAATAATATATTTGCTGAAGCAATATTTAATATTCTAGAGAAAGTACGTCATTTAGGTGATGATAAAGATTGGGTTGATATCTTTAAATTAGAGGATTTAGATGAATCAAGTATATATAAAATAGAGCATCATTTTCTCAGACAATTAAAAGATGTACAGTTGTTCGATCGATATTTTGACTCTATTAGGGAAGATGCTGGCAAATTATTATCCTTATATGAAAAATTATCTAAACATGCCTTCATTACAGAGCACAGTGTTGAAAAATTTACTGAAGAAACAAAAACTCTAAAAGCAACTGATAAAGGTGGTTACTGTGGACCATGGTGGTCTCTTCAAGGAGGTATTGCAATTGTAGGATACACAGGAATATATTTTAATAAGGATCTTGCGGATTACTTGACTTTAAGAACTGGATACTGGCCTGATAATAAAAGAAAAGCAATTGAAGCTTTAGAACAAATACGTAGTTTTTTATTAGCTCAAAATATAGAACACAATGAAGATTATTACACTGCTGTAAGCGCTTATAATGCATGCATACAAAATCATCGCTTTAATCAGGAATTAGCACAAATAGAAGCAAGACATCAGGATTTAAGTACAGTAGCCACTCAGATAGTCGATCCCAATATTAGTGGTGAAGGCTCTTCTTTAAAGCTAGAAGAACAATTCCAAGAATATTGCCCTGTAGCATTATTTTATAATAAATACTACAAACATGGATTAGATAATATTTTGTTACTTAGACTAAAAGATGCAAAAGCTCAACAAGATATAATTGCATTACCTGCTATTAAATTGAATGGTAATACTATAAAAAACACATTAATTCAAGTAACTGCAAAACTAGTTCAAGGGTTTAATAAAGTAATAGTGCCTTGTAATATAGAGGGAAAACATTGGGTAGGGGTTTTATTTGAGATTACAGTAGATCATATAGTAATAGTGTATTTAGACTCAGAGAATCAGGAACCACCGATAATATTAAAAGAAAGTATAGTTGAGCATTTACAAAGACATAACCCAAGAAAAGAAATAATATTTAATACAAAATCAGTAGAGCAACAATGCTATAACAATTGTGGACCTGAAGTAATAGAGAACTTTATCTACTATCTCACTGGCACTAGAAGCACACAAGGAGTGACAGTCTACGTCCATTCACTATTATTAGAAAATGCATTATTAGATCCAGTAGAATATGCGCTAAGAATCTCAGAGAATAGTAAAATCATAGGGTTTTTATCAAATCAGGCGCCATTAATGGTTGATAGGCCGATAACTGATAGTAATAGACTGTTAGCAATATTTATGCAACAAGTTAAAGTAAGATTCGAGGTGTTAACTCTTTCTGAAGAAACTTATTTAAGCAAACTACTATCACCATACACGCATTTAAATGCACAACAGACAATTACTATGTTTGGAGATTTAGTATTGCTAGTAGTAGATAATGAGGTTAGCTCTAGTCGAGCACAGGTAGCATTATTTGCGCAAAATATTGGTGCTATTTTACCAATACAATCTGGTGATTTTAGTGTAGTAAGCTCTACTGCATTAGTAGGATTAGCTAGTAGTAGATATAATTCACCTGAACAATCATCTCAAGGTCAAGGATCTGGTCTCTTTGCATTCATCCATACACTTACAAGTACAGTAATGAGTAAATTAAGCGATGGTTTGATGAATGCAGGTGGTGTTCTAATGGATGTGATTATGCAGAATAATTATATCAACCATAAATTAATTAATTATGTATATTATGATGAGTTATCAGCTATTAAAGCAGTAATTAATAAACCTTATATACAGTCATCTGCAATTCCTGATGTTCAATCATTATTACAGAAACATCCATTCCAGTGGAGTGAGAAGGATTTTAGGAAGATAAAACTGGTAGTGCACCCGGATAAAGGTGGTAATGATAAAGACTTTCGTACAATAAACGCATTTCAAGAACAGGTAGGGAATAAGGAGCAGATGTATCAAAACCTCTTACCTAAGTTAATATCTGATATCCAAGCCTTAATTTACAAAACGACAATAGGATTTAAGAGTCTTGATACTACTGTTGATATAGCAAGATTAATATATGAACCTACATTCCAAAATGTAAAAAAAGTAGCTCTTGACTCAGCATATCTATACAGCATGTATCAAGGTATAAATGGCGTGTCTGCAATGATAAGTGGATCTGAGGCCATATATCAAACCTATTATGGAGAATACACGCAAGCATTCCAGACTGCTACTACTACTATTGGTTATATGGCATTACCTAGCCTATTAGCATATACAGCAATACCATGTCTTAGTCTAGTATACGGTATTGGCATAGCCACATATACTGGCTATAGTGCTATTATTAATGCCTATTCATTTTACCTAGAAAAGACTAGTAATATTGAGTCTATACTCAGATCAACTACGGCCTATCGTGACTTAACACAAACTTTGTCAGAATCTCCATTACAACAACTATACGACTTTACAAGCACAGTACGAGGATATGAGTCCCAGCTTAACAATATCACTCTTGCAGCAGAGAAAAAAGCTTTAAAAAGCAAAGTAGTAGAAGAAAAAGGAGAGTTTGATCAAAAGCTCTATGATTATGTTTATGAACCATCACTTGAAGAAAAATATAGTCTATTAAATCAAGTTTTACAAGGTGTTATCACAAAAGACGAAACTGAAACATTAAAAGCTAAACATATCAAGATTAGTTCAGGTGAGCAAAGCTACGAACATTGTATGGAAATTAAGGACGCTGTGAATAATAATACTAGTATTAGCAAGAAAAAAGTTCATATTGCTGAGAACAGCAATGGTAGTATTGAACATTATTACTGTTATAATAATGAGCAAAGAGTATTTGATCATATTCTTATTAGTGGGGATAATAATTTTGAGGTTGTTGAGCGTTTGTAATTAAGATTAAAATTGCTTTTCTTGCCTTTTAAGTAGTTTGATCGTAGTTCATCATATTAACATTAATAGTAAGCGTCTGGTGAAGGCTTAGCATTACCCAGACGCTTACAGAAGAACTAGACAGATTTATAAAACAAAAAACTATGAGAAGAAAAACAGCTCAACACGAGTCTGTAATAAAGTTTTTGTAAGTGAACAAGAAGAAAGTATAAAATATACTTATAAAAATAACAACTTACATAAAGATTATAGTATGTCAAAAAAAGCAATACAACCAAATACATCAGATCAATTAATAGCAGAACTAGTTTTCCAGGTGAACCCAAAAGAAATACTAAGCAAGGATGGGTTATTAGCTCAGTTAAAGAAAAAGATTGTAGAGAAAGTAATGCAATCTGAATTAGAGCATGAACTAGGCTACGGTAAGCATGGCAAAACTACTAAAAACACAGAAAATCGTAGGAATGGCAGTTATAGCAAAACAGTAATAGATGGTGATGGTAAGAAATTAGAAATAGAGGTACAAAGAGATCGAGTACAAGTTAGGCCCAGTAGTAACGTAGCTGCTAAAGCGGCAATCAAGTTTCTGGACTCATTGGTATCTCTTGCATTTGTTGTTCAAATAAAACCATTCATAAAATATCACATTCTGTTCAAGTTTCTATAATTTGCCTAATTTTTTATAAATTCTATTGCTAAATATGTTCCGATCTATAATAGTGTATTTATATTAGACTGCATCATCTTATTTATTAAACAATCCTTCTTTAGGTTAATGATGATACATAATTATTTCAAAATTGGAATAGGAACTTATATAAAATGATAGCTCAAACTAAGCTTGCTACACGAGAAGAAGTTATACCTATTGATATCACCCAAGCTCTTGTTAGCGATATCAGCCAACTTATAGATAATGCTA
This sequence comes from uncultured Rickettsia sp., assembly GCA_964515755.1. Taxonomy (GTDB): domain Bacteria; phylum Pseudomonadota; class Alphaproteobacteria; order Rickettsiales; family JABSSG01; genus JAGVLN01. The sequence goes on along the minus strand of CAZEVK010000033.1, from coordinate 7,097 downwards.
AGCTAAAAGTTGCTCGCGAATTTAATGATACTCAAATAAAATTATGCTGGGTTATAGGCAACAGAATCAACTCTGAAATACTCAATTCTCAAAAAGCACAATACGGAGAACAGGTTATTGAACAACTTTCTGATGAGTTAACCTCAAAATATGGTCGTGGCTTTAGTCGTCCTAATTTATTTAAAATGGTCAGATTTACTAAGCTATTTGCAAATTTTGAAATTGTCTCGACACTGTCAAGACAATTGAGTTGGTCTCATTTTGTTTTGCTGATTGCTATAGAAGATCAATTGAAACGAGATTTTTATGCTGAGGTGAGTAGGGTGAGTAATTGGAGTGTACGTAAATTAAAAGCTCAAATTGATGGAATGCTATATGAAAGAACGGCTATTAGTAAACAACCTGAAGAAATAGCTAAACTTGAAATTGCTAAATTACAAGAAAAAGATCAATTAACAACTACAATGCTCTTTAAAGATCCATATTTTCTTGATTTTGTTGGTCTAGAAGGCAGTTATTCAGAAAATGATCTTGAGAATGCAATATTAAATGAAATAACAAAATTTTTACAAGAATTAGGTACAGACTTTTGTTTTGTTGAGCGTCAGAAAAGAATGAGTACTGGTAGGAAGGATAGGTACCTAGATTTATTACTTTATAACAGAAGCTTACAGAGATTAATAGCGATTGATCTGAAGATTGGAGAATTTGATCCAGCATATAAAGGACAAATGGAATGGTATTTAAAATGGTTAGACAAGAATGAACGTAAGCCATGGGAGGAAGAACCTTTAGGTATTATTTTATGTGCAGGCAAGGATGAAGAAGATATAGAGTATTTGGAACTCGATAAAAGCGGTATTCATGTGGCCCAATATTTAACTGGTTTACCACCGAAAGAAATATTAGAGGCAAAATTGCGTCAGGCAATTAATGTTGCGCGAGAAAATTATGCTAAGAAGGAAACAATAGAGTTGCTAGATAAGAAGGGTGAGTAGGATAATATATTTTTACTAATGGTGATAATCTTCATTATCACCATTAGTGAATTAGAGTTAAAAATGACCTAAAAATGATAAAAAGTAAGAATAAACAAACTAATCAGATTTTGGCTATATTTGATTCACTTGAATATATCAAGAAGCATAATGATTTTTCTTATCTGGGAAATGATTATAATATTGATGATATAAAAAAAGCTCAAGCTTTTTTACTAGCTTATCAAGGTAGTTTAGGCACATTTAATGCTTACCGCAGAGAAATTGAACGCTTATTACAATGGTGTGCTTTAGTTGTAAGAAAGTCACTAAATGATTTAAGACGTGAAGATATAGAAGATTATATAAAATTCTGTCAAAAGCCACCTAAAAAATGGATTGGTACTTATAAACCAGCTAGATTCGTTACCCAAGATAATCAGCGTGTTCCTAATCCAAAGTGGAAGCCATTTATTGTAACAATTAGCAAATCAGAGCATCGCAAAGGTATAGTACCAGACTCAAAAAACTTTGAATTATCTCAAGATACAATAAAAGAGATTTTTGCTGTAATTGGCAGTTTTTATAGTTATTTGCAACAAGAAGAATATGTTTTAGTGAATCCTGTAACAATGGTTCGGCAAAAAAGCAAGTTTATTAGAAAATTACAAACTAAGGCTAAAGTTAGGCGTTTATCAGAATTACAATGGCTTTATGTTATTCAAACGGCTAAAAATCTGGCTGATAAAGATATAGAGAATTATGAGCGTACTTTATTTATCATGTCTGCATTATATTCGATGTATTTAAGAATCTCTGAACTTACTGCCAGTAAACGCTGGATTCCAAAAATGAATGATTTTACTTGCGATAGTGATAATAATTGGTGGTTTACTACAGTTGGAAAAGGGAACAAACAAAGACAAATAGCTGTAAGCAATAGTATGTTAGAAGCATTAAAACGTTGGCGAAGTCATTTAAAACTTACCCCCCTCCCCTCTTTGGCTGATAACAGCTTTCTACTACCTAAAACCAGAGGTAAGGGACCAATAAGTAGTACCAATCATATTAGAGATATTGTTCAAAACTGTTTTGATAGAGCTATAGAAGATTTAAACACAGATGGCTTTATTGGAGAGGCTGAATCTTTAATGGTAGCTACTGTACATTGGCTCAGACATACTGGAATTTCAGATGATGTAAAAGTTAGACCCAAAGAGCATGTTCGAGATGATGCTGGGCACAGTTCTAGTGCTATTACCGACAAATATATAGACGTGGAACTACGTGAAAGGCATAAATCTGCAAGAAATAAAACAATCTTGCTTTAGAACAAAATAGAGATACAAAAGATGAAAGATAAAAATCTTGAACTAAATTTAGATAAATGGATACTTTCTTCAGAAGAAATTAATTTTATCAAAACCAATAATACCGAGATAGAAGAACTTAACGTACTATCACTGCATTTACTTCAATCTTACCTTGTTTACATTAATACTTTAATGATTCAGTACATTTTAAAACTGCCCCATTGGCAGAATAGACTGACTACAAAAGATAAACGAGCTATGTCTCTAATTCACTCTCTAAATCTTTATAGTATTTTTTTAGATATGAATAAGAAGTTAGCGATATGAAGAAACGTACCCCTGCTCGTCAAAAAGCTATTGAATTAGCAAAATATCTTCGAAAAGAACAATTAGATTATACATATTTAAAAGAAGTATTTCGTTATCTGCGCAAAGAATTAGAAATTAAAGTTACCGTAGAGCCCAAAGAACAAAAAGAAGTTTATATTCCTACTGAAGAAGAAATCCAAAAATATTATCAAGCTGTATGGCAATCAAAAGATACACAAAATATGGTAATTATTAAAACCTTGCTATATACTGGCATTAGAGTTGGAGAATTGATTAGGGTTAAAATAAATGAAGTTGATTTATCTAATTGTCAGATTACTATAAAAAGCACTCGAGTTGGGGGAACTGATAGAATGGTACCAATTCCACTGGGGTTTCGTGAGGTTTTGGTAATGCATATTCAAATGAGCATTAAAAAAGGTGCAGAGTATCTTTTTGAATCATCATGGAAAAAGTCCTACACCGATAGAGGAATTAGAAAGATTTCAGCTCGATATAGTAAAACTGCCGGTATTAAAACAAGTATTTCTCCGAGAGTATTACGGAACTTTCTGTTTACTTGGATGAAGAAAAATAATGTAGATGATATATTAATTCAGCCATATTCAGGACATAAATATGTTGATTCGCTGGAGAAATATAATAAGTTAGTCAGTTTCAGTGAAGCAAAGGAAGAATATGAAAAAGTTATTAGAAAATTTCCGGTATAAGTTCCGCATTATAGAAGAGTACTTTGAGCTAGATTGCCGTTTTAGCAGCTACGTTACTACTGGGCCTTTAAAGGTAGGATTTCTATTAAGATTATGTACATAACCTGTTTTACAGGTTACTGGAAAAGAAGAATGAGTCAAGAAAATTATTTGTTGTTTAAAGATATAATTATTAATTTAGAGGTTTGAATAGAAATATGGCTGGAGAGATAGAAGATATTAATTTAGAAATCTTAAAGAAAGCACACACGACCTTAAAGAAGTTTATAGAGAGTGCGAACACTGAAATAGAAAAAGCAGGAGTTGTGCAAGCGTTTGAGTTTTGTTATGAATTAGCCTGGAAGACAATAAAGAGGTTTCTTTATAATGAAGGTGTCGCAGTTAGTTCTCCCAGAGAAAGTTTTAGAGAAGCTGGTCGCAATGGACTTATAGAAAATGTGAGACTATGGCTTGATTTTATCATAATAAGAAACAAAACGGTTCATACGTATAATGAGTTTGTGTTAAAAGAAATAATAGATATTGTTCCAATTTTTGAGAAAGAATTAAGTAAACTAATAGAAAAACTAGAGAAGAAGATAGGTAATGAAAAATAAGATTGTTATAGACAAAAATGATAAAAAATTGTTATTAGACATACTGTCTAGATATCCTTATCGATTTTATGTATACGGATCTCGTGTAAAGGGACACTCTAAAAGATATTCTGATATTGATATTTGTTACTTTGAAGATATACCATCTTTAGAGGTATTTGAAATAAAAGAATCATTAGATGAATCCAATCTTACTATAAAAGTAGATTTGGTAGCAGTTGCTGAGTTAAGTAAAGAATTTTTCAAAACTATAGAAAAAGATTTAGTAGAATTAATAGCTGGTAGAAAAGAAGATCAGATAGGGTCATAGTTCGTATAATATGCTAATAGGAATTTCCGCAGCTATGTTGCTGATAGGCCGTGCGATACGAAGTCGCCATAAGAAGTTGTGGCTTTAAAAAAAAACCACCATCCATGCTACTGGATGAACCTACCATTCTGAATAAAGAGCGAATGGGACAATATGTAGCAAAGTGTTATAAATACACGGGGTAAGAAACGTGAGTGAGTTACCCTCCTGTTAGCTATATAAACAGGTAAGTATTAGGTAGTTAATATGCTGAAAATAATTGAACCTGTGTTTAAGGACCGTGACAGCAAATGATGGTAAATAGCTGATACCATCAATGGAAGAAGGAGGGAATGCTGGCCGTAGTTTTCTCGTAACTAATCAATCTTCCCGGTCTACAGCAGGCTGCTAAGTTAACACTTACTTCTTAGGCGGAACACGGAAACCATAAGTGCAGGGTCGGCCTTAACCTCTACTTCAAGCAGTGCAACAAAAGAAAAAGTAGATATAAAAGAGAGCAATAATGAATCAAAAAAAGAAGCGAAAGAATTTGTAGGAGAGCCAAATTACCAATTAGTTACTATTAGAGAAGCACTCAAAGCTGGGAAGGAAAAGCCTTATACTAGCTGTTTTAAAAACGGCAGGCAATTATGGCTTGGTCTGGTACCGAAGCAACATTCCAGTGGAGGTAAGGAGAAGCTTTTAAGTATTAGCAAAAGAGGAGATGTATATTTACGTACCTTGTTAATTCAGGGAGCAAGAGCAGTATTTAATGCTAAAGTACGATTCACCACCGAGACCCAAAAAGAAAAAAAAGATTATAGCAAGTTTACTGGATGGATGTTTAATTTATCGGAACGATCTGGACATAACAAAACAGTAATTGCAGGAGCTAACAAATTAGCAAGAGTAGTGTTTGCTGTGCTCAATAGTGGAAACAATTACAATGAAAGCAAAGTTTGTAATTAAATAAATCGATAGGAGAAAAGAAATTTAAAAATTAATTAAAGAATTCCAGTCCGGAATATGCGTGAAATGATAATATTGATGGTAAATAAGACGAACCTTAACTTGCAAAAAACTGGGAAGCGTAGTGGCTCTTTTAGAAGCCGACTGTCTAATAAGTTTATAGTTTGTAAGTTTGCGAAATCCATCAGGGCCATAGCTAGTAATTTTTAATTATTTATATGTTAAAGGTTATTAACTATAGGCCGGATACATACGTGCATTTGTTTTTTTTGCTATTATGTTATTTTTTTCTTGCATTATAGGTTAGGTCCATACATACGCTTCGCTCTCCTTGTTACCGCAGAGCACGCAAGACTCGGTACCTAGCTGCTGGCTAAGCTTTACTAGGGCAGTCATTTCAGACTACTAGCTATTATGAGCTTCCTCAAGGCGCAACCCACTTTTAGATGCTCTCGATCTTATCGGATGGATAACACGCATCACACTAATTGCGAAAGAAATGTCCTTGCCGGTATAATGATCGGATTATATTCGTCAAAGCAAGATTTATCGACATATTCCAAATCATGCACAACTTGAAAAGCATGAGTTGCATTTAGTTTGCTCTTGAAGTTAATCAAATTCTTGGAAATAGAACCATTAGATAATTTAGCTTCAACTAAAATCCAGGGCTGAGAGTTTTTGGTAACTAAAAAATCTACCTCTTTCTGATCTTTAGTGCGAATATAATATAATTCATATTTACCTTTCCCAGTTTCATTCCATAAATCTACACTTTTTAACAAATGTGAAGCGATAAAATTTTCAAATCTACTACCTGGATCTTCAATTACAGACCAATCATATAAATAAATCTTTGGCTCTTTGATAAGAGACTTAGTAACGTTTGTGGAATAAGGTTTGAGGGTAAAGCAATAGTAAAATGACTCCAGAAGTTTGATCCATTTTTTGAGTGTCACGCTACTTACTTGTACTTTATTAGCCAAACCAGCATATTTTAGTAAACTACCAGATTGCTGCTGTAATATATAAGCTAATGTTTCTAATTGACCTAATAACTTGATATCTTCAATATCTCTTATATCTTCTCTAAACAATTGTTGAAATCTTAAATTTTGCCACATTAGATGAAATTCTTCTTGTTGCTTTATAAAAGGGTCTGGGTAGCCGCCAAATTTATACAAAACTTCATACTCATTATTATTGGAAGATATGGGTGGTTGCACATCTCCGCTACAAGTATTTGGTCTTAGAATTTCTCCTAAACTTAAAGGATGAATCGTATAGTTAAAGTACCTGCCCATCAAGCTATCTCCACCTTTACGATATATATTTAATCTAGCGCTGCCTGTTAAAATTATATGATAATCAGCTTTATAAGTATCATAGAAACCTTTAATATAATTTTTCCAATTTTTAAATTTATGAAATTCATCAAAAATAATAATATTCTGACTTTTTAACTGAGTAGAATACTTTAAATTATCCAACTCTTCTAATAAAGTAAGCATTTTTTTTCGATGGACTATGTTATCCCAGTTTAGATATTCTGCATCTTGTAATTTATTTGCAATGGTGGTTTTTCCTACTTGCCGACCACCAGATAAAAAAATCATTTGCTGAAAATTTGCCAAATGCTTGTTTATTATATCTGAGTAGATTCTTTTCATATTAGTTTCTTTTATATTAAAGTTATTGATTTACTCTAATGCTTAGGCAATGCTTTAATTCTTCAATACTAAAATAGTATACAACTTTAGTTTGGTCAAGACTAAATAAAACAATAATTTAGTTTAGTCCTGTTGTGAAGGTGCCCATCAAGAAACTTTAATACAGTTCTATATGTGAAGTTGCAAATTGTCAAGCCCCCAATATATGATCCAGTTTTAGGTTAGTGATAATGGTAATTATCC
>CAZEVK010000032.1:0-16036 GCA_964515755.1 uncultured Rickettsia sp. | reverse complement strand
CTCTTTTTTTAAACTACTAACTTAAATCTGGCATCATTATAGGGGGGCAGGACAGCTGAAGAAGAAGCAAAACTTGTAGTAAAATGCATTGTTTATAAATTTAAATTGTTAAATTATATATGTATGGAAATATATCAGATAGCATGGACATGGTCAATTAATTTTTGCTGGGATACTAGGTCATATGATATGAGGCTATCCAAGTTTAATATTGCAAAATTCAGGGAGAATCACTATATTAATGCTAAATAGCAAATGAGTTAATCTATGGTATTACTTAAATTAGTTATTGCACCTGATCCTCGTCTCCTTATGGTTTCAAAACCTGTAGAAAGAGTAGATGAAGAGTTGCAAAGATTTATGGATAATATGCTTGAAACTATGTATGCTGAAAAAGGCGGTGGGCTTGCCGCAGTGCAAGTCGGTGTTTTAAAGAGAGCGCTAATTTTTGATCCATCTTCATATCTTGAAAAGCAATGTGATCCAATATATATGGTTAATCCTGAAATAACTTTCTTTTCAGAGCAGAAATATACTCGTAATGAAGGATGTTTGTCTTTTCCGCTTTCGCGTGTTGATGTGACTAGACCAGAAAACATAAAAGTAAAGTTTCTTGACTATTATGGTAAAGAACAAGAAATGCATGCTGAAGGATGGGTTGCAACAGGAATACAACATGAAATGGATCATTTAAATGGGATTGTACAATTAAGTTATGTTTCAAAACTGAAACAAGATTCTATTTTACGAAAGCTAAAAAAATATAAGAAATTAAATGGTTTATGAAAGTAATTTTTATGGGCACGGCATATATGGCTGTTCCGGTATTACAGTCTTTATTCAACTCTTCGCACGAAATAGTGCAGGTTTATACCAAGTCTCCTGCTAAATCCGGCAGAGGACACAGAATCAATATTTCACCTATACATGAGTTGGCTAATAAATTAAATTTACCAGTTTCTTGTCCAACTACTTTAAAAACCGATGATGTAATAGAACAGCTATCAAGTTTGAAGGCTGATATTATTGTCGTTGTTGCTTATGGTCATATTCTGCCAAAGCAAATTTTGAATTTATGCAAATATGGATGCATTAACATTCACCCATCCCTTTTACCAAGATGGCGTGGTGCTGCGCCTGTTGAAAGAACGATATTGGCAGGAGATACTGAAACAGCGGTATGCATCATGAAAATGGATATTGGGTTAGATACTGGAGACATTTTACTTCAGCAAAAAGTTAATCTTGATAATCAAATTACTAGTGAAGAATTATATGAAAAACTTGCGTCAATTGGAGCAGAATTATTGATTAAAGCGCTCGATAGTTTTGAAGAACTTACTTCAATTACTCAATCTAAAGAGGGTGTGACTTATGCAAAAAAACTATCAAAAGAAGAGTCAATTATTGATTGGCAACAATCAGCAGAACAAATTGACCGGATGATTCGCGGACTAAATCCATGGCCTGGGTGTTTTTTCAAATATAAAGGAGAAATGATCAAGGTTTTGAAAGCTAAAATTATAAATGACGTTATTAATTCAAAGCTAAAAATTGGTGAAGTAATTGATAGTCAGTTTAGTGTGAATTGTGGTCAGGGTGCGCTACAACTTCTAAGATTACAAAAGCCAGGGCGCAATCCACTAGATTTATCAGATTTCCTTCGTGGTAATAAAATTACATCTGGTGAAGTTTTAGAATAGCCTTTATGCAACGTTATAAAATTATTATTGAGTATGATGGAACTGGCTTTGTTGGGTGGCAGAAGCAAAATGCTTTATTATCCATACAAGAATCTTTAGAAAGTGCTATTTATGCTTTTAGTGGTGAGCGTGTCAATATATTTGCAGCTGGCAGAACAGATGCTGGTGTCCATGCTTATGGGCAAGTAGCACATTTTGACCTTGAGAAAACTTACAATGCTCATACTGTAATTGATGCTATAAATTTTCACTTACGACCTAAGAAAATAATTGTAATTAATGCTGAGTTAGTGGACGATCAATTTCATGCTAGATTTGCAGCAAAAAGACGTTATTATCGTTACATAATTCATAATCGTCATAGTCCGCTTGCTCTTAATGATAATCGTTGTTGGCATGTTAAAAGAAAATTAAATATTGAGAAAATGAACATTGCGGTTCAATATTTTAAAGGTACTCACGACTTTACCAGTTTTCGTTCGATTCAATGTCAGTCTAAATCACCAATAAAAACCTTAGGTTCAATAACTATAACTAAAAATAATAATGATTGTATAACTTTAGACTTTTATGCTCAGTCTTTCCTTCATCATATGGTGCGTAATATCACCGGTACGTTAAAAATGATTGGTGTAGATAAGTATAAACCTGAAGATGTTAAAGAAATGCTATTAGCAAAAAATCGTAGCGTTGCAGGTGTTACAGCTCCAGCTCATGGCTTATATTTTGTTAAAGTAGACTATTAAAAGGTAAGTGGTTTAGCCAAGCCAATATTTAAGTGCATTGATATGGCGTGTATTTCTATCCCTTGTACATCCATAGCTTTGGTAATAACGCCTAGCAGTGTTTCGTATTCTCCATTTGCAAGGCAATTTTCCCAACTGATAGATTCATAAGGTGTTTCTCCTTCATCATTTTTAGCTTTAAGGTCAGCACCATATGTGATTAATAACTCAGCTATTTCAGCAGTGTTAGATATATGCAAAGGCGTCTGCGCATAAACTGGCCCTATCTCGTTAGGGTTATAACCACTTTCTAGCAATGATCTTACTACTTTTGCATCCCCCTGTATCAGTTGCTATGTACAATGTTGAGTAAAAACCAGTTTGTGTATTAACAGTTGCATATGGTTCTGAGTGAAAATTAGTATTTTGGTCCAGCATGTTTGGTTCTTCTTTTCTACCATCAAAAACTAATCTTACTCCTTTTGTTTTCTCCTCGTAAATGTTTTCAAAACATGAACTCTGTGCAGATAATGCTGACACGGCCATCCTTAGTTGAAGATTATTCTCCATCCCTAAGTTATGTGGATATACATTTGCTGTTACCGAGCCATCCTTTGCATTAATAGCTAAAGAACTACTTTTGAGTATATCTTTTACTATACATTTCACGTCTTGATCATTTATATAAGCTTTTATCTTTTCTAAGGTAGGATTATTTTCAAGCATTGAAGTTGATAAGTAAACCTCTAGTTTAGAGTCATGATCTTAAGTTAACTGATACGTAATTATAGAAATTGTTGTGTCTATGTGAGCGCAAGCATCAATATGAGTTAAAGCTGCAATTTTAGATACAGGGTTAAAGGCTGTCATAATAACACATGGCCCTGCTCCAAATGATCCCAATATATATTTCTCGGCGTTGTAGTCAGTAACCCCTGCTTCGTTCTGCAAAATAGCGTATGCTATTTTGGGATTGATTTGTTCTGCCATCGTGTAATCTCCTCAAAATTACCTTTATTAAACAATAACAAGCTAATATTATATATTAATTAATTTTTGTCAATAATTATTTTGATAATATAATAAAAGTTATTATAAGGTCTTGGACTAAAGACTGCGTGTTAAATTATTTTTTTTATTATAGAATAGTTTTTCATATTTTGTAGTTTTGTATTACTATTAGTACAATTTTGAAAGCTTTGTAAGTGTAGATAAGCTCGAGGGTGATGAGGTTAATTTATTACATAGCAAGTCTAAAAATCTAGCATTTCTAAGCCACCAATATTATTCGGTAATAATGTTAGTAGAATTTATCCGTAAGATTAAAAGATTTTACTAAGCCAGCCATTTATTATTAACAGGGCGTCTAATACATGGTGTTGGACTGTCGCTATACTGATTATCTACGCATGGGCTTTTTACAATTCTCGGCTTTGTTACACAGCTAGAACTTAATACCAATAAACTGATCAGTAAAATATATTTCATTGTTTTCATATCACACCCCATGCTTTGTCTTTTATTATGCTATAAAAAAAGTCAATAGCTGTCAAAACTTAATTTATTTGACCATGACAATGTTTAAATTTTTTACCTGAGCCACATGGGCATAATTCATTACGGCCAACTTTTCCAAAAGCCGTTTCTTCCTCAATTTCTGTTAATGCCGGGTCAAGTCTGCCTTTATGTAAATGTTGCTTAGGTTCAAAATCAGCTGCCAGCATAGAGCTTTGTTTTTGATTTTCAATATCAATTTCCATGCGACATATTCTAGTAATGTAAAGTTCACGTAAATTTGTTAGCAGATCAGAGAACCTAGTGAATGCTTCTTTTTTATACTCATTTAATGGATCACGCTGGCCGTAAGCTCGTAAATAAATACCTTGCCTTAGATGGTCTAATGATAGTAGATGATCTTTCCATAATTGATCTAATGTCATTAATAAAATTCTTTGTTCTGCTATTAAGAAAAAATTTTCACCAAATTGCTTTCTTTTATTTTCTAACAAAGTAGAAACATAGTTATTCAAATGCTCAACTAATTTCTTTGGATTTACATCATCGTTTTCTAATAATGAGTCTATAATGCAATCATTATGATAAACTTGATCTAATTTCTTTTTTAAACTTTCTATATTCCAATTTTCTTTGAAAGCTTTTTCCGGAATAGACTCAGCAATAATATCACTATTTACGTGATCATACATATCTGTAACTATATCATGTACATCGTCTGAAGAAATTATTTCAAGGCGTTGTTCGTAGATAATTTTCCTTTGATCATTCATAACATTGTCAAATCTCAAAAGATTTTTTCTAATATCATAATTTCGTACTTCTACTTTTTGTTGAGCTTTTTCTATAGTACGACTGATCATTGAATGAACAATTGCTTCGCCATCTTTAAGTCCAAGAGTTTTTAACAAATTAGAAATTTTCTGTGAAGCAAATATTCTCATAAGATCATCTTCTAGAGATAAATAAAACTTAGTGCGTCCAGGATCACCCATTCTTCCAGACCTACCTCTTAATTGATTATCAATTCTTCTACTTTCATGTCTTTCTGTACCGATTACTAAGAGTCCTCCGGAATCAATAGCCATTTGTTTATCTTTTTCAATTTGATCTTTAATTTTTTTAGTTTCTTTCTCTAATTTTTTTGAATCAGAAGTATCAAGCTCTTTAATAAGCATGTCTAGATTTCCGCCTAGCTGGATATCTGTACCTCGTCCTGCCATATTAGTAGCAATAGTAACAGCACCTGGTTTGCCAGCTTGTGCTATAATAAATGCTTCTTGTTCATGGTATTTAGCATTAAGTACATGATGTTTTATACCTTTCTTTTTAAGTATAGCAGCAAGATGTTCAGATTTTTCTATACTGACAGTACCAACTAAAATTGGTTGAGATTTTTTATGACTATTTTCAATTTCTTTGACTATCGCATCATATTTTTCTTCATTAGTACGATAAATTTCATCATCCTCATCAACTCTTATTGTTGTATTATTCGTTGGAATTGCTACAACTTCTAGATTATAAATATCTCTGAACTCATTTGCTTCTGTCAGAGCAGTTCCAGTCATACCGGAAAGCTTAGGATATAATCTGAAATAGTTTTGAAATGTAATTGAAGCTAGAGTTTGGTTTTCATTTTGTACAGTTACAGATTCTTTGGCTTCTAGTGCTTGGTGTAAACCTTCTGAAAATCTTCTACCTTCCATTATTCTTCCGGTAAATTCATCAACTATCAGAACTTGATTGTTCTTTACCATGTAATCAACATTTTTTTTAAAAAGTTTATGAGCTTTTAAAGACTGATTAATGTGATGAAGTATATGAACATTTTCTATATCATATAAGCTTGATTTAGACTCAATAAGCTTTTCGTTCGCTAACAACTGTTCAACTTTATTAGTGCCGGCGTCAGTTAAACTAACAGTTCGCGATTTTTCATCAATTTCAAAATCTTCTTTAGTAAGCTTAGGAGTCAATTTATCAATTTTATAATATAAATCTGAATTATCTTCAGTTGGGCCAGAAATAATTAAAGGAGTTCTTGCTTCATCAATTAATATCGAATCAACCTCATCAACAATTGCGTAATTAAAAGCTCTACCCGCTAAATGTTCGAGAGAATATTTCATATTATCCCTTAGATAATCAAATCCCAATTCGTTATTGGTGCAGTAAGTGACATCACATCTATAAGCATCATGTCTTTCTTGATCATTTATGCCATTAACAATACGACCAACTGACAATCCAAGGAATTTATATATTGGCTCCATCCATTCGGCATCACGTTTTACTAAATAATCGTTTACTGTAACAATATGTACTCCTTTTCCGGGAAGGGCATTTAAGTATGCTGGTAATGTTTCAACAAGCGTTTTACCTTCACCGGTTTTCATCTCAGCAATCATACCTTTATGTAGAGCTATACCTCCCATAAGTTGGACATCATAGTGTCTCATTCCTAATAATCTTTTTGCAGTTTCTCTAACTAGAGCAAAAGCCTCTGGCAAAATGTCATCTAATGACAAATCTTTATTTAATTTGTCTTTTAGTTTAGAAGTATATTCTTTTAACTGATTATCGCTTAAAGAGATAAAATCTGGTTCTAAAGCATTTATTTGAGCCACAGTTTTTTCAAAGGATTTGAGGTGTTGGTCGTTTATTGTGCCAAATAATTTTTGTAAAATTCTTTTAAACATAAAAATTCCGTTGAGTTAATAATAGACACATATATATCATGTTGGTATAAATATATAAAGATATAGATAAAATAAATTTCTTGTACCTTTTGTTTTATTTGTGCATTATCTATGTTAGCTTAATCTAAAATAATCATTTTTGGAGATCATTATGAATATAAAATTTCTTCTTTCATTGATAGTTTGCTGTGTGCTTGCTTTAAATTCCTTTGCCGCGGACAAAGATCGTATTGTAGCAGAATATGATGGTAAACCTCTTTACAAATCAGAAGTTGAGAATCGTTTAAAATTTGTTTTAGGTGGTGTTTTACCAGATAATAAGAAAGATTTTGATGATCTTGATACCAACACAAAGCAAGCTGTTATACAAGAAATTATTCAGCAGAAAGCCTTACAAGATGACATGAATAATTCAAAAATAAAAGATAGTAAAATGTTTATACAACAAGTTGAAGAGGCAAAAACAAAAGCAGCTTTAGATGTTTATTTACAAAATCTTGTAAGAAGAAGCGTTACTGATTCTATGGTTAAGACAGAGTATAACAATTATGTAAATATGCTAAAAAAGAATCCTGAAATAAAAGTAAGCCATATTTTAGTAGCAACTAAAGAGGAAGCTGACAAGATTTTAGCGGATATTAGGGCTGGTCAATCATTTGAGTCTTTGGCTAGTAAATTCTCTCTAGATAATACAACTAAAGACCGTGGTGGTGAAATTGGTTTTATTTCAAAAGGCCAAACTTTTCCGGATATTGAAAAAGCTGCATATTCTTTACAAGTAAATGAAGTTTCTGAGCCAATTAAAACTCAGGCTGGATGGCATATTCTTAAAGTTTTAGAAATTAAAAAACGTGAAATACCTTCTTTTGATGCAATTAAGCCACAGCTTGAGCAACAAGTTGGATATAAGTTTGTAAATGACTATATGAAAAAATTAATTCAAAATGCAAAAGTTAAGATTTTCCCGAACAAAACTGATGTAGCTGCAGAGGTTAAATAGATATTGTTAAGTTATAAGATATAAGAAATAACTATCATTATGAAGTTAGATGTATCTCAGTTAGAAAAAGCAATAACGCAACTTGAGCAAAGTCTATTTTTATATAATTCTGATTATGTGCAGCAAGTTCCTGACTTGAAAGTTCATTTAGTAGCCGCTGCAATACAAGCTTTTGAATTTACTTATGAGCTTTCATGGAAAATGCTAAAGCGCTATCTTGAAATGACCGAACCAAATCCTGATGGAATAGATGAAATGTCTTATGCAGACCTAATACGTACTGGATGTGAGAAAGGTTTGCTTAAATCTGACCTTGTTATTTGGAAGAAGTATCGTGAAAAAAGAAGTATTACAAGTCATACTTATAATTATGATAAAGCGTTTGAGATTTTTAAAGAAATACCAGCTTTTTTAGAAGATGCAAAATATCTACTGAAAGTATTACAAACACGCATTGCTAAATATGACAAAAAAATTTGATATTAAACCAGAACATTTGTTTATCGTTCAAGATATCTTAAATAAATATTTGCAAAAAGATGTTATAATTTGGGTTTTCGGTTCGCGTGCTAAAAAAAATACGAAACCATACTCCGATCTTGATCTTGCGCTAGATATGAATGGTAAATTAATTGATCCTGAAATAATATCAAAAATTGCTAATGATTTTGAAGAGTCTGATCTGCCTTATAAAGTAGACATTTTAGATATCACTACAGTGAGTGATAAGTTCCGCGAGATAATTGAGATTGATAAAATTAGGTTGTATTTTTAAATTAAAAAGATGACTGGTGCTTGCTCTTTAATAACATTACGCAAATTATTGATGGTAAAGAAAGGAAAGCAGAAATTATAAAGAAATTTATCCAGCCAGCTTCTGCTGCTACTATTCCTGAGGTCGATCCTAAAACAGCCCTACTCAGTCCTGAAATTGAAATCAAGATTGCATAATGAGTAGCAGTAAATTTACTATGTATACATAATGAACTCATATAGCTGATAAGAGCAATATTGCATATTCCAGCGCAGAAATTTTCTATACAAATTACTACTGTTAATAATTCTTTATTACCATGTTTGGTTACTAAAGAAACAAACAGTAAATTTGTTATTCCCGCTAAAAATTCAGCAATTAATAAATTTTTTAGCAAGCTAATTTTTCTAATTAAATATCCTCCGACAAATGTGCCGATTATAGTTGAAATCATACCTATAGTTTTTGAAATTCCTGCTATATCTAATTTTGAAAATCCTGTTTCTAGCAAAAATGGTATAAGCATAGTATCAACATAGCCATCACTTAGTTTGTAAAAACTAACTACGAGTACAATTAAATAAAAATTTTGCATTCTAAATAAAAGTAAAAAAGGAGTAGTAACATTTTTTTTAAACCAATGCTCTAGGTTAGAATGATGAGATAGCTTGTGCTTTAGATTATCTACAGAAAAAAAAACTACTAGCATGCATGGTAGCATACATGATGCTATAGTGATAAATACCCACTTCCATTCTACGAATGCCGATAAATATAAGCCAAATGCACCTGATATTAAAAATCCTATTCTAAAACCAAGTACATTAAAGGAATTGATATCTGCAGATTTATTTAATTTTAATATTTCAACTCTATATGCCTCCATCACAATATCATAGGTAGCAGCAAGAAATGCGGTTATTAGTGATAGGAAGCAAACCAGATATAAATGCTTTTGAATATCAATTAGACCCATAGCAATTATAGAGATAATAAGACAGGCCTGGGTTGCAAGTAGCCAGCTTTTTCTTTGCCCAAAATTCCTTGGAAAAATTTTGATATGTGTGGTATCAACGAAAGGAGACCATATATATTTAAAGGAATAAGGGATAGTTCTGAGTGATAAAATTCCAATCGTAGCTAGTTTAATATTGTTATCAGCTAAATAAGCTGTAAAAGTTGATACGAGCAATGCATAACTCAAGCCACTATTAATGCCAATGACTGATGAGGTTAGTAATTTTTTGAAAATGACCTTAACCATAATTACTTTTTTATAATTATATATTAGCCTAATTTTCCTTGCAAGCATTAAGCAGTTTTATAATCTTGATTCTAGGTTTCTGTATTAGTTATAAAAAAAACTTGACTAAACTTAAATATCAAATAATCTCGTGACTTAGTAACATGAGGTAAAATGAAAGGTGCTTTGAAATATACAATATATAAAATAAGCATATTAATAATTACTATTTTTTTGGTGAGCAAATACATGGATCGTGACGAATATACTTTATCTATTATTAAACCAGATGCTACTAGTCGTAATTTGACTAGTGAAATAAATGAATATTTTATAAATAACGGTTTGAGAGTTGTAGAACAAAAGGCAACGACTTTAACTCGCGCTCAAGCGGAGGAATTTTATGCTGAGCATAAAGCTAGACCTTTTTACAATGATTTAGTAGAATACATGATTTCTGGACCTGTAGTGGTTCAAATATTGTCAGGTAAAGATGCTATAGCTAAAAATAGAGAAATAATGGGAGCTACAAACCCGGCTAATGCTATTCCTGGAACTATTAGAGAAAAATTTGCAGAATCTGTTGAAAGAAATTCCGTTCATGGATCTGATAGCGCTGAATCTGCAAAAAGAGAAATAAGTTTCTTTTTTAATTATGATGAAGTAACCAATAAATAAAAATGAGCCGGATTAGCTCAGTGGTAGAGCAACCGCCTTGTAAGCGGTAGGTCGTCAGTTCGAATCCGACATCCGGCACCACTTCAAACTTCAAAAATTAACAACTTTTTTTACTATCTTTTGTAAGCTTTTTGCAAATTTGATTATGTCGTATTTTTTAACTTCTTTATAGCCATTCATAGCAATTTTTTTAGCTTTTTCTGGATTGTTTATTAGGTATTCAATTGCATCTGCAATTTCATTGCTTGAGTTAATTTCTACCAATATACCATCAATATGGCTGTGAAGAATTTCACTTGGTCCTTCTGATTTGGTAGCAATTATAGGTTTAAAATGAGCTAATCCTTCCAGAACTATTAAACCAAATGGTTCGTGTAAAGAGGGTATTACTAATATGTCTATGTGTTTAAGAAAAGCTTTTTTATCTTCTACCCAACCAATTAATTTTATTACTTTTTCTAATTTAAGAGACTTTATTTGCTGAATAATTTTATCTTTTTCTTCTCCATCGCCGGCTAATAAGACTTTAATATTAATATTTTTTTCTTGCAGTTTCTTAATTGCATCTATTAGAACATGGATACCTTTTTTATAAACAAACCTTCCCATAAAACCAATAGTGGGGCAGCCAAAATGGTTCTTAAACTTAACGTTAGTTTTTTCTTCAAGAACTATTGGATTGTTTAGTTTAAATATTTTATTTGAAGGAAATTTAGCTTCAATTAGTTTTCTTTTTAAATCATCAGTTATGGAGATAAGATAATCGCTTTTTAGCAAAGGCTTAAATTTATAATTATGTACTACCGAAATAATAGGAATTTTGCCAAGGCAGGCTTTTTGCGCAATGTTAGCTGCTCTATTACCATGTGTAATTAATAAGTCTATTTTATTATCTTTTATGAATTTCTTGAGTTTTATTGCAGTAAACCAATCAAATCTAGAAAAAGTTCTTAATTCAAAATAATTACCAGAAATTTTGCTTTTTACGGAAGAGTCGGGGTGTATTATTGATACAGATTGTTTATTATGAATTTTCAAAGCATGATCATAATCCAAGAAAACTTGCTCTACTCCTCCTAAACCCTTGGCAAACATGATATTTAGAACTTTTATCATAAAGTCTAAGAAGTAAGATTATTTATATGCTTTTAACAATTTGTAAGCATCTTTGTACCAGGTGCTATTAGGATAATTATATCCTAGAACAGAGGCATTTTTTTTAGCTTCATCAATCACACCTAAAAATAAATAAGCTTCGGTCAGGCGATATAAAGCTTCTTGAATATGAGTAGTAGTAGGATAAAGATCTACAACTGTTTTAAAACGATTTATTGCTGAAATAAGATCACCGGCATGTAAATAATATCTACCAATTATCATTTCTTGCCCTGCTAAATGATCATTAACAAGATCAATTTTTATTTTAGCATCTTTAGCATAAGAAGTATTTGGAAAACGAATAATCAACTCTTCAAGTGCATTTTTTGCGTCTATAGTCATGGTTTGATCGCGCACAGGAGCATCAATTTGTTCGTAATAAGCTAAGGCTTTTAAGTAGTATACATACGGTATATCGTGGCTAGCAGGAAAGATTTTAATATAATTTTCTATAGCAGGAATAACGCTATCATAATCACTCATTAGATAATAAGAATAAATTTCCATTATATGAGCTTTTGGAGCTAAATCATCATAAGGAAACTCATATGCAACTTTTGAGAAAGCTTCAGTTGCAGCTTTATAGCGTTTATCTTTAATTTCTTTTAAGCCGTCTTCATAAAGCTGTATTGCATTCCTAGTATCTAAAGGCTCTTCATTATTTTTCTTGTGAGCACATGATGTGGTTAAGAACAATAACGCACTAAAAATTAACAAAAAAATTCTTTTAGAAACTAGCATAAACCTAACAAAAATATATAAAAGACAAATTTCTAGTGCAAAGTATATCAGTAATTAGTAAAATTTCTATGTGAAAGTTTTGATAAAATGGTTATTTGATCTAAACTTAAGCAACATAAAATTTTTGTGATCTTATATCATAATTATATTTAAATATATGGCAAATAATATATGAGAAGCAGAATTCCTTCAATTCCTCAGGATTTACCTGGATTTATTTGGCATTTTATAAAAAACTATAGACTGTCAATTACATTTCTAGGCTTTATTTCTCTTTTTTGGGCTGTAGAGGTTACAATGCAGCCCTATATACTAAAAATAATTATTGATCGAATTAGTGATCATCCTAATTCTACAGACGTTACAGGTTTAATTTTATTGCCAGTTTCACTGTATATATCATTAGAAATTGTGAAGTCTATTTTAAATAGAGTTTATGATTATATCTTGTTAAAAGTTATGCCCCTTATACTATCTAACATTTGGTATCAAGTTTTTAATTACATACAATATCATTCTGTAAAGTTTTTCCAAGAGAATTTCGCAGGCAATCTTTCTAATAAAATTGGTGATATTTCTCAAGGTGTAGATGCAATTTTACAATTTTTCTTATTTATGTGTCTGCCAAATATATTCTTACTGATGATTACATTAGGTATGTTATTCTCTGTACATATTATCTTTGCTGTCATTATGCTGGTATGGGTAATTATATATTTTGTAGTTAATTATAAGCTATCATTTCATGCTGTTACGCAATCAAAGAAATTTTCTGAAAGTAAAAGCCGTTTAGTGGGCTGTTTGGTTGACATGTTGAGTAACATAAATTCCATCAGGTTGTTTGCTAGATATAATTATGAGGCAAAAATTTTAAGCAAGTATTTGCAAAGTACTGTGAAGCAGGATCGAAAAATGCAGTGGGAATTATTACGTATCAAAGCAATTTTAAGTTTTCTTGGGATTATATTATTGGCAACTATGATTTTCGCTCTAATTTATGCTAGAAAAAATAATCTAATTACAAATGGAGATTTTGCTTTAGTACTAATGCTGGCAGCTTCTATAATAGAAAATATGTTTTACTTACTACAGTCATTTGTAGCAATTACTAAAGATGTAGGAAAGTGCAAACAAGCAATTGAATCTGTGTTCGTGTCTTATGAAGTTGTTGATAAGAAAGGAGCTAAAATTCTCAAAGTACAAAAAGGTAAAATAGTATTTAAAAATGTTACGTTTAGATATCGCCGCAATGATAATGTTTTTGATAATACTTCAATAGTTATTAATCCTGGAAATAGAATAGGTTTGGTCGGAATGTCTGGTTCTGGGAAGACTACTTTTATAAATTTAATTCTAAGATATTTTGATATTAATTCAGGTTCAATACTTATAGATGGACAAAATATTGCAGATGTTACTCAGGATTCTTTGCGTTCACAGATATCAGTTGTGCCTCAAGACACATCTTTATTTCATCGTAATATCTATGAAAATATTCGTTACGGGAATGAGAATGCAACAAAAGAAGAAATTATTAATGCTTCTGACCTTGCAAATTGTAATGATTTTATAAAAAAGCTTTCTAGCGGTTATATGAGTAAAGTTGGCGATAGAGGTGCTAAGCTTTCTGGAGGACAAAGGCAGCGCATAGCAATAGCTAGAGCTTTTCTGGAAAATGCCAAAATTCTTATTTTAGATGAAGCTACGAGTGCATTAGATTCTATAACCGAAAAGAAAATACAAAAAGCTTTGGATAAATTAATGAAAGGCAAAACCACTTTAATTATAGCACATAGACTATCAACATTGGCAAGTATGGATAGAATTTTAGTGTTTAAAAAAGGTCAAATTATTGAGGATGGATCTCATGATGAGTTACTTTCGAAAGGCGGTTATTATGCTAAGTTGTGGAAAATGCAAACAAATGGTTTATTACCTAACCAAGAGTCTGAAGAGGTTATAGAGTAATTTAACTAGACAAGACCGAATTAAGATATTATCAGTTATTACAAATATATGTGGAGTATGAAAATATGAACTTAAAAAAATTTCTAATTATTTTTCTAACAGTATTCTATACTAATCTGTCTTTTGCTAATGAATTGATTATTGGAGCTGGGGGATCTAACATTCAGCGTTCAGCTATCGTGTATGGTACAATAGAATATCGTGGTTTAGAAAAATTATGGAAATTAAAACCTCTAGTTGGTGTTATCGGCAATGTTAAAAATGGCGCATTTTTGTATGCAGGTGTAAACATAGATTTTCCTATTACTAACAAATTTATTGCTAGTGTTAATGTTGCTCCTGGATTTTATCATAAGGGTCGTGGTAAAGATTTGGGAGGAGCATTTGAAATTAAATCACAGTTTGAATTATGGTATTTATTAAAAAACGAATATAAAATAGGTGCAGCTATCTCGCATATGTCTAATGCCGGTATATATAAGAGAAATCCAGGTCTTGACAATGCTAGTTTACAACTTAGCGTTCCTTTTTAACCATATACAGAAGAAATACATATTGTTCCAAAGATCATGAAGCCAACATATATATTGGATCTGAATCTTTCAAGGCAGTTATTTACACTATTAATTTGTAGAGTTAAAGCTTGCCAAAGTAGAATCACACCCGGGAATATTGATGAGACATATGCTAAGTTGCTGGTGTTTTTTAAATGCAAGCTTATTAAAATACAAATCATCATAAGTCCATATATAAGAGATAAAATAAATTTAGGATGCTTTCTCATAGCAATTGCTGAAGATTTAACACCAATTATTAAATCATCTTTGATATCCTGATAGCCGTAAATTGTATCGTAACCTAATGTCCAAAAAACACCTGCTATATATAATAAAATTGCAGCTAGATCAATATTAGCTGAAGCTTGACCATATCCAATTAAGACACCAATATTAAAAGTAAATCCTAAAAATAATTGTGGCCAGTAGGTGATTCTTTTCATAAATGGATAGCTAATAACTAGTATTAACGATATTAATGCTATGATTTTAGCTAACATATTTAAATATGTGAAAATGATCAGCGCTATACTTAATAAAAGTACTAATAAAAGCGCTGCTTTCTTAATAGTTACTGTGCCCTTAGCTAGGGGTCTATTTTTAGTTCTTTCAACTTTCTTATCTATTTCAATATCTATTATATCATTAATTATACAGCCGGCACTGCGCATTGTTATACTACCAACTGTCATTAAAAAAATGAGATTGATATTAGAGATGTCATTTGCTAAGGCTACACCCCACAAACAAGGCCAAAGAAGCAAGAATATACCTGTGGGTTGATGCAATCTAAGTAATTTCAAATACTCGGTTAGTTGCATATATCTCTACATTATATTGTTGTTTAAGTACTTGATTATATTGATATAAACCAATAAAACAATATTATCATAAGGTTAACTAAATTAAAAAATGATAATGAGTAATTTTCCTGATAATTATAATACAGCAGAGACTGAACAAAAATGGCAGAGTCTTTGGCAACAGCTTGGGTTATATAAATGGAATGAGAGTATAGCTAAATCTGATTCTTTTATAATTGACACTCCACCGCCTACGGTTTCTGGTTCATTACATATGGGCCATATATTTAGTTACACCCAAACAGATTTTATAGCTAGATATCAAAGAATGAAGGGTAAAAACGTTTTTTATCCAATGGGTTTTGATGATAATGGCTTACCTACTGAAAGGCTTGTTGAAAAAGTAATGAAAGTTAGAGGGGCAAATCTAGGTCGTGATGAATTTCAGAAAATTTGTCATACAGTTGTAAATGAGTCTGAAAAAGAATT
>CAZEVK010000031.1:0-19351 GCA_964515755.1 uncultured Rickettsia sp. | reverse complement strand
AATTGTAATTGTAGCAGCTAATTGGTAAAAGTCTAAAATTTCTTGAATATTATAGTTCTAAATATGAAAAATAGTTTTTTATTTCTTTTCTAATTTCAGTAATCTTTAAATGTACCTCATTATCAATTGCATTGATTTTTAACATTAATTCAATATCATTAAGCAGTTTTCTTGCTTTTTTCTATTGCTTTCAATTTAACTTTTTGATTGGCTTGCTGCCACTTTTTATTTTAGCAAATTCCTCATTTAAGAATTCGATTATTCTCTGTTGAGACTCTAATTTAGTCATTATAATCTTATATTATCAAAAATTATTTTGTTGATTGTTCATTTCCAAATAAACTATTTCATCTATTTTATTCTCTATTCCAATAGTCCCAAAGTAATTTTCAGAGACTTCCGATTCATAGCAATACCATTGTTGCCTTAATTCATTATTTATATCATTAAGCAGAATATCTTTGCCGGATAATAATCTCATAACTTCGATGGTATTAATGGGATAAAATAATCCTTGACCAATAACTTTACTAGAGCTTCCTTTTTAGTCCAGAGAGTATAAAAAGCCTAAGTTTGTCTCGAGATTTGAGACCGGATAAATATTTGGACTCCTCTGAAGTTAGTACAAAACCAGCAAGCTACTCAACGTTCAAATTTTTATCATGTAATTCTATGCCGATACCCACCCTACAGTTTAAAGGTATCATATAACTGACCATGTTACGGGAATGAGACATATAAATTGGATATTACTATTTTTTAAAAAAGGTTTTCTATATTCATTATAAGGTAAATACGATTTTTTGAGGATGCTGTTTTGCATACCAGCTTAAAATACCATGTGACATAATGTATTTATTACTTAAATATTCAGTATGATACTTGTTTGCCTTTATTTTCTCTTGAATCGAAAGGTATTCCCAATACTTGGATACATTATTTATATGACTAGTTAAATTTACAGTGAAGATAAATACTTTATTTACACTTGTATTAATGTCACTGTCAATAAAATTCCCCCCTAATGATGTAAAAAATTAGCCATTAATTTGGCGTAGTTTTGATCTTGACCAGGATAAGTTGAAGTTAAGAAACTTATGTTAAATTATAAAATTTAAAATAAGGAGTAAGAACATAACAAAAGATAGCAGAAGAAACTATGATGCAGAGTGCAAGTTAAAAGCAGTTAAATTAACCACCGAAGTAGGGTATTATAACTCTAGAGCAAGCAGTGCAGAGTCTTGGTATCAGCACTAGTGTGATTAGCAAATGGAAGAAGCGGTTATTAGAGTCAGGCGATTTAAAAACAGCATTTCCAGGTAAAGGTAAGTTAAATCCCATAGAGCAAGAAAGAAGAACCACTTATAGCTATTATCTCGACGATTATTTTCTTCATCTTCATATAATAATTCTAAGAAAGACCCATAGGGTAAACCATTCTCATTTGCATAATTAATCCTCTCATCAACACTTACTAGCATTACTGCTAGTTTAAATTCTTTCAATCTTGCCTTTACGGTATTAGTCATAATTAACTCCTCTTAAACTTGTATTGTTAGTTAAATTTAGTGTAATAACGTTGGTAGTTCTAAATTATAGCAACCACTCTCACAGATGCTTTTTATCTTGCTTATTGAGTAATTGAAAAATATAAAGCTTTCTTGCAAGAGTTTTATTATTAGGTCAGAGTAAGTTTTACGTAAATTAAGAATGCCACTTACTGTACGGTACCAACTATTAGGGTTTTCTTTCACAATGCTTGCAAACAATGTTTTGGTATATTCTCCAATCTCTACTATATCTTGCTTTAATTTAGCCAAATACTCAAGACTATCATTGGTAAAATATTTATATTTAGGGTAGTGAGCAGTAATTGTAGCAAATTTTCTTTTACCAGTAATTTTAGCATGTAAAACTATTTGCTCATTATCCACATAAATCTTCACTAGAGACTCTGTGACTTCAACCTCAACTACTTTACCTGCGTGGTTGTATGGCACAGAGTAATAATTATGATCTATAGTAACATGGCAATCAGAATGTACTTTGCGCAGCAGCAGCATACCAAAAATAAAATCATTTTCTGGAAGTTGATTTAAAGCTGGCAACTCTTTTTCTTTAAATAATACAACTGGCTTTTCTTTAGTGGTACCATGAACTCTTTCATTACAATAATTATCCAACCAATCTCTTAACTTTATGATCATGGATTTATTATCAACAAAGTCTCTGCCAGCAAAGAAATTATTCTGAATATATTTATAACTCCATTTTCTACCTTTCCCTTTTCTTGTGATTTTCTTACCCTGCACGGCGTAATATTAAAGCCATAATAATCAGCAGACTGGACATAAGATTTTGGTAGATTGGTTCATAAAAAGAAGCTTCTATAATAGCAGATTTTAAGTTATCTATTTTGATGTTTCATTGATAATTTAACCAATCAAAAATATACAAAATATTCCGCCATCAGGGGGGAATTTTCGCTAGCAAACTATAGGGAATTTATTTTAGCAGTGACAACCAGAAGGCAGTGTTACGCTGCAACGCTTGTGGTTTAGAGTTTATGAATCATCAATCAGTGAATAAATGGGCTCATAGTGCAAGAAGTTCAGTTGTACTGCAGAGAGTTTATGGGATGCCTTTTCATAAATTGTCTAAATTACAGTCTTTATATAATACACCAATAGCTGAAAGTACGTTATGGCTCCAATGTTTGAGTGTATGGGAAGATTGTGGTTATCATATATTTTGTATAAGTTGTATTTTTTAATTCCAGTAAATCTTGTCTAAAATCGCCGCATAAAATTTCAAATGTATTACAAATATGCAGTTTTGCTAATTATTTAAAAAAAATTTTATAACTTCTAACTCTTGAAGTTTAGGGTTATTAATTAGATAATTAAAAAAGGTATCCCAAGTACTCATATGAACAAAATTCCATGTTATCGATATACTATCTTCGATAGTAGATACGTGGTGTAACCAATTATGTGGAAAAAAAATTATTTCCCCAGGATTAAGAATATCAATAAAAGTAGGTTTTGCTTGATTAAACCTAGGAAATTTATTGTGGTTAAGGTTTTCTATATCGGCAAATTCATTTTCTTGACAAAGAAACTTTTTTTGAGACGGATGGTACAAAATTACTTTTTTCCTGCCATAAATTTGACACAGGATAGCGTCTGAACACCATGGGTCATAATGTAGTCGGGTCTTTGCTCCTTTTGCAGAAATAAAAATTCCTTTTGCAGGAAACATATTCTTGCTTGGATTAAGTTTTTCTCGTCTTTTACTGTAAGGTAATAAATAGTTTTTATCAGGAAGGAAGTATGGTAAATCCCAACTATTTTTTATCTTATCAAAAAAGTGATCTGACCAAGCAAAATCATTATCTTTTAAACGTGTATACCATCTCACATAGGGAATAATTTTATCATTAGACGATAATTCTTTCCCCCAAAATTGATTTATATAATCACTTAATGAAACTATGCTCATGAGATTGAATAAATCATCATAGAGCTGTACCTCTTCTTCCCCATAATTTTTTAATAAGTATTCTGGAGTCCAAGTAGTTTTTATATCCCAGTTTTTCATTCCGTCCGTAATAATTACTGGTATATTTTTTCTGAGGTACATTTCCTCAAATTCCCCAGTAGTAATTTGATTTTTTCTATCTATTTTAATTAAGTTCATACTTTGAAATTTTGTTTTTTAATAATGATCTGGAAGTGGTAAAATAAAAATTTGAATTAACTATCAAGATTTATTTTTTGCATATTAAATTGGTAATAAGTATCTTTATTTGTAGACACTATATATTCCAATGAATCCTTTATTTCGTTTTTGTTATTAAAGGTAAGCACTTTTGGTCTCAAGTTAGCAAGATTTACAGGACTATCATAACAAGAAGCAGCTATGATAAGCTCATCACCTATTTGACATGTCCTTGCTGCTGAACCATTTAAAATACAACACTTAGAACCTGCCTCACCAAATATTACATAAGTAGAAATTCTTTTGCCATTATTTTTATTCCATATTTCGACAAATTCTAGAGGGTAAATACCTACTAACTTACAATATTCAGGATCTAGTGTAATGGATCCTTGATAATTTAAATTAGCATCTGTAACATAGATTCCATGCAACTTTGCCCTAATAAATTTTACTAAAAAACTGTTCATTGTGTATTCACCACCTTAAAAAATTTATATTATTTATTTTCGTACTATCAAACTAACTTTTTAGCAGATAAAAGTTTAAATTTCTTATTTATTAAAAGATATTAGCATTAGTATATTTATTATCTTCAATCCTAAATTTTGCTGGATACTCTCCTAATTGTTTTGCAAGTTTAGTAATAGAGGATAAATTTTCTATAGAAAATTCAAGATTGTATAACTCATTTAAATCTTCTATGAAATAATAATTAGTTTGTAATATATCTGCCCTATAAGGTGACCTAGATATATCTAGTAGATCAAAAGTTTTTCTTTCAGGTTTGTCTGATTCTAACGAATATACTGACTCTTGGGGAGAAGAAATTAGTGCTCCACCATAAATACGTAATCCTTGGCTTGTTTGAATTAAGCCAACTTCGATAGTATACCATAAAAAACGTTGAAGTACTATTTGTTCTAAACGTGGACACTTAAGTGCAAGCTTAGCAAGTTTGTTTAAAAAAACTGAATAATTTTTATCTAGTAACATCGGACAGTGCCCAAAAAGTTCATGGAAGATATCTGGATCTTTAGAAAAATCACCTAATCTCCTAATATAGGTTGTTGAAGGAAATACTTTATTAGCTAACAAATAAAAAAAATCATTATAATTGATTAATTCATTAACTCTAGTTACTACCCACCCAGTTTTATTCCTTAATATACTAGATACTTCATGCAACTGAGGTACTCTATCTATAGGTAAGCAAAGTTCCTCCAATAATTGAAAAAATGGTTCATGTACTTTACCTCTTAAATTTTTAACCTGGCTGGTATAAAGATTATACCACATGAGGTTATCTTCTTCAGAATAGGAAATTATGCTGTTTGAGATGTTAAAATTACTTCGCTGTAATAACTGTACCATAAAAAACTAACCAATTTAATTAACCTATAAAATGCTAAGTGAATTATATTTAAACCATATAAAAAATTTACTTTACTGTCAAGTGCAAAGAAATTCTCGGTTTGGCATTCCTAGTTAACTATAGATATAAAGATTAAGATTATGATATATGATGAGGAAAAAGGTATATCATAGTACAAAGATGTGGTAAGACATACAGAGATGGTGATCTAAGAAATCGATACAGCAACGAACAAAGACTAAGAGTTATCAAATGGTATCTTGAAGGAGCTGGCATTATGTCGATAGAGAGGATAGAAGAAAACTATGAAATCGAAATATCTTGCAGCGATTACTATGATGTCTATGCCAAGTACAATATTGTTAAACGTCACCACATGACTAAGGCTAAAACAGCTCTAGTTGAATCATTTAACTCTTTAATCAGACATTATCTAGCTCGTTTCAATCATAAAACTAAACGATACAGTAAGGCTATGGACATGATCAACAACTCTATACTCTTACTTTTTAACAAAACTTTATTAATGTCTATAATTGGTTAGGAATGCCCTCGGTTTATGGCAAACTTCTTTTTTTGATGAAAAGAGTTTGTGTATAATTTGGTGCTGTGTTATAAGAAAATAAAACTCGAGTTATACTCTGTACTAAACGAAAAGGACAACTTCACTCTCTGTCCACTAAAAACCCATTTACCTGCATCTCCCACATAAATGCATATTGTTTTTTAGACTCTAATAGCTCCTTGTGGGTTCCATCTTCAATAATAGATCCTTTATCAAATACAAGTATTCTATCCATTTTAGAAAGCGTTGACAAACGATGTGCTATAATAATAGCAGTACGTCCCTTCATCAAGTTATATAATCCATCTTGTATATACTTCTCAGTTATAGAATCAAGTGCTGAGGTAGCTTCATCTAAAATTATAATAGGAGCATTTTTTAATATAGCCCTTGCAATAGCAATCCTTTGACGTTGTCCTCCAGAAAGCTTAATACCGCGTTCTCCTACCAATGAGTTATACCCATTAGGTAGTTGAGTAATAAAATCATGACAGTAGGCATTTTTTGAAGCTTTGATAAGTTCTTCTTTTGTAACGTTAAGCCGTCCATAACGTATATTTTCTATTAGAGTACGATGAAATAAACTGGTATCTTGTGGAATCACTGCAATATTTTCACGCAATGATTCTTGTGTAACCTTAGTTATATCTTGATTATCAATTGTAATAACTCCTGATTCTACATCAAAAAATCTTAGTATAAGATTGACAAAAGTACTTTTTCCACTTCCTGAAAAGCCTACTAACCCAACTTTCTGGCCGGCTTTAATTATTACATTTTTATTCTTAAATATGTTATTACCTTTATTATAATGAAAAGTAACATTACTAAATACTATTTCTCCCTTAGTAACCATAATAGGTTTAGCATCAATACTATCAATGATTTGATGAGGAGATGTTATAAGTGTTAATGCTTGTTGAGCTATCCCTACCTCACGAAAGAGATTAGATAGTGCGTAGCCTAAATGCCACATTTGCGTCATAACAGCAAATATCATGTTAAAAATAAGTACAAAATCCCCAGCACTGACTATCCCTTGTTGCCAGCTTGTTATCAGAAAATACATAGTACTCCCAAGCATTATAGTAACTGCTACATCCATAAATCGTTGGAAGGTATTCATAGTATTAATAAGAGATACATTACTTGCTTTTTCCTGTTCCTGTTTATCTCCAATATAGTTTAATTCATAAGAATATCTAGCAAAGAGTTTTACAGAAATTATATTAGAAATAGCATCTACAATACTGCCGCTTAAGGCACTTTTATCTTCAGCATTTCTTTTTGAAATATTATTGATAAACCTAACAAAATACAGTGTTACTATTAGATGAGCAATAACCCACAAACCTAGAATCCAACAAAATATTTGATTAATTGATGTCATTATTATCAGTGTAGTTAGTATAAGTACAAAAGTAGAAACAATGGTTCGACAAAGTATTATTCTAATAGACTCAATTGCCCTAGGAAAATCTCTAACTTTATCTGCAATATTTCCAGCTAATTGATTAGAGAAATAATGATAAGAATGCAGCATTACATATTTTATTACTGACATACGTATATCAGCTTCAAAAACAGGAATTATATAGGCTTGTAACCAATTTTGTAACCACATTATAATAATTAGACTAATCCATGCTATCCCACCAACCCATAATGCTGGAATCATTTCTTTAATAATAGCACCTTTATTACCTTGATAATTTACTACTGTATCAATAAGCATCTTAAGGGCATAAGGAATAACGTTTGCTTCTATAATTATAGAAAGAGGTGCTGAAAAAAATATTATAAATAAAAGTGGCCGTTTTTTGATAAAATACCAAAAAAATTTAGTTAAAGACGTTGGTAACTTTTCCATAATAAACATTTAACAGTATCAGGTTTCTATATTTTAAATAAATGTAGTTTATAGATAAATTTGTTAAACTCAAGAAAAAATAAATTGTTATTAAATGATATTAAGATAACCATAAACACAGTTACTTTACCTTACATTAATCCTCCAACTTTTACAAAGAGTTAGAAGTAGATACTATACAGTCAAGACTAACTTTAGCTTTATATTACCTATAGCCTATTTGGTCTTTATATTATTTTGAAATCATATCCTTTTGGAAGTAAATTTCTGTACTTGAGATACGTAATTGCTAAATAAATTGTGATTTAGCTGCTCTTATCTAACTAATTCTTTGTATCTTTCAACATGCTCATTCTGTCGTGGTTTACCAGATTAGATAAACTCTGATTTAATATTGTTCTTTATTTTACCCATAAAATTACTATTTTACTATAGATAAAGGCTTACCTTGCCACTCTACGATTTTGTTCTAATTCCTTATTATTCCTTATACTTGTTAAAGAAAGATCAAGACCATCATAATTAAAATCATTAATAATATTTAATAAGTGATAACCTCTACCACTTTTTAATTGGTCATGTATAAAATCCATTGATCAGTATTCATTGAAAACTGTAGAAATATAAATTCTACTAAAAATTGGAAAATTACCATTTACCTGCATTCAAGTAGTTAGCTTTTAATTAGAATATTGATAATTTCAGATCTATACTGTTTTAGTGTTCGCAATGTATCCCACATCTCCCGCCATGTGGTACAATTATTGACTTTTTCAAATTCTGAGAACGGGAAAACTAGGGTATAGCTTAGCTTACGGCCTTTTTGCACGAAACGTAGAGAAGGAAAATAGGGGATACAGAAATTAGCTCAAGAAAATCCAAAAAGACATGCTGATTTTGTGCAGAAATTTAATGATTGCTTTTAAAAATAAATTTTCCATTTTTTAGCTAAAATAAAAACCTTAGTAAAATTGCTTTTGTTTCTAATAAAAAATTATTGTCAATATTAGGTCAACTATCTATTTTGTGTAGATCCTGAAGAAGTTATTAAGATAGTAAATCAAGCTTGATATAAATAAATTAAAAAAATTTAACATTAGCAATGACAGAATATAAAAATTTTGATATCTTATTTAATAAACTATTATGGGGAATATTAATGTGTTGTGATTATGTATAATAAAGAATATTAAACGATTATATTTAAGTTTCTAAGAGTGTTTTATATTATTGATATAAATTAATTAATACTAAGTGAGGAATTATGATCAATGAATTAGTTGAAAGATTGAGTAAAGGTAAACATGAAGTGGTAATAGGACATAGAGATGAGCCATATGACGAAATAAAACAAAGAATTGAAGATGGTTTTATCCATATTAAATTTACTCAAACTAAAGGTGGTACCGAATTAGGAATTAATGTTGATTTAAATAATACTAATGTAAAAGAATTAGATTTTGAACAGAAGAAAGGGTTACTTCATATTGAGGGGACTACCAATCTCAATTACAATGAAGTTAGATGTATAGCGGATATTGATCTTGCAACAAAAAAAGGTAAAGGGCACTTACAAGTCATTAAAGAAGAATTAATAAAGAGTGATAATTAAGGTAATCAATTAACATAAATACAATAAGAATAGGAGAATATAGTATGCCAGAAGATAACGAAGAGTATATATGCTTGGTTAATGAAGAAGAGCAGTATTCGATATGGTTTGCATGGAAAGAAATACCGCTAGGTTGGAAACAAGTTGGACCTAAGGGAACCAAAGAAGATGTTTTAAAGTATGTGAAAGAAGTATGGACAGATATGAGGCCAAAAAGCCTTAGAAAGGAGATGGGAGAAAATTAAGTCATAGCGGTTAAATATATACATAAATAACAGTTTATTAGTTGCATTTTTTGTTAGTGCCTTATAATTTATACCAAACCTAAAGCATTGAGTCCCATTTGTTAAAATAAAATTTTAACAAATATCAACTAATTAGACTATTTTTGCGATAGTGTACTTCTAAACTTAAAATAAAAATCATGTTTACACATTACAAGGCACTAAAAAAACTATTACCAATTTTTTAGAGCGAGGGTATTCGTTTAAGAGTATACATAAGCGCCGGGTTGGTTTTATTGATTGTAATATTCAATTTATTGGTACCTTGGGCATTGAAACAAGTTATCTTGAATTTATACTCGAATAATCTTTCTGCTAATTTCATTTTCATTTTAGTATCTTATGGTCTATTTTGGTCTTTAAGCAAGGTAACTTTTCAAGCACAAGAGTTGATTTATATGCACGTATTTGAACGTAGTACTACTAAAAAGGGTTTCGAAAAATTATTGTGGTTGCCTACGAGTTTTCATATTAGAAATATAACACTAGGGGCATGATGCATTCGATTGATGCAGCTCAAAAGGTAATCTATTAGCGATCGACTGAAAGAACCACCATAATTGCAGATTTGGATTTTAAACATAAGTATTAGATTACTAAATGAATGACTGAGGCTAAGTTTATTAAAAAATTAATCTGTAATCTCGTCATCCTCAATAGAAAGATACCGATAAAAAGTATCACGAGAATTTTTGAGGTCTTACAAATATCATTAATACTCATATTATAATCCTTTTGCATCTTTGTCATTTTCAGAAGACGATTGCAGTGGAAGTCAAAAGTTGATTTCAGTAGTAAAATTTAAAGTGCTAAATTTTTTGTGCTATTAATTTATGAGCATCATCCCTTAGTTGTCCTTTAGGTTCTACATGCCTGTATAGGGTCTGACGTGTAATACTATTTCCCATAAATAAACTAATTTTTTGTACAAGGAGAGTTGATGTGCTATACTGTTTACAGTAGAATGTTAAGAGGTAAGGAATGGTAGGAATTTCAAAATTACTGGATAACACAATACTTGAGCGTGCGACCGCAGCTTTAAAAGGCTGGGGAAAACAGGTGTGGTCGCAAGGAAGCTCCAGGCTATTTATTGCAGCAAAAATGCATGGCATTACTAAAATGTCAATAGCCAAATAAAATTCCCACCTCCTGTGATAAAAAACTCTCATTTTTGTACCTCTATTTTGTTTTCTTTTACATCTAAGTTTTTTGCTCTGTAACTAGGTCCGGTAATTTTAAAAATATTAAGAGTAATGAATGACCCTATCCAAAATTGCTGAAGATAAAATATTATCAGTAAAAATATTTCCCGATTGCTCAAAGTTTTTATTGGTTGTGATTATGCAAGATGAGTGCTCATAACGTTTTGAGATTACTTCAAAAATCATCCACAGAGTATTGAGGCAACTTTTTAAACCCTAACTTATCAAGAATGAGAAGATCTGGTGATATATAATCATCTAGCTTCTTATAATAAGAGTTGTCTGCTTTTGATATATGTAATTGATAAAGCATCTCTGCCACACTAGTGAAGAGCACTTTGTAATTCTTCTGCAAAGCTTTTACGCCAAGAGAGCTACCGCTAAATGACTCTTGCCAGTTCCAGGATTACCAATAAATGGTATTTCTCTTTTCTTCAATATAGTTGCAAGTAGTAGCATCATTAATTTGTTTCTTATCAATAGATTGTTGAAAGTTAAAATCAAACTCTTCTATAGTCTTATGGGCAGGTAACTTTGCCTTAGAGTACCCCTTCTTATAACTATTGCTTCTTCGATTATTTTCTTCATCTTCGCAAAGCATCTCTAAAAATTGGGTATAAGATAGTGAATGTGTATTAGCATAACTGACCCGGTCTTCAACAGAGTTAACCATACCTGATAGTTTAAATTCTTGTAATTGTGATTTGAGTTTATTCATAACCTTTCTCCTTCTCTCTTTCCGGTTTTTGTAAATTTGATATGTAATTCATCAAGTAGCAAAGCATAACTGCCGGTTTTGCAAATAGACTTGATCTTGCTATAACTGGTAATACCAAAAACTAACGCTCTTTTACAAGCAAGATCTACTATGGAAGCCGTATATGTTTTTTGTAAACTAATGACACCTTACACTATCTTGTTCCAACTATAAGGCTGACATTTAAGAAGATCAGTAAATAACTTTGAGGCATTATTTCCTATGCTCTGCATCTTATCTTGATATTTTGACCTATACTCACTTAAGTTAAGGTCAAAATACTTATATCTTGGATAATGATCTTTGTTGGTAACATGATTACCATTACCTAGAGCTTTCACATGAGTAGCTACTTGCTTACCTTAATAAATTATTTTCAGTAACTTAATATCCAACTCAATCTCCACAGTCTTGCCTACATACTCAAATGGCACAGAGTAATAATTACCATCAATTAGTAATATGACAGTCGTTATATACTTTCCTGTTACTAACATTTGGTAAAGTAAAATCATCTATAGGCAGAGCTATTAATTTACTTTTTTCCTCCAAGATCAAATAACTCTTTTGGCACACGTTTAATGGTGCCGTGAAGCATTGCATTTATTATTAAGCCAATCATTGAGTTTAAAGACCAAGTCCTGATGATCTATAAATTTTCTGCCAGCAAAAAAATTATATTTTACATATTTTATTCCTGCCTTAGTCTTAGCTTTTTCCTGAGGTTTTCTTACTTTACATGCTAAGATATTAAATCCATAATAATCAGCAAATCGCTTAAACAAAGATTGGTAGATTGTTTCATATAAATGAGCTTCTAATACAGCAGCTTTTAATTATCAAGCTTGACAACATGAAGCACTCTACCAAAATACCTAAAAGCATTAACATGGCAATGAATAAAAGTTTCAACCTTCTGATCGAATACTACTTCATAATAATCAAGTCTGGAAAAACTTAATACCCAAACCTTTCTGCGTTTATTAAAAGTATCAGGTAGGTAACCTACATAACCAAAATCTACTTGCGCTTCTCCATCGGCAGCAGTATGAAAGCGTATAACATGGTTTTTTGTCACTGCCTTTTATATTAGTTATATAACGAGATACTGTTCGATAACCAATAACAAAGGCTTTGGCAATTAATTCTTCATAGACACTAATGGCACTTAAATCTTGTTCAATCAATTTGTAATTTCATCTTTGCAAATATCAAACTTAGTTGGCCGAGCCTTATTACTCTCAACGGTTTCTTGTTGCTGCTCTTGATATTGCTTAATAACACGCCTTATAGTTTTTCGATCACAATCAACTATCTTGGCAGTCTCACTTTTACTCTTTTTTTGTTTCCACAATGTTAAAATAGTTATATGCATAAATAGACCTATCATGCACTCCCCTAAATTAAAGTTTATCCAACATTAATTTAGGGGTTTTTTGCTACTTCCTTTTTTACTTGTTATTAAAAATCTAAACATTTTTTGTTGCCAACTTTACTCACTTTTACCTGAGGACTTTTCGTGGCAACTATCTGGGGATTTTACTTGTCAATTGACAAAAACTGCTGAGTTTTATTTTGTAACTAAAAAAACTCTCATTTCTTGGATTAAGGAGTTTAAATTTAAGTCGACTGAAGCGCTAAATCCAAGCAGGCAGAGGTAGAAAGGCATTGCTGACAGCAGCTCAGGAAGGGGAGATTCACAGCTGGATTACCGAAAATCATAACATTACTATCGATCATTTAAATAAAATGATTTTGGAAAAAATGCAAATTGAGATTAGTAAATCAACCACCCACAAGATTAATGCAGAAGCTTAAGTTTTACTATATTACGCCGCATCCAAGGTATTATAAGCAAGATCAGAAACTCAAAGATGAGTTTAAAAAAATCTGGAGATTAAAGATCAGCGGTTCTTTTTCTTTTTTGATGAATCCGTGTTTGGTATTCACTCTAACGTTGGTCATGGGTGGTTTAAGAAGGGAGAACGAACTCCTGTTAATGTAAAACTTGGCTTTGAAAATTTTTACATCTATAGCGCTGTAAATCCATTTGAAAATAGTGATTTTACGTTAAAGATGTCTGGTGTAAACACTGATTGCATGAATATATTTTTAGCAGAAATGAGCAGATAACTTTGGGGAAATAGCGACCAAATAGTGATGGATATAACTGGATGGCACAAATCACGAGGTCTAAAAATACCACAAAACATTACAATAATATACTTGCCTCCTTACTGCCCTGAGCTAAATCCGGTAGAGAGGTTATGGCTTTACATGAAGCAGAATACGATTAAAAATCACATTTGCGCAACAATTGAAGAATTAGAAAATGCCGTATGCACTTTTATAAAAAACTTTCAAAAAAATACTATTAAACAAATTTGTAATTTTAACTATATAGTATAACTAATTTATGGGAAATAGTATAATTTCTAACTCCTTACAAAGCTCTGATATCTTTGTATCAGACTTTTCCATAGCTCCTTGTGCCAGGTAAAACTTGGTAGAAGTCATTTTATATTTTCTATCACCTTTTCTTCCCCGTGCTCTTGCAGATGCTAAACCAGCTTTTGTCCTTTCAGAAATCAACTCTCTCTCATACTCAGCTAAAGAGGCAAAAATACTAAAAATCAAACGACCATTTGCTGTAGTGGTATAAATTTCAGCTCCTTGACCTGCTAGTACTTTAAAACCAACTTCTCTAGTTTTGAGTTCATATACAATATTAATTAAATGTTTTAGATCTCTTCCTAGCCTATCAAGTTTCCATACCACTAATTTATCTTCCTTACGCAGCGCCTTAAGACAAGCCTGTAAATAATGAAATATTTAATGATCATTTACATAAAATGATTATATCAGTTTCTTTGTAACCGTCTGGCGAAGCTTTCAATTACCCACAAGTCATTTTCATAGCCATATTAAATCCAAGTCTAATATCAGCTAGCTTTAGGACAATTATCTAGTTTTCCACTAGCGTGATCACTGTATATGTTGTGCTCATCAATACCTAAAGCTAAAAGAGCATCTATTACCTAAAAAATGTCCAATGGACAAAGCCAAAGATTAGCAATAGCATGTGCTATTGTAAAAAATGCTCCTGTTTTAATTCTAGATGAGGCTACAAGCAATTTAGATTAAGTAACTAAAACTTTTTAGAATAGCTTATGCATAATAAAACCGTTATTACTATTGCACATAGATTATTTACCTTACTTACAACAGATAGATATTTTTGATCTGAAGATGATATAATGATATTATATAACAGATTTGTGGCTCATTTAAGAAATCCTTTTGAAGATAATAGAGAGGTAACTGTTGCTAAAAGCAATTGGAAGTGTTTTTATAAGAAGAGTATAGTTTAAAAATTATTAACATGATAACAAATTCAAAAATTAGTAAATATAACCTAGTATATAAATTTATAGATGATTATTCCTATCTGGTATCGCATGTTTCAGTGTCAGTTGCTGGAGGTGTGATATTTGGTATTCCAGGCGTGGTTGTTGGTTTGGGAGTGAGTATAGGTAATGATTTTTTAATAGATAATAATTATATTAAAAGCAAAAGCCTTACTCATGGTTTTGTTGGGTTGGTACTTGGGTATAATGTGTATCCATCATGGATTTCTGGTTTAATAGGAGTCTGTGGGAGTATATCATTGTCTCAAGGTTGGTTAAAAGATTATCATAGCGAAATAACTCATTTATTAGCAACTACGATATTAGGAGCAAAAATGCATGGTTTGCCAGGTGCTTTATTTGGTGGTGGGTTAACTGTTGTTGATCAAATTCTTGTGCATACTAAT
The DNA here is from genome assembly GCA_964515755.1 of uncultured Rickettsia sp. Taxonomy (GTDB): domain Bacteria; phylum Pseudomonadota; class Alphaproteobacteria; order Rickettsiales; family JABSSG01; genus JAGVLN01. Next base: position 4,152 of record CAZEVK010000031.1, on the reverse strand, counting down.
ATGACTAGTAAATACTATTTTTCATATAGCTTATTAGGAGCAACATCAGTTTCAGCAGTGTTTGGTAAATCAACAATTCCCAATTCTATAGGAGTGGCTTTAGGATTAATACTTGCAAATAATACTAATCACATGCCTTCACCACTGCAATCTATCGAGATAAGCAAAGATTTGTATAAAATGTATTTAAGGATTATTTCACAAGAACAACTAGATAATTATGTTCAGGAGTCTATTATTACTTTATTAAGTTCTCAAATAGTGATTACTCAACTTAATATAGCTCTTTTGAAATATCAACAAAATTCTAGGTATCAATTTGAACATATGAACGAACCTAATAATAATGCGGTTAGTAAGCTTACTATGATCACGGCAAAGTTTGGTTTATTCTTAGTACCATATGTATTCACAGAATTAATCTCTAACATAGCCAGTAATTTTTACTCAACAAAATTATATATAGAAGTAGATGATGCACTCAGGAATACATTATTTACGAATGAAACTGCTTTGAAGCTTTCTTTTGATAGGAATAGCACGGTTTTGATTGATAATTTAAGATCAGATTCAAGAGTGATCTCATATACTGGTAGTAAGCTGATTATAAATTCTATTACAAAATCAATCAACGGAGCATACGGAATTGGGGTGCTAATAGTTAATGTTCCAGAACTACTTGTATATTCTATATTGTACAATAAGGGCACGGAATATATTTCTAAAATGTTAGCAGATTGTTTAAGTGAATATGAGGTTTTAATAAAAACACAAGAATCTACCATATCTAGTTTATTTAAGCATGATATGAATAACATCAAAATCATAACAGAAGTAGGGGGAGTGAGATATTCGCACAACCAATTACAATTTGAACATGATCAATTAAGAGAAAGTGAGTTAATCAAAGATCAGATAGCATATTTGATGACGGCATGGAGATCTTTTGAATCAATTACAGATTTTGTTTTTACATATTATTTAGTAGGGTACAAAGTAGGTCAAGGCTTAATAGAGTTTGATAATAGAATTAATGTGCATGCTTCATGTTTACAAATATCTCAATTACTTGCTTGGAATGGCAAGAATTCACAAGAAATAAAAACTCTTTATCAGTCGACTGAAAGACTTGATGCATTTCTTAATAAAACTCTTTCTGATAATAATAGTATTAATAGCATTGATAATATTAAAAGAGAACAATGTAGTGATGACGAAATATTGGTGTTATCAAATTTAGATATAATAGTAGCAAATAAAAAACTAATTCATGTAGATTATTTAAAACTAGAATTTGGTAGTAAATATGTAATTACTGGTTCACCAGGATCTGGTAAATCCAGTCTAATAACAAAAATAGCTGGTATAATAGCAAATAATATTGGAGGAGAGGGTAGTATATGTTATCCTAGGAATGTTAAGATTAGCTTGATCAATCAACAGGATTACTTTCCGCTTAATAAAAACATGCAAGAAATCATATTTTATCCAAGAGATGTAAAAGAAGAAAAAATTGCACTAGCACAACAATTACTTTTAAGAGCTGATTTGATTCAATTCAAACTTAATCAGACAGAGGATTGGTACAGTGTACTTAGTGGAGGGCAAAAACAAATAATAAGAATTATATCTGCTATTATGCAAGAGCCAAATGTTCTTATATTAGACGAGGTGTTTAATGGGCTGGACAAAAAATCGATAGAAGTGATGCAAACTATTATAGTAGAAAAGTTACCAAATATATTAGTGATATCAATAGATCATAGTGCATTAGAAAATAATAGTACAGGTTTTTATACTGATTCTTTAGTAGTAGATGAAGGTAAGTTAGTAGATTCTTATAAAAATTCAAACTATAAAGATGGGTATTCTAGCGATGAATCATTTGAGCAAGTCATGTATCATGATCAGAAATGCTATGATTATGATTACTAATCTGTAGTATGTGACCAAGCATTATCATATTTCCTATCAACTAAAAAGTTTGAAAAATTTTCACGTATTTTCTACCCACTTCACTTACTTGACCAGTGTAAAGGTATGTGGCTTTGGGGAGCAACATGGTTAATAGTTTAATTTATATTGGAAATCTTCCATGTTATTATAATATTCTTTTTGTGCCTCTGATATAGATAATTTGTAACCTTTTGGCGAAGCTTTCAATTAGCCACAAGTCAAAAAAACATTTTTTCAATAAAGTATAATTTACTTATTGTATATAGATTATGCTGGGTACAAAATACTTGCAGTTTTATTAATTATGCTAGTAAAAGCTGTTGATAGTATCAGCTATCATTGAGGTTAACAAACATGAAAATACATGCAGAACAAGATAATATAGACAAAAATATTAGCAACCAAACGCAATGGCTTGATTGTGATATTGCAAGCTGTAATTTTAAAGACAAGAGATTGAAAGAGCGCTTTCGAAAACTTCTTGAACAAATATGGAATGGTGTAGGACAGACTATACCATTTGCCTGTCAAGATTGGGCAAATACTAAAGCTGCTTATAGATTTTTATCAAATGAAAGTGTAAGTGAAAGAGAAATATTGAATGGACATTTCATGGCCACAAAAGAACGTGCAACAGCTCAAAAAGAAGGTATGATACTTGTACTTCAGGATACTACAGAGTTCTCATATAATAGCTCAAATCCTGAGAAAATAGGATGGACTAATAACCTTAGAATTGGTAAGAGCATGGTAGGAAAGCCAATATTATATAAGCAATGTGGGATTCTTATGCACTCCAGTTTGGCAGTAACCGATGCTGGTCTTCCCTTAGGTTTATGTGCAATTAAATTTTGGACTAGAAAACAATTTAAAGGAACTAATGAACTGAAGAAGCGCATTAATCCAACTAGAATGCCTATCGAAGAAAAAGAGAGTTATCGCTGGCTGGAAAATCTTAAGCAGTCAACTGAATTACTTCAAGACTCTACAAGATGTGTTCATATTGGCGATAGAGAAAGTGATATTTATGAATTATTTGTGCTTGCAAAAGAGTGTGATACACACTTTCTTGTAAGAATCTGTCAAGACAGATTAATTGATGATGGCTCTCGCACAATTACTGACGCAATGAATCTTGTTACAATAAGTGGGCTGCATAATATCGCTATAAAGGGCACAGACGGCAATATGATAGAAGTAGAACTGGAAATAAAATATCATAACATAAAAATACTTCCACCTGTTGGTGTTAAACGCAAGAAATATCCAGCACTAATGCTAACAGTTATACATGCCATAGAAAAAGAAATACCAAGAGACAGAGAAAGGATAATATGGAAGCTTGTTACAGATCTACCAATAATAAAAATAGAAGAAGCTATAGAGAAATTGCATTGGTACTCGCTTAGGTGGGAAATAGAAACTTTTCATAAAATACTCAAATCAGGTTGCAAAGTGGAATCGTTAAAGCTTCGGACGGCGAAGCGTCTTAATAATCTTATTGCTGTCTTCTGTATTGTGGGGGCTGGAGGATTTTCTGGATGACTATGATTTCAAGATTGTCACCAAATGCACAGCCAGAACTAGCCTTTACAAAAGAAGAACTTGAAGTACTTGATGAATTACCAAATAATAAACCCAATGACAATATACAAAATAAGACTCTATTTTACTATCTAAATAAAGTTGCTAGGCTTGGAGGATATATGAATAGAACATTAGACCCACCTCCTGGTAATATAGTAATGTGGAGAGGACTCTCTAAGCTAGCTGATATTAGACTTGGATTTAATATGGCTATGAAAATGACTTGTGGGTAATTGAAAGCTTCGCCAGACGGTTACAAAGAAACTGATATAATCATTTTATGTAAATGATCATTAAATATTTCATTAGGTAACAAGAAGCCAAGAGCAAACTCAAAAAGATCAGCAGTAAAAATTTCTTTCATGATTAGATAGCAAGTCCTGTAAATAAATGTGCGTACTTCTCATGCTCTCATCCTTCTTTACGTTAATATACCTCGTAATTTAATTTTGTCCATTAAAAATTAAATACGGCTACTGAAAAAGTATAAAGCTAGATCTATCCTACAATTTATCTTTGGTTTTTTAATTTGCTATCAAATGACTATAAAGAATTATATTTTTGTATTTAAGGTTTGCTGTGGCATAAACAATCTTATTACACTAAAAC
>CAZEVK010000030.1:1294-19621 GCA_964515755.1 uncultured Rickettsia sp. | reverse complement strand
CCGTACTACGGTTTAGCAAACCGGTGCCTTCGGCCACTCGGCCATCCCTCCGAAAGGTATGTTGCCAATTTATACTATAGACCATTCTATATCAACTGATTTCTATATCACTTGCAAACTTTATTGCTAAACATCTAATAACCCCAGTCAAATCGCGTATTTTTTCTATAACCACAAAATTATAACTATGGAAAATTTTAGTTACCGATTCAGCTTGATTTATACCAATTTCAAATAAAGCAATGCCGCCTGGATTTAATAACTTTGATAACTGTGATGCAATATCTTGATAACAGTTCATACCATCACCACCGCCATCAAGAGCTAATCGAGGTTCAAAATCTCTTACATCAGGCTGTAATTTTGAAATTACATCTGTGTCAATATAAGGAGGGTTTGATATGATGCAGTCATATTTTTTGGCTAAATTAGTACCCCAATTTTGTACTAAAAATTCAATTGCATTTCCTAATTTAAGCCTTTTATAATTTTGCGTAGCTACTGCAATCGCATCATCAGATATATCAATTGCAGTTGCATCTATTTTGGGTGAAGAATTAAACAATATACTAAGCAATAAGCAACCAGATCCTACACCTAATTCTAAAATATTTTTGAAGTTATATTGTTTTATATATTTGATTGCAGCCTCAACCAGGCATTCACTATCTGGCCTTGGAATCAGAACATTTTCGTTCACAATAAAATTTAAACCATAAAATTCTTTATACCCAATAATATAAGCAATTGGTTTAAACTTTAGTCTTTGATCAATCAATTCTTTATAATGCTTAATTTGCTGCTCAGAAAGCTCTAAACTTAAATTAATAAGTAATTTTTCTGGTGAAAATCCAGTAACAGATTCAAGTAAAATTCTTGCATCTAAACTTGCTGTATCAATGCCAACATTTAGAAATTGTTGAGTAGCATATTTTAAATATTCTTGAATAGAAATAACCAAATTAAATATCACCCATACAATAATATTTAAGCTTGAGAAATTCATCCAGCGCATGCTTTGATCCTTCTACACCAAAACCAGAGTACTTAACTCCTCCAAAAGGTATAATCTCATTGCTAATCATTGATTCATTGATTCCAACCATGCCGAATTCTAACTTATCAGCAATATTCCAAACTCTACTTTTGTCACTGGTATAAAAATAACTAGCAAGGCCATAATTAGTGCTATTTGCTTTTTCAACAACTTCATCATCAGAAGCAAACTCATATAAAGCAATCACTGGACCAAAAATCTCCTCTATACAAATTTCTAATGCAACACTTGGTACAGAAATTACTGTTACTGGATAAAAATATCCTTTTCCTACTAATGATTCGCTTTTATATAAAATCTTGGCACCATTTTTTACTGCATCTTCAACAAGCCTTGTAACTTTATCAACTCCCTTTTTATTTATTAGCGGCCCTTGATCAGAGCTAGGGTCAAAACCATTACCAACTTTTAATGCACTAATCTTTTTAACTAATTTATTAGCAAATATTTCAGCTACATTTTTATGCACAAAAACCCTATTCGCAGAAGTGCAAGCTTGGCCAGTATTACGAGTTTTAAGCGCTATCAATCCATCTACAGCTAAGTCAATATTAGCATCATCAAAAACTATAAAAGGAGCATTACCTCCAAGCTCTAAAGAGAGCTTTTTAACAGTATCGCCACATTCTTTATACAAAAATTTTCCAACCTGAGTTGAACCAGTAAAACTAAGTTTTTTTACAGTATTATTCTCTGTCATTTCTTTACCAATTTTTTGAGGATAACCTGTAACAATATTTAATACTCCTTCTGGCATCCCAGCCTCTTCTGCCAATTTTGCTAGTGCTAAAGCACAAAGCGGTGTCTCTTCGGATGGCTTAAGTACAATAGTGCACCCAGCAGCTATAGCAGGAGGTGCTTTTCTAGTAATCATTGCATAAGGAAAATTCCATGGAGTAATAGCAGCTACAACACCAAAAGGTTCTTTAACTCCTAAATAGCGATGATGCATACGATCCATAGGATAAATATCCCCATGTATCCTTTTTGCTTCCTCTGCAAACCATTCAATAAAAGACGCTGCGTATTTGAACTCTCCTAATGCATCTTTAACTGGCTTTCCGTTTTCAGCTACTAGTATATTCACTAAATCTTGTTGATTTAATATCATTAAATCATACCAACGACGCAAAATATTCGCTCTGTCCTTTGGTAAAACCATTTTCCAAGTCTTGAAAGCCTCACTTGCAGCACCAATAGCTCTTTTAGTTTCAATGGTACCCATATCAGGAATAGTGGCAATAACTTCATCACTTGATGGGTCAAATACATTAATTACTGATCCTGAGTCAGCATCACACCACTTGCCACCAATATACGCTTTATCTGAAAGTAATCTTTTATTTTTAACTTTAGATAATAAAAAGTCACTGAGCATAATAACCCCTCTAGGATATAAGTTTTTTTAAATGAGAAAGTAGATTTTGATGATCAGCAAAAATGATTTCTGGTCTACAATGAGCATACCGTTCTCCTGAATGATCATCTGAACCAAAAAATACGGGTATGCAATTAGTATTATAAGCTGTTTCCATATCTGTAACCGAATCACCAACAAACCAAACTGGATGATGATCAGGAATAATATCAGTATTTTCTAAAGCAATTTCTACAGTAATAGGATGTGGTTTATCATGCTTTAAGTCCTCAGATCCAATAACTTTGCTAAAATAACCATGCCAGTTTAATCTGGTTAGTTCATTGCGAAGGATATCACCTCTTTTGTTACTAATAAGCGCTATATATATATCAAGCTCTTTTAAGAGATTTAGAACATCGATCGCCACTGGAAATGGCTTCAAATCAATATTTATTTCTAAATAACGACTTCTAAATGTGTTAACTACTTCTGGCCAATTTTCAGGAAATAAAATAGGAAAGTAATCTCTAAAAGACTGATGTATTTTTACTTGGGTATCCTCTATAGACCAAAGGGAAGAATTATATTTAACCAAAGTATGATTAAGTGCCTCATGAACTAAAGGTAGGCTGTCTACCAGAGTGCTATCCCAATCAAACAATACTGCTTTAGGAAGCTTATCAAATTGTAATTTTTTCATAATTATGCCGAAATAAAAGAAGGCTCAAGATTTTCTTCATTAATGTCTTTATCATTTATATCATCAGAACAATTTAGAGCTAGCGCTTTTAGTTTGCGATGCAAAGCAGATCTTTCCATTCCAACAAATGAAGATGTTTTAGAAATATTTTGGTTAAATCTTGCCATCTGTGCTATTAAATATTTTCTTTCAAAAATCTCTCTAGCTTCTCTTAACGGCAATGCGAGCATATCAAGCTTTATCTCAGTTCTATTAGAATCACTTTCATCTTGAAAAGTAACATCGTGCGGTAAAGCGCTAGCTCTAATTACTGAATCGTAACTTTTTGAACTCATTATGAGCATCCATTCTATAGTATTTTTTAACTGCCTTATGTTACCAGGCCAATGATACTTTTGCATAGCTACTACAGTATCAGTACCCATAGTTTTTTTTGTAAAACCAAGAGTTTTTTCGAAATATTTTAGAAAATATTCACATAACAAAGGAATATCTTCAACTCGACTTTTTAACGGAGGGATTTCAACTCCAATAACATTCAAACGATAATAAAGCTCTTGTAAAAAATTACCATTTTTAATCTCTTGAACTAAATCTTTACTGGTTGAAGCAATAATTCTAGCATCTAATTTTTCATTTTGATTAAAATCATCAGCTGATTGTTTTTTTAGAATTTTAAGAATCTTCTTTTGAATAGGAATTGGTATATCAGCAACCTCATCAATAAATAATGTTCCTTTTTTAGCTAGCTCAAAAACACTAGAACCATATTTCGAACTTCCTGAATTTTTATATTCACCAAATAATTCAGCACTTACATTCTCATCACCCAATAATGATGCGTTAATAGTAACAAATGGATTAGAATTTCTTTTAGATTTTTTATGAATAATACGAGCTACTAGCTCCTTGCCTACGCCGGGCTCACCGGAAATTAATATACGTCCGGAAGTTTGGGCAACTTTATCTATAACAGACTTAAGAGCTATAATTTTCTCTGAACTACCAATAAACTCTAATTTACTGACAATTTTTTTCCGTAATTCTAAATTCTCTTTTTTCAATTTAAGAGTTTCATATGCACGTTTTACGGTAATAACAAGCTTTTCAGAAGAAAAAGGCTTCTCCAAATAATCATATGCACCCATTTTTATAGAACTTACTGCTGTTTCAACATTGCCATGACCGCTGATCATAATAACTGGCAAATTTACATATCGTTGCTTCAAAATCTCGAGGATGCCAAGACCATCCATTTCACTGCCTTGCAACCATATGTCTAACAAAACTACACTCGGCATTTTTTTATTAATAGCTTCAAAAGCACTTAAACTATTTGAAACCGCAATGCAATCAAAACCTTCTTCAGAGAGAATGTCTGAAGTTAAGTCTCTTATATCAGCTTCATCATCTATTATTAGAATAGTATTATTTGACATACACATCACTCAGGTCGATATTATATAGGAAGTATACACCTCTTTAGCTTACCTATTCAACGGTAAAATTATTTTTATATGAGCACAACCGTCATCATCATTAGATAATACCATTTTACCCTGATGATCATCAACTATTTTTTTCACTATAGCCAAACCTAGACCGGTACCTTTAGATCTAGTAGTAAAGTAAGGCTCTGTTATTCTATCGAGATTATCTTGATCAAAACCCCTACCATTGTCAATAACGTCTATTATAACATCTTCATCATTTTTGTTAACATATATTCTAACTAACCCGGATCCATCCTTTACACGCTTAGTTGATTCTATCGATTCTTGAGCATTTTTAAAAATATTAGTGAATACTTGATGAAACTGAGTTTGATCGCATTTAATAATTATTTCATCATACTCAGAAATAAATTCATATTTAATTTCAGTTGAAATATAATGCCTTGAAAATACTATATCTTTTATCAATTGACATATATTCAAGTTAACAGCAACTTGAGCAGGCATACGGGCAAAATTTGAAAATTCTTCTATAATCTTACCTATATCATTAGCATGTCTGATAATTGTGTTAGTGTATTTCTCAAATGTTACTTGATCTTTCACTTCATTCTTATATTTCTTTAAAAGCCTTTCTGCGCCTAAATTAATTGGAGTTAGTGGATTCTTTACCTCGTGAGCAATTCTTCTTGCAACATCAGACCAAGCGGCATTACGCTGCGCTTTCACCAATTCAGTCATATCATCAAAAGTAATAATAAATCCTTTGATTTTATTTTTTTCAAACTCTACAGCAACTCTAATTAATAGTATTAATTTCTTACCAGCGGCTTTTACCTGAACTTGCCCAGCAATGTATTTATCATTTGATAAATCTTGTGCCTTTTCAAGTAAAAAAGCAGATTCTGGTAAGATTTTTAAAATACTTTTACCAATAATACTTGAATCATTTATGTTCAGTAGAGCGAGAGCCGAACTATTAATTAATGTTATTTTTTTTGATGAAGACAATGCTATGACACCAGCAGAAACACCAGATAAAACAGCTTCACTAAATTCTCTTTTTGAATCTATTTCATGATAAGCATCGATAAGCTTATTTCTTTGACTATCTATTTGCTCAGTCATTAAATTAAAAGCTCTGGTTAAAATTGCAATTTCGTCATCTGATTTTCCTTCATCAACTCGAATGTTGAAATCACCAGACTTAATTCTTTCAGTTGCGTATACCAATTTCTTTATAGGCTTAACTATATAACCTGCAAAAGTAATACCTAGCCATATTGCCGCGAGTAGCAGCAAAAGTGAAACAATAAAAAATATTATTGAAAATTCAATTTGTGAATTTACTATGGTGTTTTTCAAATTCCTATATTGCTTAGCTGCACCTTGGGATTGATGCATATATTTAACTACATTGTTGTCTATTAACTTTCCTATAACCAAATAGCCATTTGGTATGTTTCGCAATGCAATAATAGCTCTAACTCTATCTGGATCACTTTTAATGATAACAGTATCGCCAAGAGCTGCTTTCTCATATGCATTTTGTGATATATTTTCAAATGACAAAGATAGACCAAATCTAGTTCGTACTAAAGGTTTATTATTCTGAAAAATTACAGCTTCAGAAACAGAATTCAATTCTGCTAAGGATGATAAGATTTCAACAAACAATGGCATATTATCAAGCAAATTATAATGTATAATATTATTGTCTATTTCCATAGCCATAGCCTTAGAACGAACTTTTAATACTTCACGATGTTCTTTTAGATAAGATTCGGCAACCATTACTGAACCATCTAAAGCTGTACTAACTGTTTTATCAAACCATGACTCAATACCATAATGAAAGAATAAAGTTGAGAATACTGCAACAATGATAGTTGGGATAGTAGCAACAAAACTAAACATTATTAAAACTCTGTTTTGTAGCCTATTTCCATGCTCTCCATTTCTTTTAAAACGCAAACTCAATATCTTACGTATAATTAGCGTAGTCAAAGAAAGAAACAAAATTAAATCAAACAATCCAAGAACTGTAACTAAAGTTGAATTTGTTCCTAAAGGACTGGATACATTTGTAATTGTAATATAAGTAGTAATCGCAGAAATAATTGCTAAAACTACTAAGAACAAAGTAAACTTACGTGTCAAATGTTTATCAAACTTAAAAAATGCTAAAATCTTATTAATAAGCATTTTAAACCTTTATACTTAACTCTTTAATTTTTTTACGTAAAGTATTACGATTTAAACCTAATATCTTTGCCGCTTTAGATTGATTATACATCGATGCTTTTAAAGTATTGCTAATTAATAAATATTCTATTTCTGAAACTATTCTTTTATGTAATCCGGATTCTGGAAAGTCACCATGATGATCTTCAAAAAATTTACTAAGGTGTTTATCCAAAATTGATAAAAAAGATTTTTCTTTACTATCCATAAAAATTATTAATGAAGAAAAGATTTATAAAATTCATGCAAGAGTTCTTTAGCATGATTAGCATCGGATACTTGATTAAAAACATGTCTAAATTCAGCTGAATTCTTTAATCCAGATGTATACCAACCAATATGCTTTCTGGCCATCCTTATTCCCAAGTCATTACCATAATGAATTAGCATATCATCATAATGCTCTAAAATAGTAGTAAATTGTTCATTTAATTCTGGTTGAGGTATTGTTTTTCCAGTTTTAAGATAATGCATTACCTGATTTATTAACCATGGCTTGCCGTACGCTCCTCGACCAATCATAATACCGTCAGCTCCAGACTGTTCAAGACATAGTACAGCATCCTCTATAGTTTTAATATCACCATTTGCAATTACTGGAATTTCAACACTATCCTTAACTTTTTTAATAAAATTCCAATCTGCAGAGCCATTATAAAGTTGACATCTAGTTCTACCATGCACAGTAAGCATCTTAATTCCACAATCTTCAGCAATTCTTGCTAATTTTGGTGCATTTCTATTATTATCATCCCAACCTGTACGCATTTTAAGTGTAACTGGTATATTTACAGCATTAACAGTAGCTTTTAAAATTTTAGTAGCTAATGGCTCATCCTTCATTAACGCTGAGCCAGCATTTCCTCCAACAACTTTTTTGACAGGACAACCAAAATTTATATCTATAATCTTAGCACCTAAATCCTCATTTAGTTTTGCTGCTTCAGCCATCACTTCTGGATCACATCCAGCTAATTGCACAGAGGTAACACCTTCAATATCTGAAACTGTACATTTTTTTAGAGACTGTCTGGTCTGAAGAATCATTGCTCTACTAGCAATCATTTCAGATACAACCAACCCGGCACCAAACTTCTTTACTAATTTACGAAATGGCATGTCAGTGACCCCAGACATAGGGGCAAGAATTACAGGATCAGAAATGTTTATTGGTCCGATTTTAATTGCCATAGTATAGTATTTTTATCTACAAATTACATAATTAAGCTTTACAAAGCAAGTGAAGAGTTATTACTCTTAAGCTAAATAATCCCTAATAGAGATCAGATAACATACACTAATGATAGAATATTTAGAACAAAAAATTAGACAATATGGCTATTCTGGGCAACAAGCTTATATAGAGCATCTACAAAATTTTTATAAAAGCTTACAAGATTTCTTAGCTTATCCTTACACACCTTATAATTTAGAAAAAAAAATTTTGTGGAGAAATGGATCAGCACAGTTAATAGATTTTGGATTGCCAGAAAAAAAATATGAAAAAATCATATTATTTATTCCATCTTTTATTAACAAATCATATATTCTAGATCTGACTAAAGAACGAAGCTTACTAAAATACTGTGCCGATTCTAACGCCAAGCCAATCTTGCTTGATTGGGGTAACCCAGATAAAAGCGAAGAAAATTATGACTTTGCTGCATATATTTGTAAAAAAGTAAAACCTGCACTTGAATATCTATATTCACCTGAAAAACAAATAGTACTTTGCGGTTATTGTCTAGGAGGGTTAGTTGCAATTGCAACTGCACAAATAATACCAAAAAATATAATTGGCCTAGTTTTATTAGCAACACCGTGGGATTTTTCTCATTTTAAAGAAAAATCTAAAGAATTTGACCATAGTATTAATTTAATCTTATCTGGAAATACAAAAATTTTTTCATCTTATTTACGTTACTTTTTTTATTCATTAATGCCAACCTCTAAAATGTTTGATAAATTTATACAGTTTTCTAAAAATATTCACAATAAACAAAAAACGGAGTTATTTGTATCGGTAGAGAGATGGGCAATGGATGATACAGTAATTGCAAATGGAGTATTTAGAGAATGTACCAATGATTTTATAAAAGAAAATAAACCTATGAAAAATCTTTGGAAAATAAGTAATCAAATTATAAAAATATCTAAAATAAGAGTGAAAACTTTAGTGGTTATACCAACCAGAGATTTAATTGTACCAAATAATTCTACAGCTCCTATACTTGATTTACTTACTTATAAAAGTCTTATCTTGCCCAATTCAGGTCATGTTGGTATGATTATAGGAGAAAAGGCTAAGAAGCAATTATGGAAACCTATGGTTGCGTGGCTTAATTCATTATAAATAATTGGAGAGTTTTATGAAAACTAGCGAAGTATATATTGTAGACTGTGCACGTACTGCAATAGGAAGCTTTATGGGAACACTAAAATCACAACCTGCTCAAAAATTAGGAGAAGTTGTTTTACGTGCTTTGATTGCGAGAAACAATCTAAATCTTGAAGCTATTTCAGAAGTAATACTTGGACAAGTACTAAACGCAGGATACGGGCAGAATCCTGCTAGACAAGCTTCAATTAATGCAGGAATACCTAAAGAAAAGCCTGCATTTCTAGTAAATCTAGTATGCGGATCAGGGCTAAAATCAGTGTGCTTAGCAGCTCAATCAATCGCCTTAAGAGAAAATTCTATAGTTATAGCTGGAGGACAAGAAAGCATGAGCATGGCAAAGCACACAGCATACTTACGTAACGGTGTAAAAATGGGAGACGTCAATCTCAATGACTCTATGATTACTGATGGTTTAACGGATGCATTTCATAACTATCACATGGGGATCACTGCAGAAAACATTGCAACTCAATATAATATCACGCGTAAAGAACAAGATGAATTTGCCTGCCTATCTCAAAATAAAGCAGAAAAAGCTCAAAATTCCGGAGAGTTTGATGCTGAAATTATTCCAATGGAAATCAAAAGTAAAAAAGAAAATATTATTTTTTCTAAAGACGAATTCGTTAGAATAGGTACAACAATTGAGAAATTAGAAAATCTAAAACCAGCATTTAAAGAAAATGGCACTGTAACTGCTGGTAATGCATCTGGTGTAAATGATGGAGCAGCTGGTATATTATTAGTTGGAGAAGAAATACTAAAAAATCTCAATCTTAAACCTATGGCAAAAATTATTTCTTATAGCGTGTCTGGTGTGGATCCTGCTATAATGGGAACTGGCCCTATTAGCGCTGTAGAAAGTGCATTAAAAAAAGCTAATTGGTCTAAAAATGATCTTGATCTAATAGAGGCAAACGAGGCTTTCGCAGCCCAAGCAATTGCTGTTAATAAAGAACTAAAATGGGATATTTCAAAAGTAAATGTCAATGGAGGGGCAATAGCACTAGGTCACCCTATTGGAGCTTCTGGCGCACGTATCCTTACTACACTAATTCATGCCATGAAAAAAAGAAAAGCCAAGAAAGGCCTTGCAACACTTTGTATAGGCGGCGGTATGGGAATAGCAATCTGCATTGAAAACTGTGAGAATAGTTTATGAAAATTGGAGAATTTTTTAGGCACGCCAAAAATTATATTGTAAATCGCATAGAAAAATTAAGTATAAAATTTAATGATTTCCTTGATAAACGCCCTAAATTAAAAAAGGCTTACGAAGTAATAACACATTCTACCACTATTAGAATAATAGGTTTAGCATTCGCTGTCGCAGCAACAGTATTATCTGGAGGTACTGTACCTGCAATTATATTAGGACTCACAATTCTTGGTGGAATGATATCAATATTTACTCAAGCAAAACAGTTTTATAATGCTGAAAAAATTAACCAAGAAAAACTAATAGCTAGAAAAATAGAAAAAGATGTCTCGGAATATAAAAATATTATAGATAGCTTGTCACCAGAAGATAAATTAAAATTTGATCAAAACTCTGTAAACTCTAAACTAAAACATCAAAAAATTCACCAAATAAAAAGTCCTGATTCAGCAGGGATCTTTAAGGGAATCGCAAAAACATTTAGAGATAAAGGAATGGAGAACCTTATACCTCTAATACCATTCATAATAGCATCAAATGGCCTAGGAATTGCTGTTTATGCTGCCTCTTTATTTTATATAGGCGGAAGAGAAATAAAATCCAGAGTAGAATCAAGTCAAAAAAAATATGAGGCGCAAAAAGAAATTAATGATTTGTGCAAGCGTTATCAAATTAAAGAATATAAAAATACAAAAGATTTATTCATTTATTATCTTGAAAAAAAGTCAGATTTTCAAGCATTAGAACAAACACTAAAAGAATGCTCAAAATTTGATGAAAAAGTATTTAAAAAACATAAAGATAATATATTTAAAAATCTATTACGTACAGAACTAACCTCATTTGAAAACAAAGGATATCAACTTAGTAAAGTAGCTGATCTACAAAACCCTTCTTTTGCACGTTGTCTTGCTTTTACTATGAATCCATGGAAGAATGTTGAGGTTAGTAAAATTTATAGCGAGTATGAAACCATAATGCCATCAGTAGATGTAAAGCCAACTAAGAGCGTATATAAAGATATAGAACTTACTACTTTAACTGCATCTAAAGCTATTACATCACCTACAATCTCTAGAACTATTAAATCGTCTACTAGTCTTAAACCTTCTACACCATCTAAAACCCCTGAAGTTCATTCTACAAAATCAATACAAGGTAGAAACGTCTAGAATAATACGCACGCTATTGCTTGGCAAGCTATACCTTCCCTACGACCAGTAAAGCCCATTTTTTCTGTAGTAGTACCCTTTATATTAACATTTTTTATATCTAAATCCAAAATCTCAGAAATTCTAGTTTGTATTAGTTCACGAAAAGAAGTAATTCTAGGAGCTTCACAAATAATAGTTAGATCAACATTACTTATAAAGCCTTTTTCTTTTTTAATTAAATCATTTGCAAACTTTACAAATTTTGTAGAATCTTCATTGCGCCATTTAGGATCAGTTGGGGGAAAATGAACTCCGATGTCCCCAGCTCCAATAGCACCTAATAATGCATCTGTTAAAGCATGCAACAAAACATCTCCATCAGAATGGGCCAATAATTTATATTGATGCGGAATTTTTATACCCCCAAGCATAATAAAATTCTGATCGCTTGATTCAAGAGCAAATCTATGAGCATCAAAACCACTTCCAACTTTAATATTATTTAACATGCTGTTTCTCCATTAAAAATTTAGCTAATAAAAAATCTTCGTCAGTAGTTATTTTAAAATTCCTATTATTTGCAATTACGCATTTAACTGAACTATTTTGTTGTTCTAATAAGCTAGCATCATCTGTAAAAACCATTTCAGAAAAGATCTTATGTGCTTTTAAAATACTTTTATACTTAAAGGCCTGGGGTGTTTGAACAGAAAAAATTTTTTCACGCAGAATAGTTTCTTGAACTATATAATTTTTATCAATCCGTTTAATAGTATCAGTTATTGGATATACTGGAATCGCTCCTTCATAGTGATTCAGTTCAACTAACAAATCCGTGATTAATTGTGATGTAAAAAACAATCTTGCAGCATCGTGAATTAACACTTTTTCTGGTTCATACTTAGCAATAGACAATAATCCTAACCTTACCGAGTCCTGACGTTCCTTACCTCCTAAAATTGGCGGAAGTAAGTCTAAATTCTTAGTAAACTTTTGATAAAACTCTTGATGACTATCATTAATTACTACTGCTATAGCATCAATCTGAGGGTGTTGTAAAAATTTTTCTATTACAATTTGCAAAATAGATTTGCCATTAATTAATAAATACTGTTTTGGTGTTGCAACACCAAAACGCTTAGCTACTCCAGCTGCAACAATTAAAGCTATAGTATTAAACTTTAACATGTTTAGCTAACCCTGCTACCTTGATTCCATTCTCTTTTAATGCTCTTAAAATCAATTGCATAGCTTCGCCTCTTAGCTTCTCAATTCCCTCGACAACATCATATATCCAGAAATTTAAACAGATACTTACTCCATAATCTAAAAAATTCTCTATATAACATGAGATTTCGCGATCATCTAAACATTTTGGATATTTTTTTATTGTTTCAATCATTAACGCAATAGAGCTATCTATATCTTCTTTATAATCAATAACTATATTGAAAGATACACAAAATTTGTTGTCACTGAAAGTCAGATTAACTATTTTTGTTGTAATAAAATCAGAGTTTGGAATCATCACCTCTCTACCATCTAATCCCTCTATTAAGGTATATCTTGCGGCAAGGCGCTTAATAGTTCCTAATTTTCCGCTTGGCAATTCTATTAAATCACCAACTTTAATAGTTTTTTCGGCAAGAAGAATAATCCCGCTAATAAAATTAGCAGTAATTTGCTGCAAACCAACTGCAAGACCAATACCCAAAGCTCCACTAATTACTGTAATTGAGGTTAGATCAACGCCTAATGAGTTTAGAATTGATAGTATAGCAACAGAATATAAAACAACCTCTAACACCTTACTTAATAACTCTTTAGTGTTACCTTCAATTTTATTAATAGACTTAAAATAACTCCTTACGATCAAGATTATAGTGTCTACAATCCACAAAGCTATACAGACAATAAGTATTTCTTTTAAAAATAAATAAAGAGTGATTTTGTAACCGTGCACAGTGATATAATATTCATTTAGAATATGCGTTATTTTATCGGAAATATTTAACGACGATATAATTGCAACAATGAATAAAACAAAAAATATTAAGAAGGTAGAAAGGCTAATTTTTTTATGAAGAAAATATAAATAATATAGCAACACAATCAATGCAACATACATATTTATTTGTCTTGCATTATCTAATATTGGATCATAAATATTTGATAATTTATACCATTCGTCACATAAAAGTAATAGTAACCATGAAATCCCAGAAGCTATTAAAAAAAATAGGCTTGTGTTAAGCATAGATTCTGAAATATCGTGATAATGCTGAAAATATTTCCTTAATTTTGCTGTAAAAAAATGCTTACTATAATGTGCTATTAATATAGCACTAGAAATACAGATAAAAATAATTAAAAGATCAGAGTTACATAGCTGTTTAAAATAAAGCAAAATCCATTCCATCATCTATCACAATTTTAAAGATTAACAATCTTTTTTTCTCTTATGGTAATAATTCTATCCATTTTTTTTGCTAATTCCAAGTTATGAGTTACAACTAATGCACTAGTTTTATATTTTTTTACAAAATTAATGAATAAATCAAACACTATACCAGAATTATAGGGATCAAGATTTCCTGTGGGCTCATCTGCCAAAACCACTAAAGGATTATGAACTAAACTTCTTGCTATTGCCACTCTTTGTTGCTCTCCTCCAGAAAGTTGCGTTGGCAAATGTTTTTTGCGATGATCTATTCCTAATTCTTGCATTAAAGAGATAGATACTTTCTTAGCATTAAGTGTAGAGCTATTATTTAGTAATAATGGTAATGAGATGTTTTCTATTGCAGAAAATTCTGAAAGTAAATTATGCGCCTGATATATAAAGCCAATATTTTGTCTGCGGCAAATTGTACGTTGATAATCTGTTGCAGAAGTGTAATTTTTATCTTGAATCACAACCTGACCAGAATGGTCATTATCTAATAGCCCTAAAATTTGTAAAAAAGTTGTTTTACCAGATCCAGATTCTCCAACAAGTGCAATAACCTCATTTTCATATATATCTAAACTAGCATCCTGTAATATGTATAAGCTTTCTTTGCCCTGAGAATATGACTTTGAAATATTTTTAGCAGTAAGAATACATTTTTTATTATTCATTTTTTAATCCCTCTATTGGACTTAACTTACTGGCTTTCCAAGCTGGATAAAGAGTTGAACAAAATGATAGAATTAACGATATAATCATCACACTTAAAACATCCTTAATGTCAACATTAGAGGGTAAAAAATCTAAATAGTATACTACAGGATCAAAAATTCTTGTATTAGTAATATTTGCGAGCAAATCTTTAATCGTATTAATATTATAAGAAATTATAACTCCCAAACTAACTCCTATTAACATCCCACTAAACCCTATTAACATACCGCAAATAAGGAAGATACGCATTACACTAGATTTTGTCATTCCTAAAGTACGAAGAATAGCTATTTCTTTAGTTTTATCTATCACTAACATCACTAAACTAGAAACAATATTAAAAGAAGCAACTATAATAATTAATGTTAGAATTACAAACATTGCTACCTTTTCTGTTTTTAAAGCATTAAATATATGCACATTAACTTGTTGCCAGTCACTAACAAGTAAATCATCATTATTTATCAAATCCATGATCTCTAAGCCAAATTTAGGAGAATTATAAGGATCCTTGGTAAAAACTTCTATTTGGTTTACTCTTTTACTAGAAAGATCGTAAAACTTCTGACCTTCCTGCAGAGACATAATGACATAACTCCTGTCAAAATCATTCAACCCACTATTAAAGGTTGCGACCAGAGTAAATACTTTCATCCTTGGTATTTGACCAATTACAGTAGTATTAAATTGTGGAGATACTAAAGTAATATTACTACCAATTTTTGCCCCTAAATTTCTAGCAAGCACTTCTCCGATAATGATAGAATTAGGTTCGTTAAAAGAGGATAAATCTCCTCTAATTATATTCTCGGATATCATTTTCTGAGCCTTGAGATCTTCTACATTTAACGCCTTAACAAGAATACCTAGTGATTCATTATTATAAGAAACTAGCGCCTGCCCAGTAACAACTGGATAAATTTTCTCTACACTAGGTAATAACTTTATTTGATCTATAATTTTATTATATTCTGAAAAGCTTTTACCATTATAACTTGAAACAATTATATCGCTATTTAAACCAACTATTTTATTAGTAAGTTCGATACGAAAACCATTCATTATAGACATGACGACAATTAATGCTGATACTCCTATTGCTATACCA
Organism: uncultured Rickettsia sp.; assembly: GCA_964515755.1. GTDB lineage: Bacteria > Pseudomonadota > Alphaproteobacteria > Rickettsiales > JABSSG01 > JAGVLN01. The sequence continues at coordinate 3,821 of CAZEVK010000030.1, read as the reverse complement.
ATTAAAGAAAAAGCAGCATTGACAGAGATAAAAGCTTCTTTTTTCTTTGCTTGCAAATATTTTATTGCAATGGCAATTTCTAGAAAAATCATTGACATCGGTTTTACAAAAATTTAGAAGTTAGTTTTGTCATAACAGCATCACAAGAAAATTGCTCGCTCTTCATAGTTCTACGTTCTTTTAGTTCTACTAAATCAGATGCAGCAAGCCTTGGCCCAACTATTATTTGCCAAGGAGAACCGATTAAATCATGAGTAGAAAACTTACTTCCACTACTATTATTACTATCGTCTAATAAAACAGAAAATCCTGCTTTCTGGAATTTAAAATATAAATCATCAGCCATAATACGACATTTGTCGTCATCATTTTTAAGGCATATAATAGAAATTTGAAAGGGTGCAACAGACTGTGGCCAAATTATTCCAGACTCATCATGACTTGCTTCAATTATAGCTGCAACTAATCTAGAAATACCAATACCATATGACCCACCTATAGGATGAATTAATTTTCCTTCTTTATTTTGAACAACACAATTCATTGCTTTAGTATATTTATTACCAAAATTAAATATATGCCCTACTTCAATACCACGCTTTCTAATCAATTTAGACTTTTCAATCTCACAGCTCTTTTCTTCATAAATATCATCTGAGACGGCATAGCATTTCTTTATACTAGCTATATCAAGCTTATCTGATTTTAATAGCTTCTCTAGTATAGGCTCATAAAAAATCTCACTTTCTCCATCCTTAGCAATAATTTGAAACTCGTGACTCATGTCTCCACCAATTGGTCCAGTCTCAGCTTTAACAGGAATAGCATGAACACCTAAACGTCTAAAAATTTTAATATAAGTTTCAAACATCTTATCATAAGATTTGACCGCAGATTCTTCATCTAAATCAAAAGAGTAGGCATCTTTCATATAAAACTCTCTACCACGCATCACTCCAAACCTAGGACGAATCTCGTCTCTAAATTTCCATTGCAATTGATATATATTTAATGGCAATTCTTTATAAGATTTCACATTACTTCTAAATAAATCAGTTATTGCATCTTCAGCCGTAGGAGCAAAAAGTAATTTATTTTCATGCCTATCTGTAATTTTAAGCATTTCTTTGCCATAACTTTCATATCTTCCGGTTTCTATCCATAAATCTGCCGGCTGAATACACGGTAGCAAAACCTCTATAGCTTTAGCTTTATCCATTTCTTCTCTGACTATCTGTTCGATCTTTTTTAATACTTTCAAACCCATAGGTAACCATACATATATACCCGAATTTTGCTGACGAATCATCCCAGCTCTAAGCATTAGCTTATGAGATGTTATGTAAGCATCACTAGGATTTTCTTTTAATATAGGCAAAAAATAATTAGAAACACGCACAATTACCCCAGAAATTAAAGCAGATATGGTAGCATGATACAGACTTTATTGTAGTTTTCTACTCTGAAGTGTGAAATTTTTGTAAAAAAAACAATAGAATTAACACAATAATATAATTATTTTCACTATTATGCAAAAAACCCTTTAGCAATTTTATAAAATTGTAGTAGCATCATGAACGTGGTGCAATTTTAAATTTTGAACACTAAATTAATAAATTAAAGGAGAACGTAATGAAAAACTTTTTTAACACTATAAAATTAGATAATAATTTATCGCAAAGACTCTGCATGGTTTTTGCTTTCTTATATTTAATACTTGTTAATCAAGAAGCTTTTGCTAATAACACTGATGCTATCACTCAAGTGTTATGTAATGTTATTCAACAATTACAAGGTGGTATAGGTAAAGGTATCGCTACAATTGCCATAGTTGTTTTAGGTATTGGCTTATTTTTAGGTAAACTATCTTGGCCGCTTGCTGTTGCAACAGCAATTGGTATCGGTCTTATCTTTGGTGCTGCAGGAATAGTAGGCTGGATAAGCAATGGTACTGGTAATAATAGTACTTCTACCTGCTAGTCAAAAATTTAAAAACATTATTAAAAAAGCGCCTTAATTGGCGCTTTTTTATTATTACAAATTAAAATCATGAAATAAAATTAATTAACAATTAATTAAGGTTTTATAAAATAAAAAAGCTTTTCATTTATACTTAAAGAGAGGCTTCAACCTTTATAAGCTGGAACATGCTTTGATACTTTATAATCTTAGTAATTATTGCCATAATCTGCTCATGTGTACTCAATTCCATATTTTTTTTAATTCTAAAAGCTAATCCCAAATAACTATCCTTAACCTCTTTTCTACTTTAATATCAGCATTCTGATTTGATTCTTTACCAGCAGTGATACATAATAAGCAAAATAATTAGAATCCCTAATAATTACTATAGAAACTAATGCAAATATGTTAATCTGATTTAAATTTTCTTATAATTTTTTATCTTAATGTGTGACATTTTTGTAATAAAAACAAAAGAATTTAGCATGAAAGTGATATTATTTTTACTATTTATGCAAAAAACCCTTTAGCAATTTTATAAAATTGTAGTAGCATCATGAACGTG
>CAZEVK010000030.1:0-1194 GCA_964515755.1 uncultured Rickettsia sp. | reverse complement strand
GCTAGTCAAAAATTTAAAAACATTATTAAAAAAGCGCCTTAATTGGCGCTTTTTTTATTACTACAACTTAAAACTAGTCGCACAATTTTAGATTAAAAAAGAAGATAATTTAAAAGTTAGATTTAATCTTGCTGCATAACGTTAATTGTAAGATCATTAAATAAGCTTAGTTATCAACTAACTTAAAAATTTTAAAATGAAAAAGTTTTTAGTACTAATTATCAATATTACAATTATGTTCACAAATGCTTTATCAACAAAAACTTTTAAAGCTAATATTTTACGTACTTTGGTAGATTTTATTAAAAGCACTTTAATTCTAAATCATCAGAAATTACCTAATAATTGCCAATGTATATCCAAAGAATAAATCTTTTTCAATTAACAAAACTGACTAAATATGGAACCATTAACTATTATGATTTAGCAAAATGCCTGGCTGTTATTGCTATGTTGATAGATCACTTGGGATTATTTTTTTTACCTAATCATGACGCATTAAGAATAATAGGACGAATTAGTTTTCCTATTTTTTTCTTTTTGGTTGGCTATTCTCAAAAATTTAAAAATGAAAAAACCATATTAATATTAGCACTTTTTATGTTAGTATTTGATTACATATTAAGCGATACAGGAAGCAATTTTCTTTTTAACAGTTCTTCTATATTACCGAATTTAATAGTCTCTCGCTTTTTTTTAAATCGATCAATTAACTGGATTAAAAGCAATCTGTTAGCAAGCTTTTTCTTATTAGCATTATACTATATACCAGTAGCATTAATTTTTGGATATGGAACTTTGGGATGTATGTTTATTATTTGCGGATACTTAAGAAGAAATGATAATAAAGATCTAAAATCCTCTCTTTTTCTTATTTTTACGACGATGTTTTATATTATTTTCCAAGGTCATCTTTTTTCTTTGGGAGGAATAATGATGTTTACTGTAGAAATGTTGATATTATTATATTTTATGTATAATTTTAAAGTTAAAAACTATCTACTATCCAATCATTTCCTTAATTACCTGATTTTATTATGCTCTCGTTATTCTCTTTATTTTTATTGTATTCACTTTGAACTTTTTAAAATAATTAGCACGATCATTTAAACTAGTATTCAGTAATAATTCTAGAATAGTGGTGGCTGGACCAGGAATTGAACCAGGGACACAAGGATTTTCAGTCCTTTGCTC
>CAZEVK010000029.1:0-21245 GCA_964515755.1 uncultured Rickettsia sp. | reverse complement strand
CTTGCAAAGATGGCTCTACCCGTGTAACTTTTGCTAGATAAATACAGCCTTTAATAGTTTTTTTTGAAGCAGTATTATAATCGAAATCTTCTAATCTACCATTTTCCACTATCGCTATACGGGTCTCATCTGGATAGACCCCATCTACTAAAATTTTTTTTGCCATATTTTTTCCTAAAAATTAATTGTTTTTATACCACATTTGCATATAAAAGAGCAAGTCGTGAACATGAAAAAACTTAGGCTATATAGATAAAAAATTAAAGAAAGGACGCACCAAACATTAATATAACCGCATAGAAATATATTTACTACAAAGCAGTACAAAATAATGTAATTTACAACTCATCATCGGTTCACAAAAATTATTAATGTAATTACCTAAAAGTTTTAGCACGCAACTCTTTTATCTTTAAGAAAACACATCAACAACTTCGAGCATTTGGCCTTCTAACTGTTATTATAGATGTGTACATCCATCTTTAAGCCGCAATATAAATATATATATGCTCACAAACATAAAACATAGTAACTGTTTTTTGTTATTTATACTCTACATTTCTTGCTATAAGATAATCTAATATCAAACAGCGATCAGAACATGAGCAAAATACTTAAATTCATAATTTCTACGTCAGTATACGGGTTAATTCTATTTTCTACAATCATTATTTCTTTGATTGTATTATACTCAAGAGAGCTCCCAAGTTACGACAAACTTTATGAATACAAACCACCTACAACTACTAGATTATATGCAGCAAATGGACAATTAATCGAGGAATATGCAGCCGAACATCGTATCTTTATCCCATTTGATGCAATTCCCAAGAATATAATAAATGCCTTTTTAGCTGCGGAAGACAGTGATTATTATAATCATCAGGGTATAGACTTTAAAGGAATTTCCAGAGCATTAATTCAAAACATTATGAATCTAAAAAAAAATAAATCCTTAGTCGGTGGTTCTACAATAACTCAGCAAGTAGTAAAGAATTTCTTGCTCTTCGACGAAAAATCAATCAAACGCAAAATCCAAGAAGCTATTCTTTCTTTTAGAATTAGCACAACTATCAGCAAAGATCGTATTTTAGAATTATACTTAAATCAGATTTTTTTGGGTAATCATTCTTACGGAATAGTTTCAGCAACGCAAAACTATTTTGATAAATCAGTAGAAGAATTAGACATTTCAGAAGCAGCTATGCTTGCAGCTTTACCAAAAGCTCCATCTAAATACAATCCATTTTTTGATTATGAAAAAGCTCTGGATCGCAGAAATTGGGTAATAAATAAAATGTTTGAAAATGGCTTTATTACACAAACTGAGCTTGTATATGCATTACAAGAACCTATACACTTAAAATCAAACTCTAATAAAAAAAATTTTGAAGATGATTATTTTGCTGAAGAAGTACGGCAAACAATTTTTGAGCAATACGGCAATCAAGCAGTTTATCAAGATGGGCTTAGCGTTTATACTACCTGTGAGTCAAAAATACAAAATATAGCACAACAAGTACTACAAGAACACTTAATACAATATGATCAAAAATTTGGTTATCGTGGACCTATTAATCATATTGAGATTAATGAAGAATGGCCAAAAAAACTTATTACAGAAATTAAGAACATTATAATTCCTGTAAGCTCATGGCAGATAGCTATAGTATTAAAAGTTAACTCTAGTTCAGTTACTATTAGTCTAATAAATGGCCAAGAAATGCAAATTTCAGCAGAATCTTTAAAATGGACAAAAGAAATACCAAATCAATTGCTAAAAGTTGGTGATATAATTTACGTTGAAAAAGATTCATCACACGAAGGATATTATTTACTAAGACAAACACCCCAGGTAAATGGTAGCGTAATAGTTATGGAGCCGCATATGGGTAAAGTATTAGCACTTGTAGGAGGATTTAGTTATAAAATAAGTAAATTTAATCGAGCAACACAAGCAATTAGACAGCCAGGTTCAGCGTTCAAACCATTTGTTTATTTAGCAGCGTTAGAAAATGGTTTTGAACCTAATACTATCTTAGATGATTCTTACGTTGAATTTTCTCAAGGAAAAAATATGCCATTATGGAAGCCAAAAAATTATGGCAATAATTTTCTTGGACCCATAACTCTAAGAACAGCACTAGAAAAGTCTCGTAATATACCAACAATTATACTTGCACAAAAAATTGGTATTAAAAAAATTTCTGAAATTGCTCAAAGATTTGACATATATGATCAACCTTTCAACACTCTTTCAGCCGCGTTAGGTTCTATTGATACTACCTCACTAAAACTAACCAATGCTTATGCAATGATTGTCAACGGGGGACATAAAATTAGCCCTGTATTAATAGATAGAATTCAAGATAGAAATGGAAAAACAATATATCGTGCAGATAACAGAGAATGCCTTCAATGCACTATTACTGATTACGCTCCTGATATAAAAAATTTGCAAACACCTAGCTTAAAAAATAACAGTGTAAAAATTACTGATGAACAAAGTGCCTATCAATTAATTTCTATATTAAATGGAACAACAAAAAGGGGAACAGCAAGAAAAGCTAATATATTAGGACTAACGATCGGAGGAAAAACTGGAACAACAAATGACAGCAAAGATGCATGGTTTATAGGATTTACTCCAGATTTAGTTATCACAGTATTTGTCGGATTCGATCAACCAAAAAGCTTGGGAGAAAAAATTTCTGGCGGAACTATTGCTCTACCCATCTTCAACGATATTGCTAAAAAGATACTAGGAAACAGTAAAGATAAACCATTTCGTCTTCCTAACAACATTGATTTTTATGAGATAGATTTAAATACCGGTCGCATGGCTAATCAAAACACACCGCCCTCAAATATTATTATCGAAGCTTTTAAAGAAGGTAGCATACCTCTAGAAAGCTTTTCAAATAATCAAACATTAGTATCCGGAGAGTTAAACTTGATTAGTGACCAAGAAATCCAAAAATTACTTCAAGATTTAGAAGCAAATCTTGAAACAGGCAATTAAAAATGATAGAGATAATTTCATGAAAAATGAACCAGTAGTAATAAAAAAGTATAATAACCGTAGGTTGTATAATACACAAACTAGTAGCTATATAAACTTACAAGAAATCTTTGATATGATACGTAATCAAATTGACTTTGTTGTTATTGATTCCAAAAATGGTCATGATCTAACTCATAGTACGATTGTACAAATCATTCTTGATCAGGAATCCAAAGGATATAACTTACTGCCAACAGAATTTCTAAAGCAAATAATCTTATGTTATAACATGCAAAGCAACAACATAATGCAAGATTTTCTTCAAAATATTATGAATATCTTTAATCACTATAAAGAATCTCAAAATTTTAATAATATTCCTCCTTTAAAAGGGTTAGAAGAAATAACTAAGCAAAATCTTAAACTCTTTGAACAAGCCTTCAATTTTTTTGACCCAACTAAAAGAAATGACAACACAAAATAATTATAATTTTACTCCGCACCAGTTAGAATGCTCTAACTGGTTTAAAAGCTTACGTAATCAAATTTGTAAAGAATTTGAACTTATTGAAGAATCACTAATAAATAACCCATTAAATCTCCCTAAAGGTCAATTTGAGAGAACAACTTGGGAAAGAGCTGGTGGAGGTGGTGGTGAAATGTCTATAATGAAAGGAAGAGTTTTCGAAAAAGTTGGTGTTAATTTTTCAGCTGTGTATGGTAAGTTTTCTGAAGAATTTAGAAAACAAATTCCAGGAACTGAAAAAGACCCAAATTTTTTTGCATGCGGTATATCTTTAGTTGCCCATATGCGATCTCCACTAGTTCCAGCTGTACATTTTAATACACGATTTATCGTTACTAGAAAAACATGGTTTGGTGGCGGAACTGATTTAACACCTATATTTAAAAATCAAGAAGATACTAACTTATTTCATAAAGATTTAAAAGAAATGTGTGATCGTCATAATCCAGCATATTACCAAAAATTTAGTAGAGAGTGCGATAAATATTTCTTTTTACCTCATCGTAATGAACCTAGAGGCATAGGTGGAATTTTCTTTGACTATATGAATAGTGGTAATTTTGATAAAGATTTTGAATTTGTCCAAGATACAGGTAAAACTTTTTTGAATAGCTATATAAAAATTGTTAGAAAGCATTTCGAAAACCCTTGGACTGATGAGCAACGCGAAGCGCAATTAATTAAGCGAGGACGTTATGTTGAGTTCAATTTGTTATATGACCGGGGAACTAAGTTTGGACTTATGACAGGTGGCAATACTGAAGCAATATTAATGTCCTTGCCTCCTGCGGCCAAATGGCCTTAAAAAATATTATAGATATCTTTCTACTTATTAGTTATTGGCAAAGGTATAAAGAGCACTTGATTTTGACGATTTAAGTACAATAATACTGATTTTTTACCACCCAATTTCGCTTTACTAACTATATCAGCAAATTTCTCTACATTATTTAACTGAGCTTGATTTACAGAAACTATAACATCTCCAATTTTAAAACCGCGAGAAGACCAATGTGTTTTACGATTGATTTTTAGAATTACCAAACCATCAACTTCTTTAGAAATACCGAATTTCTTTCTAAGATCATCATTTAATACTGCAAGACTAGCACCAAGAACCTCTTTTGCAGCGTATTGAGAGCTTATATCATAGTCCGTTGACTCACTAGGCAAGGGCTCATCCTTACTTTCATTAAGCTTAACCTTTAAAGTTTCTTTAGCGCCTTTTCTTAAAATCACCAATTCCATCTCTTTACCTATAGGAGACTCTGAAACAATACGTGGTAATTTTTTTGTTGAATTAATTTCCTGATTATTAAAAGAAATAATGATATCACCAACTTTGATTCCAGCTTTTTCAGCAGCACTATCTTTAGAAACCTTTAAAACTAAAGCACCTTGATCAGGGGTAGTGCCTAAAGATTCAGCAATATCTTCGGTAATTGATTGAATTGTTACACCCAAAAGTCCACGAACAACTTTACCTGTTTTTTTAAGCTGCTGCACTACAGCCATGGCTGTAGTTGAAGGAGTTGCAAAGCCAATACCTATATTTACTCCAGAAGGAGAGTATATAGCAGTATTAATTCCAATGACTTCGCCTTGCATGTTAAACATTGGGCCACCAGAATTACCACGATTAATCGCAGCGTCTGTTTGTATATAATTATCAACTATACCACCTTCAGCATTAATATCACGACCATGAGCAGAAATGATACCAGCAGTTACCGTTCCTCCAAGACCAAAAGGGTTACCTATAGCAATAATCCAGTCTCCAACACGTGACTTATCTGAATCACCAAATTTAACACATGGTAAAGGCTTATCAGTCTCAACTTTTAATAACGCAAGATCTGTTTTCATATCAGACCCCACAAGCTTTGCTTTTAATTTTTTGCCATCACTAAATTTAACATCAATTTCGTCTGCTTCCATAACTACATGATGGTTAGTAACGATATAACCATCCGCATCAATTACAAAACCTGAGCCAAGAGAAACAGCTTTACGGTCATCATCATCCTCTTCGAAATACCCTCCATTTGGTTGACCAAATTTTTCAAAAAATTGATTAAACTCTTCAAAAGGGGAGCCTTCAGGGAAGGGTAACATTCTTTGACCGCCATTAGATTTTGAAGGTTTTTGTACAGTAGAAACATTTACTACAGCAGAAACAAGAGGAGTTATTAAATCAGCAAAACCCGGAGGTGGAGTAGCAAATGCTGTAGAGCCGGTCATCATAATTATTATTATTAATAACCTAAATACTATTCTCTGAAAGTAACTAAAAATTCCTATCTTCATATCCATGCCTTATTAGTTAGTTAAAAAAGCGCAAAAACTCTCCCTTGGGTGATAAAATTATAGAAGTATTATCTTTGTTATTAAATGATTTTCTATAAGCTTCTAAAGAACGATAAAAATTATAAAACTCTGGATCAATGCGAAAAGCATCAGAGTAAATCTTTGATGCAGTAGCATCACCTTCTCCTTTAAGAGTTTGTGCAGTTTTATATGCTTTGGCTAAGAGTATAGTCTTCTCTTTCTCAGAAGTAGATTGAATAATTTGTGCTTCTTCTTCACCTTGAGCTCTAAATTCTTTTGCTTCTTTCTCTCGATCTGATTGCATTCTTTTATAAACAGCTAAACTATTTTCATTTGGTAAATCTGCGCGAAGAATTCTAGCATCGACTACATCAATACCAAATTTTAAAGACTCTTTATTAACTATATGTTGAATACGTTCCATGATTGCAGAACGAGCATTTGTTAATAATATTGCTAATGGCTCATCTCCTATAACTTGTCTTAGTGAGGAGTCTAAGATGTTATTAAGCCTAGCCTCTAACCCTTTTACAGTTTTAACGGTTTGATAAAATTTTAAAGGATCAGTAATTCTATATTTAGCGTAAGCGCTAATAATAACGCGCTTCTGGTCTTTGGCAATTAGTTCCTTTTCATCAGCTACTACATTCAATAATCTATTATCAAAATACATAACATTTTGAATAAAAGGAACTTTTACGTGTAAACCAGGATCTTTTTCAATTCTTACAGACTCACCAAATTGCAATACCACTGCTTGTTGAGTTTGATCAACAAGAAAAAATAGATTAAATAATAATATAACAGCTGCAAAAGCTGATATTATATATAAGATTTTTTTATCCTTCATTTTCTGCGCTATTAATTACTTTATTATTATCTTTATTCAAAAGCAAATAAGGTACAACTGATTTACCAGCATCATCACCAATTACAAATTTGGTAGAATTTTCTAAAATTTCTTCCATAGTTTCTAGGTACATACGCTTTTTTGTAACATCTTTAGCATTTGCATACTGTTTATAAATTTCTAAGAACCTGCTAGACTCACCTTTGGCTCTTTCTACAACATCAGACTTATAGCCTTCGGCTTCTTGAATCATTTTAGCGGCCTCACCTCTTGCTTTTGGCAAAATATCATTACGATATGATTCAGCCTGATTAATTTGTCTTTCTTTATCAGCACGAGCAGTTTGCACATCGCGAAATGCTGCAATTACTTCAGATGGAGGATCAACCTTTAAAAGATGTAAATTTTCAATAATTATACCACTTTGATATTTATCAAGAGTATTTTGTAATAATTTTTTTGTTTCTTGTTCAATTTTAGCACGACCTTCTGTTTGCGCTACAGCAATAGGAGTGTTACCAATTACTTCACGCATCGCACTTTCAGCAGCACTTTTAACTGTATCTTTAATCCCAGATATATTAAATAAATAATCTTTTAAATTAGTTATATGCCATTGAACAAAGAAATTTATATCAACAATGTTTTCATCACCAGTTAACATCAAACTTTCTTGAGGAATTAAAGTTAATTTATCATTACCAGTAATTTTAACATAATTATTATTCTTCCCATTAATTATAGATGAACGAAAACCTATTTCTTCTTTCTGGCTATGCTCTACATTAACTACTTGAACTTCTTCAAAAGGTACAGGTAAATGATAGTTTGGCCCCGCAGTTGCGGTACGCACAAATTTACCAAAACGAGTTACAGCAGCTTGTTCACCTTCATTAACTATATATAATCCTGATACTAGCCAAAGTATCAGAATAATAATTCCAAGTAATGAGAAAAGTGCTTTATTTGGAGAAAACTTTTTATCTTTAAATATATTCCCAAATTTACTAGCACGTTTTCTTAAGATATCTTCAAAAGTATCTTTATTGGAAGAATTTAAAGGCTTTCCCCAAGGTGATTTATAATTTTTATCGTCAAACACCTATAATCTCTCTTCTTTTTTAATGATTATTACTTCATTTCAGTGTATCCTAATCTCACAATATATAGCATTATCTTCAAATAACGCAAGTCTATGATAAGCATAACCAATAAAATCAATCATCTTTTAGGAACTATAACTATTAAAGGCAAAAACTGTGACTTAATTGTCTCACAATATATATCTGGAATAAGAGTTAAAGACAATGAAGTTGGATTAGCAATTAATGTAAATCAAGAAAATCAGCAATATATAGAAGAAATAAATAAAAAAATACGTGAAATAATTACTCAAATCCCTGAAGTAAAAAAAGTTAATATAGTTCTTACTAGAGAACAAAATTATTCAAACTCCCACTCTGAAAAACAAAAAGTTATTCTACCAGAAATAAAAAAAATTATTGCTATTGCTTCTGGTAAAGGAGGGGTAGGAAAATCTACTACTGCAGTAAATTTAGCTTTAGCACTATCAAAAATTGGATATAAAGTTGGATTGGCAGATGCTGATATTTATGGCCCATCAATTCCTACAATGTTGGGAATAGAAGAAAAGCCTGAAATTAAAGATCAAAAAATGATTCCGATTATTAAATATGGAATCAAAACTATGTCTTTAGGTTATTTAGCGCCCAAAGATTCAGCCGTTATATGGCGAGGGCCAATGTCAGTAAAAGCATTACACCAAGTACTTTATGGTACCAATTGGGAAGAATTAGATTACTTGATAATTGACATGCCGCCAGGCACGGGAGATATACATCTTAGTCTTGCAGAAAATTATCGTATAGATGGCATAATTATTGTTTCCACTCCTCAAATTACTGCATTAGCTGACGTTGCGCGCGCAATTAATATGTATCAAAAAATGCATATTCCAATTATTGGCTGTGTAGAAAATATGAGCTATTTTATTGATCAACATACCGGGAGTAAAAGCTATATTTTTGGCCAAGATGGAGTAAAGAACTTAGCTTATAAACTAAATCTTAAAATGCTTGCTGAAATATCGCTAGATATGAAAATTCGTATTATGTCTGATCTTGGAAAATCTAGTCTTGAAGACGATAAAATAGCAAAAATCTATTTAAACTTAGCTAAGCAAGTTATAGTTGCAATTTCTTAAGTTATGAGAATATAATATAAGATATAATCAATAAGTTGAAATAAGGCTGATAATGACAAAGATTTTTTACAATGCAGAAACTGCACTAAAAGAAATCCTAAGAGACAACTTAGTTATTATGTCAGGAGGCTTTGGGTTATGTGGAATACCAGAAAACCTTATTAAAGCTATATATGACTCTAAAATCACTGGCCTAACTATTATAAGTAATAATTGTGGCACAGACGAGGAAGGCTTGGGACCATTATTAAAAAACTACCAAATTAAAAAAATGATTGGCTCCTATGTTGGTGAAAATAAAACTTTAGAACAACAATCAATAAATAGTCAAATTGAACTAGAATTAATCCCGCAAGGAACGTTAGCTGAGAAAATACGCGCTGCAGGCGCCGGTATTCCTGCATTTTTTACTAATACAGGATATGGAACAATCGTGGCAGAAGGAAAAGAAGTACGCGAATTCGGAGGAAAGAAATATATTATGGAAACAGCTTTACATGCTGATTTAGCAATCATAAAAGGTTGGAAAGCCGATAAAGTTGGTAATATTATTTATAATAAAACTGCGAGAAATTTTAATCCAATAATGGCTACGGCAGCAAAAATTACCGTTGCTGAAGTAGAAGAAATAGTTGAGACAGGTTCTTTAGATCCTAATAATATTCATACCCCTTGTATTTATGTTCATCGTTTCATCCAAGGAATAAGTTATCGCAAACCTATTGAGAAATTAACAGTAAGAGAAAAAATTTGAGGAATTTATGGCTTGGTCACTAGAGCAAATTTGCTCAATTATTGCAAAGTATGAATTAAAAAATGGCATGTACGTAAACCTTGGTATTGGTATACCAACTACTGTAGCAAACCACATGCCTGAGGGTGTAAATGTATTGTTACAAAGTGAAAATGGTATGCTGGGCATGGGCCCATTTCCTTATAAAGGAGAAGAAGATCCGGATTTAATTAATGCCGGCAAACAAACTATAACCCAATTACCTGATTCAAGTTATTTTAATAGTGCTGATTCTTTTGCTATGGTACGCGGTGGACATATAGATTTAACAATCTTAGGTGCATTACAAGTCTCTCAAGATGGAAACTTGGCAAACTGGATGATACCAGGCAAAATGGTTAAAGGTATGGGAGGAGCCATGGATTTAGTTGCTGGCACAAAAAGAGTAGTTATTATGATGGATCACACAGCAAAAAATGGAGAAGCCAAATTGGTGAAACATTGCTCGTTACCATTAACGGGCGTCGGAGTAGTTAATCGTGTAATTACCAATCTTGCAATCTTCGATTTCGTAGACGGCAAAATGTTATTAAAAGAGATGGCTCCTGATGTCAGTATAGAACAATTAAGAAAAAATACTGAAGCCGAATTCAATTAGCAAAGCCACCATCTTTACCAAAACTACGTATATCTGCTCAAAATCAGCTTTTTTTTAAACAAATATGCAGGAAATAACAACAAATAACTATATAAAATATTTTACGAGCAACTATTGTGGTATATAATTAATACTATAAATTATTTTATAATATTATTATGCAATCAAAAATTGATATTCAAAAAGTCTCTTTTAACTCTCTAAAGATACTTGAAAAATATCAGATATTGTTAGGAAAAATTCTTCAAGCTGAAAGTTCTAAAGAAAAAGATTCTATTCTTGATTCTTTGAGCATGAGTAAAACTTTTACCGAAGTCCTGTCGAGCTTATACACCGATCCTCAACAATTGATTAATTTACAAGCAAAATATATTAAAAACTCTATAGAATTGCTAAACTATAGTCTAAAAAAAATAGTAGGAGAAAACCCAAAGTCTATTTATCAACCATCTAAAAAAGACAAAAGATTTCGTGATGAATCTTGGGATAAAAACTTTTTCTTCAACATTATACAACAAACATACCTAATGAATTCAGAATGGCTAAATAGTGTATTAACTAATATTAATGTGGAAAGCAAAGCTAAACTCCGAGCTAATTTTTTCATAAAACAAATAACAAATGCATTAGCACCTTCTAATTTTATTTATACTAACCCAACAGTATTAAAAGAAACTATTGATTCATATGGTGAAAATTTATTGAAAGGTTTGGATAATTTTATTGAAGACCTTGATAATAGCAAACATATATTTGATATAAATAGAACAAAAAATTCTAATTTTGAAATAGGTAAAAACATTGCAAATACTAAAGGCTATGTGATTTATCAAAATGATCTAATGCAACTAATTCACTACACTCCTATTACAGAAAAAACTTACTCAATTCCTCTACTAGTAATTCCTCCTTGGATTAACAAATATTATATACTTGATTTAACAGAACAAGATTCATTCATAAAATGGATATTAGCTAATGGCTATGAAGTTTTTCTTATTTCATGGATCAATCCAGATGCAAAGCTTAGTAGTAAATCTTTTGATAACTACATGCTAGAAGGACCAATTGAAGCAATTAATTTTATTAAAAAAATTACAAACAAAAAGCATGTTAACCTATTTGGATACTGCTTAGGTGGGACCTTAGCATGTATAACTCAGGCATATTTAACTAATAAAGAAGACACTACAGTAAAATCAGCAACTTTGCTTGCAACTTTATTAGATTTTAAAGATTCAGGGGATATCTTGGTTTTTATTGATGATGATCAATTACAAAAAATAGAAGAAAAAATGTTAGAAGATGGCTATTATGATGGAAATTATATGAGCACGACATTTAGTTTATTAAGATCTAACGACATGATCTGGTCGTTCTTTATTAATAACTATCTATTAGGAAAAGAGCCAATACCTTTTGATATTTTATATTGGAATGCAGATTCGACAAGATTACCAGCAAAAATGCATAGCTTTTATTTAAGAAATATGTATCTAGAAAATAACCTATGTAAGCCTAATAAATTAAAAGTAGCAAATACTCCTATAGATTTAGGAAAAATTAAAATTCCATGTTATTTTCTTGCGGCCTTTGATGATCATATAGCTCCTTGGAAAGCAACATTTAAAGCAACTAAATTAATTGGAAATAAAATAAAATTTGTTTTATCAGGCTCGGGACACGTAGCAGGAGTAGTTAACCCGCCTAACAAGAAGAAGTATCATTACTGGGTCAACGATGATTGCAATAATGTAGATAGCACTAAATGGTTGAATCATGCAACAAAATATGATGGTTCATGGTGGCCTAATTGGATAGAATGGCTTAAAACTTATTCTGGAGAGCTAACTTCTCCAACTAATGTGGAAAAATATCGTATAGAAAAAGCTCCAGGAAGCTATGTATTAATGAAATAACCAAGCATAGTGAGTAAATCATTTTTTGTAGGAATACAGTTGCCTTCCAACCAGTATTCTTCTGCAATTTGCAATAACTTACCTATTTTTGGACTTTGTTTTACCTGCAGAGTAGTCATTATATCTTTACCTGAGACAGGTAGTTTTTTTATTACAAGATCATCTAGCTGATTTATTTTCATTAACGCATCTGCTACTGGAATATTAATACTAGCTAAATAAAAAACTAATGCTGCAAATGCTAATTCCTTGCCATTTTTATAAGCTAAAGTTAAAAGTTTAATACTCTTTAACGATGGAATAGTAGCTTGCATAGCTAATAAATATTTTTTTTGTTTATTAGTTAATTTTAAAGTATTTATAATATGATTTAATGACTCTTTATCATCACTATTAACCAAAATAAATAGCTTAATTAGATAATTAATTTCACTTCCATAAGCAGTTTCTAAATCTAATAAATTTTTATAAATTTTAAGAAAATTAGGCCTTAAATCACTAATTAATTCCTTAAGAATAGCAAAATCATTCATTAAAGATATAACATATAAACTATCCTGAAGCTGTAGTATTTTAGCGAACTCTTGCCATTTCCTTTCTGCAGATAATTTATTGATATAACTTTTATTTTCTATGCAAGCATTAAACGATTTCTGCTCGACCTCACCTATACCATAACAACCAAGAAATCTAAAATATCTTAAAATTCTTAAATAATCTTCCTTTATTCTTTGCTCAGGATTTCCAATAAATCTTACTACACCACGATCTAAATCATCCAAGCCATTAAAATAATCATATAGTTTATGATTTATGGGACAATAACTCATAGCATTAATAGTAAAATCACGTCTCTGCGCATCCTCTTTCCAATCATCAGTAAATTTTACTATAGCTTTTCTACCATCAGTGCTAATATCTTTACGAAGGGTAGTTATCTCATAAGAATGATTATCTATAATTGCCAATACAGTTCCATGTTCGATACCTAAAGGAATATTTTTTATATTCTTCATAGTCAAAGCAGCTTGAACCTGCTCAGGTAATAAATTAGTAGCAATATCTATATCTGTTGGTTTCTTATTTAAGAGAGCATCACGTACACAACCTCCAATAAATCTAATGCTTCCGCCATAACTCTGTAAAGCAGCAAAAAGCTTATCTACAGAAGAAAAATGCAATAACTGATTGATTACTTTTAAAGTCATAAGTTATAGTATTGTTTTATTAAAAATACTATAACTTATGAATTAAGAAAATACTTTAATTATTAAAAGAATTTCTTTTTATTTGCAGGTTTATCACCTGAACGATCATTTGAGCCAGAAGAATGTCTAGGCTTTGAACTACTTGGTTTGGGGTCGTTAGGAGTAAAATTTGGATCTAGATCTTCGCCTGTTTTCTGATCCACAACTTTCATACTTAATCTAACCTTTCCCTTATCTAACCCAATAACTTTAACTTTTACAATATCTCCTTCTTTAAGCACATCATTCACATTTTGTACGCGATCATTTTGCATTTCACTAATATGTAATAAGCCATCTTTTGAACCAAGAAAATTAACAAAAGCGCCAAATTCAAGTAGTTTTACCACTTTACCTTCATAAATTTTTCCAACTTCAGCTTCAGCAACAATTCCTTGAATCATTTGAATAGCTTTTTCTGAAGCTTCCAAATTTACGGCAGAAACACTGATGGTACCATTGTCATCAATATCAACTTTAGCACCGCTAACTTCGCAAATTTCTCTGATAACTTTCCCACCACTACCAATTACTTCTCTAATCTTATCTTTAGGTATAATAAAAGAAGTTATAGTAGGAGCATTTTTACTAACAGATTCACGTGCTACAGATAAAGAATCTTTCATCCTTGATAAAATATGCATACGGCCTTCTTGAGCTTGTTTTAAAGCTAAATGCATAATTTCAGTAGTTATACCATCAATTTTGATATCCATTTGCAAGGCAGTCACACCATTTTTCGTACCAGCAACCTTGAAATCCATATCACCAAGATGATCCTCATCACCCATAATATCTGACAATACGACAAATTTCTTACCTTCTTTTATCAGACCCATAGCAATTCCAGCTACAGGACTTTTAATCGGTACACCTGCATCCATTAATGCTAAAGACGCACCACAAACAGTTGCCATAGAAGAAGAACCGTTTGATTCAGTAATTTCAGACACACATCTAATAGTATATGGAAATTGTTCTTTTGAAGGTAATACTGGATGAATCGCCCTCCATGCCAACTTACCGTGTCCTATCTCTCTTCTTCCAGGAGCCCGAACTGGTGAATGCTCACCAACAGAATATGGAGGAAAATTATAATGCAACATAAAAGAAAGTTTCGAATCACCATCTAAGGCATCTATTAGTTGTTCATCTTGTGCACTACCTAAAGTAGTTACAACAACAGCTTGAGTTTCACCTCTAGTGAATAATGCTGAACCATGAGTACGAGCTAAAAATTCTACTTCACTCATTATTGGTCTTACTGTCACATGATCACGACCATCAATTCTGAGATTTTTGTCAAGAATATTAACACGAACAATATGCTCTTTAAGAGAATTAAACGCTCGCATAACATCTGCTTCTGAATATCCCTCATGTTCTTTATATTTTTCTTTTAAACTTTCCTGGATTAATTTTATTTTTTCAACACGTAATTGCTTAACTTGCTCATCAAATGCATCTCTTAAATTTTTTTCAAATAAATTAGAAATTTCTTTTAAAAGATCTTTACCATCTTTATGTTGTACTAATAACATTTGCGGTTTGTTAATGTCTTTAGCTAGCTCTATAATTATATCGATAACTGGTTGCATAGCTTTATGACCAAATACTAAAGCTTCAAGCATTTTATCTTCAGATAGTTCTGCTGCTTCAGACTCAACCATCAATACTGAACTATTTGTGCCGGCAACTACTAAATCTAAAGACATTTTAGGATATTCTTTTATCGAAGGATTAAGGACAAACTCATCATCAATAATACCAACCCTACAAGCTGCGACTGGACCTGCAAATGGTGCTCCAGAAATTGCCAACGCCGCAGATGCTCCAATTAATGCCACTATGTCAGGATCATTAATACCATCATAAGACATCACTGTACAAATAATTTGAATTTCATTAAAGAAGTTAGCTGGAAATAAAGGTCTAATTGGTCGATCAATCAAACGTGATGTTAGAACTTCTTTCTCTGAAGGTTTTCCTTCTCGTTTAAAGAACCCACCTGGAATTTTTCCTGCCGCAAAGAACATCTCTTTATAATGAACCGTAAGGGGAAAGAAGTTCTTATTTACATCAGGTGTTTTTTGCGTAACAACTGTACACAATACCATTGTTTCACCATATGTTACCATAACAGCACCATCAGCTTGTCTAGCAACTTTACCAGTTTCAATTATTAACTTCTTACCAGCCCATTCTAATTCTTTGCGTACAATATTAAACATCTATATTTCCTATTTTCTTTAAAATTTATTTACGAAGACCAAGCGACTTGATTAGTGCTTCGTATCGACTTAAATCTTTACGCTTAAGATAATCTAACAAGCTCCTTCTTCTACTGACTAACAATAGCAAACCTCTTCTTGAGTGAAAATCTTTGACATTGCTCTTAAAATGCACTGTTAAATTGTTAATCCTTTCAGTAAGAACTGCGCATTGCACTTCTGTTGAACCAGTGTCTGAATCATTTATTTTATATTTTTTTATTAATTCTTGTTTGCGTTCTAAATTTATCGACATCGATACCTCGCTTCATTATAGATTAAATACTTTGGTAGGTTTGAAATAGCCATTTGTTATCGTTCCAAGTGCAATCGGTATATTATTCACCTTTGCCAACACAGTATCTGTATCTTGATCACTCACTAAAATAGCTTGTCCATTTTTTATGAGCGGTACTGTATCCTCAGAAAGAAACAACACCAGGATGTCGTCCAGCACTAAATCAATCGACCGTAACTCTCTTTCGAGAAGTGCATTATGCACTATTTGCTCAAGATTAGCTAGTAAAATCAACATTTCTTCACAAAATAAACCAACTTTTGTTCGTCTGAGAGATGAAACATGGGCACAAGAGCCAAGTGTAAGTGCTATGTCACGAGCAAGAGCACGAACATATGTTCCTTTTCCACAATTTACTTTAAGAGTTGCTATTTTTTTTTGTTCAGAAAACTCAACTAAATCTAAGGAGTAAATATTAATTTGTCTTGATTGAAGATCAAATTTAATACCTTTACGTACTAAGCTATAGGCTCTTTTACCATTAAACTTAAGAGCTGAAAAATGGGGCGGTATCTGCCAGATATTTCCAACAAACTTAGGTAAACTATTTTCAATTTCTATTTGAGATGGTATAACCTCAGACACTGAGATAACTTGACCAGTAGAGTCTAAAGTGTCTGTCTGAGTACCAAATTGAACATCAAATACATATTCTTTTTGAAAATCTTGCACAAAAATCATAGTTTTTGTTGCTTCGCCAACCGCAATCGGTAAAACCCCACTAGCAAAGGGATCAAGAGTGCCTGCGTGTCCAACTTTAAACTTTTTACCAACTTCATGGTGTTTTTTGAAATAACGTTTCACTATCGAAACAATCTGCGCTGAAGACATGCCACAAGGCTTATCAATTGCTAGCCAACCTGATGGTATTTTTTGTTTGTTTATACTCATTATTTAGTAAGCAGAATCTCAATTTTTTCAGCTTCATCAAAGCTTTGATCAAATTTAAACTGAATTTCCGGAACGTAGCGTAAATTAACTTTACTTGCAATCAAATAGCGCAACTTAGGCGTTAAAGTCTTTAAATAAGTCAATAATTGATTTTGCTCTACACCTCTCCCAAATAAAGGAGAAACATAAGCAGTTGCTAATTTTAGATCAGGTGTCATTTTAACTTCTGATACAGTTAAAGATGCTTTTTCTAAAATCTGATCACATAAATCTTGAGACAGAGAGTCAATTAATGCTCGTCTTAGACTTTCACCAACTTTCAATTGTCTGCTAGAAGCAGTTAATTTATTTTCTTTTACCATTAATCCAAAGTTCTCTTTTCTTCTATTAATTCAAAAACTTCTACTTTATCATTTTCTTTAATATCTTCATAATTTTCAAAGGCTATACCGCATTCATATCCAGCTTTAACCTCTTTAACGTCATCTTTAAAGCGTTTAAGCGTTTTCAGATGACCTTCATAAATCACTACATCATCTCGTAATAAGCGAACTTTAGCGCCGCGTTTAATCATACCATCTGTTACAAATGAACCAGCTATTTTTCCTGATTTTGTAATATTATAAACTTTTCTAATTTCTACTAAACCTAAGAATTCCTCACGAATGCTTGGCGATAGCATGCCACTTAGCATCATTTTAACATCATCTAATAAGTTATAGATGATTGAATAATATCTAATATCAATTCCTGATTTTGCTGCAAGCTTCTTAGATTGGTCATTCGCACGAACATTAAAACCTACTATTAATGCACCTGAAGCTTCTGCAAGCGATACGTCAGATTCATTAATTCCGCCAACAGCTTTATGCAAAATCTTAACTTTAACTTCATCCGTAGATATTTTTTCTAAACTACCAACAATAGCTTCAACTGAACCATTAACGTCACCTTTAATAATTAAAGGTAATTCTCTAACTTTTCCAGTACCAGAAGCCTTAGCAAATAATTCTTCTAAAGTACCCTTAGAAGCGACTGAAGTACGTAAATCTCTTGCGCGTTTAAGACGATATTCGCTAATATCACGCGCTTGTCTTTCGGATTTAACAACTACAAAATTTTCACCAGCCTCAGGGGAACCATCTAAACCAGAAATTTCTACAGGCATTGATGGTCCTGCTGTATCCAAAGAACGCCCTTTATCATCTGACATAAGCCTTACTCTACCTGAATGCGCACCAGCAATTAATACATCACCTATGCGTAAAGTACCTTTTTGAACCAATAAAGTTGTAACGACACCACGTAGTTTATCTATTTTTGATTCAATCACCACTCCACGCGCCTTAGCAGTTGGATCAGCCTTTAAATCCAGCATTTCTGCTTGAAGTAATATACTCTCAATCAATTTATTTAAATTAGTTCTTTTTAAGGCAGATACTTCAATAGTCATAATATTACCACCCATCGCTTCAGGTACTAAATCATAGCTTAATAACTCTGTTAGTACACGTTGTGGGTCAGAGCCAGGAGCATCAATCTTATTAATAGCAACAATTATAGGAACATTAGCAGCTTTAGCATGACTAATTGCCTCAATAGTTTGCTCTTTGATACCATCATCAGCAGCTACAACTAAAATTACTATATCTGTAGCTTGGGCACCTCTTGAACGCATAGCAGTAAATGCTTTATGACCAGGTGTATCAATAAAGGTAACCAACTCCCCTGTTTCAAGTTTTACTTGATACGCACCAATATGTTGAGTTATACCTCCAGCTTCATGTAATGCCACATCAGTTGATCTCAATGCGTCAAGTAGTGAAGTTTTACCATGATCGACATGCCCCATAACCGTTACAACTGGCGGACGAGATACAAAATTTTCTGAATTTTCTGCATCATCAATTAAGATATTTTCAATATCAGCATCTGTAACCCTTTTTATTTTATGGCCAAATTCGTGAATAATTAACTCAGCAGTATCAGCATCTATAGTTTGGTTAACATTAACAATCATGCCAAGTTTCATAAAAGCTCTGACTACTTCAGTACTTCTTTCTGCCATTCTCGATGCAAGATCAGCTACAGTAATAACCTCAGGTAATATCACCTCTTTAATTTGCTTTTCAATTTCTTGAGAATTATTTTGACCTAATGCTCTACGAGCTTTCTCTCTTGCTCTTTTTATTGAAGCGAAACTACGACTACGTTCTTCTTCTTGCTCTATATTTTGAAGGTTAACCTTTGAAACACGCTTACCCAAATCTGGCTTTAAACGACTGACTGTGTGCTTAATGTCTAATTTTTTACCGAATTTAATACCTTCTTCTTCAATATTGTCAGTTTTTTTATACTTTGGGTCTTTTTTAGACAAAGAATCACTTTTTTCTGACGGCTCAATAAATGAATTAGGAGCTACCTCTGAAACTTCAGAAGCTCCTTCAATCTCAGCTACAGCAGTTGGATTAGCAATTGCTTCTGATTTTAAGCGCTCTAGCTCAATAGACACAACTTCTTCTTTCTTTATTTTCTCGTTATGAGCATCAATTACAGCCTTTTGTAACAATGCTAAACGACTATTTTGTGGCACAACATTTGCCTTAGATTCAGCTTCATCGTTTCCGAGGTAGCCGACACCATGAGGCCTGATAACTCGCTTTTTCTTTACTTCAACAGTAACAGATTTAGACTTTAATCCAGAAAACGGCCTATACTTATCGCCCCCTAAAGTAAGTTTAGGTCTATCTAACTTAGGCTTAGAAACATTATCATCTTCTGTCATTCAATATACTCTATAATAGCTAAAATTATTCCTTGTTTTCTTCTTCAGTAATTATTGTAGCTTTTTTAATTATATCGCCAATTTCGTCGTTAGACAAACCACTAGCAGGCACAATCTTAATAAACTCTTCAATAGTTAAATCAGCTAAATCTTCCATCTTTTTAATGCCATTATCAGCTAAAATACGCATTTGCTGTAGATTTAAATTGACTAATCTTATTAAATCTTTGTCCACGCCTAAATGATCTAGTTGCACGAGTAAGTCTTTATTTTGCTCTTCTACAACTTGCTTAGCACGCGAAATCAGCTCTTTAGCTAACTCTTCATCAAAACCCTCAATCGAAGATAAATCTTCTATGGCAGTATAGGCTATATCTTCCAATGAAGCAAATCCTTCTACAGCTAGTAACTGCGCTAAAACTTCTTCTACACCTAATTCATTAATAAATAACTTAGAAGCATAGTTAAATTCTTCCACTCTACGCTTTGATTCTTCTTCTTCTGTCATCACGTCAATATTCCAGCCAGTCAAATGTGATGCTAACCGTACGTTTTGACCACGACGACCAATCGCAATACTTAACTGTTCAGTAGGCACTACAACCTCAATACGTTTATTATCCTCATCGATAACTACTTTACTTACTTCTGCAGGTGTTAATGAATTAATAACAAATGTTGCTTGATCAGAACTCCATTGAATAATATCAATTTTCTCACCATGTAATTCATTGATTACAGCCTGAACTCTAGAACCGCGTACACCAACACACGATCCGACAGCATCAATTGATGAATCAGAAGTATAAACTGCAATTTTAGATTTTAACCCTGGTTCACGAGCTACAGATTTAATTTCAATAACATTATCATATATTTCTGGAACTTCTTGAGTAAATAATTGTGCCAAAAATTGCGGATGAGTTCTTGACAATATAATTTGTGGCCCTTTGCTATCATTACGAACATCCTCAATATAAGCACGAATCCTTTCATTAACTTTGAAAACCTCGCCTTTAATTGCGTTTTCTCTTCGTAACACTGCTTCTCCGCGGCCAAGTTCAATAATAATATTACCAAATTCTACTCTACGAACTGTGCCACTAACAATTTCGCCAACTCGATCTTTAAATTCTTCATATTGACGCGCTCTTTCGGCATCTCGTACTTTTTGAATTATAACTTGCTTAGCACTTTGAGCAACAACTCTACCAAGATCAATTGGAGGTAATGGCTCAATTATTTCGTCTCCAATTTTAGCATCTGGATTTTTATGTATTGCATCCTCAAGTAAAATCTGACTACCAGAATTTTCTATAACCTCAACTACTTCAAGCACTCTATTAATTTTTGTTTCACCATTTTGCTGATTAATTGTAACTTTAATGTTATTATCATGACCATATTTTTTACGGCTTGCAACTTGAATAGCTTGTTCCATTGCTTGAATAACTGAATGACGCGGTATGCCCTTATCACGAGCAACTGCATCTGCAATTTGAATCATTTCAG
>CAZEVK010000028.1:0-23364 GCA_964515755.1 uncultured Rickettsia sp. | reverse complement strand
GATTATTTAATGAAAACTCAATTGATTTTTAAAATTATTTGCCTATTATTATCCTGTATTGCTGGTTATTATTCAATTTATAGACTTTCGAGGCAAAAATAAGTATGTCATCATCACCGTTAGAACAGTTTAAAATTAGTGATATATTATCTTTACATATTGGTAATTATGATCTTAGCTTTACCAATGCATCACTTTTTATGTTTTTTGCGTATGCTATTATAGGTTCATTTTTTTATTTTACTGCAAAAAAATTACAAACTATTCCTAATAATATGCAATCTGGTGCAGAGGTGGTTTATAATTTTGTTTTAAAAGTTTTGAACGAAAATACTTCTGGTAAAGGCGAGCAGTATTTTCCTTTTATATTTAGCTTATTTTTGTTTATCTTAACACTAAATATACTTGGTTTAATACCGCATGGTTTTGCTGTTACTAGTCAAATTATTGTAACTTTTGCATTAGCAATTACAGTATTTATAATAGTGACTGTTATCGCTTTTATTAGACATGGATTTCACTTCTTTTCTTTCTTTTTACCTAATGGAACGCCATGGTTTTTAGCTCCATTGATGATTGTTATTGAATTTTTTACATACTGTACTAGACCAATAAGTTTATCAATGAGGCTTGCAGCAAACATGATGGCGGGTCATATATTAATAGCTGTAGTGGCAGGGTTTATTATGATGATGGGAGTAGCTGGTATATTGCCAATTTCTTTTATTGTAGTTTTTACGGGATTTGAGTTTTTTGTAGCAATTCTTCAGGCTTACATTTTCACTATACTAACTTGTGTATATTTGAATGATGCAATTAACTTGCATTAGTCATAAGAATATTTTAATTGTATGTTGTGCTGTATTTTGTTAATGTGAATATGGTTTTTTTAATTAATTTTTTAGGAGTAAATAATGGATCCAGTATCTTTTAAATATATTGCTGTAGGCTTAATGTCTTTAGGTATGTTTGGTGCAGCGATAGCTGTGGCAATGATTTTTTCATCTTTAATTAATTCGATTGCACGTAATCCATCAGCTGAAAGCAAGATGTCGCGTTATGCGTTTATTGGTGCAGGTATGGCCGAAGCGATGGGTATTTTCTCACTAGGTATTGCTATGATTTTATTATTCTTATAAATTAAACTTAGGAATATGGGGCTATTTAATTTTAATGCATTTTATTCGCAAATTTTCTGGCTAGCAATATTTTTTATTGCGCAATACTTTTTGTTGGCAAAAATAGTTTTGCCTAAATTTAAGATTGTATTTGATAGGCGTGTAAATCATATCAATGAAGAAATAGCTATGGCTGATGATCTGACAGATAAAGCAAATAAATTAAAAGATGATTACGAAGCTAAAATTATAGTAGCTCAAGATGCAAGTATATCTAGAATGAATTCTGCTATTGCTGAATCAAAAAAAATCTCTTTAGAGCAGTTAGCCGCATTAGAGGAAATTTTAGCTAAAGATATGTTAAAACAAGAGCTGAAGTTAGAAAAATTTTGCTCATCTATGCGAAGTGAATTGGAAGATATTTCTTTAGCGACAGCTGTAATGATGATTGAAAAAATTACTCATAATAAAGTTGATCAGAAAGATTTAAAAAAATATTTGTTACAATAAGGCGTTAGATAAATGGATACTCATTTTTGGGAAACAGTTAGTTTTTTAATTTTTATTATTCTAGTATATAAGCCAGTAGCTAAGCAAGTATCTTTATATTTGAAAGACTATTCGAGAAATGTAAAAGATAAAATTGAAGAAGCTACTAAGCTACGTTTAGAATCGGAAAAATATCTGGCATTTTATGAAGAAGAGGCTTCTCTTTTAGCGACTAGATTAAAAACTATGCTTCGCCAAACTGAAGAAAATGTATCAATGCTACTTTACAAATCCTCAATCAAGCTTGAGGAGCAAATAAAAATCAGAAAGGATATGCATAATGAAAAAATTGTTATATACCAAAAGGAAGCTATATCTAAGCTTAAATTAAAAGCTATCGCTGATGCTGTCTTTGTTACAAAGCATTATTTTACAGCTAATTGCCATAAAGCATTATCTAATGACGATGTTAATGATGCTTTAAAAGTTATTCCATAATTAAGTGATACACTAAATGAAGCAAAAAGCTCTTTTTATTTCCTTCGAAGGTTGTGAGGGGAGTGGCAAGTCTACTCAAAGCAAGTTTTTGTATAATTGGTTATTATCAAAAAATTTAAAAGTGCTTTTAACCCGTGAACCAGGTGGAACTGATTCTGCAGAAGCCATTAGGCAAATTTTATTAAATAAGCACATTAAATTTGATGATATAAGTCAGCTACTTCTTCATTTTGTTTCAAGAAATGAACATGTAAATGATGTTATCAGGCCGCATCTAGAACAAAATTATATTGTAATTTGTGATCGTTATATTGACTCTACTATGGCTTATCAAGGATATGGAAGCGGTATTAACTTGAGCTTAATAAAAGACTTACATAAAAGTATTATTAGTAATCTTATTCCAGATCTTACATTTGTTTTAAACGTATCTTTAGAGCAATGTTTAAGAAGAATTCAAAAAAAACAAAATACTGAAGATCGTTATGAAAATTTAGGTCAGGAATTTCATGAGAGTGTAGCAAAGGGATTTTTAGAAATTGCTAAAGAAAATCCACATCGTTGTGTGTTAGTAGATGCATCACAGTCTATTGAAACTACTGAATTATTAATTCAGGAAAAAGTATTTAAAATATTATCTACTCAGTAGCATAGACACGATCTTGTATTCTTAAATCAACCGATTTATATTTTTTTTCTTTAAATTCAATATTATTAATGATCTTAATAAATTTATTCCAAGCTATTTCGGGATTAGACTCAGGAAGTTTAACTAACATACCATTCTCAAGATTTATATTCCATCTTCGATTGCCAACCCATATTGCTGAGACAACCTCAGACATTAATTCACGATCTAGTGCTAAAAAGCTTATTAAGTCTGGAGTATGAATGGGTGCATTACTACCTGCAATAATAATAAATTTCTCAATATTTTTTAATTTACGAATAAACATTATGCTGCCATTTTCGGTAATATAGTAAAAATTTTGTTCATTTTGCCAAATTGCAATTGGCTGTTTTTCATACACTTGAATTTTTATAGTATCTGGATATTTTCTTTCTATTTTAACTGAAGCAATGCAATCCAGTGATTCAAGCTTAGTCTTAATATCCGTAATTGAAATTAGAAATATAGAGGTGTCAGGTTTTATATCGTCTAATAAATTTGTAATACTAGGACAGTATTTGAGTTGTTCCTGAAGTTCAATTTTTTTTAAAGAAAAATTTATTTTTTTACTAAAATCATTTATATATTTATCAAAAATAATTCCCACAAATTCTTTATCATATACTGTAAGCGCTGTTATGCTAATCAAAGTGATTAAAAAAGTTAAAAAGAATAATTTACGTAAAAATATTCTTATGTACCGTTTGGTGCCTATTTTTTTATAATGTTTATTACGATTGTTTGATGGTGTCATTTTAACGCATCTTGAGCTATTTTATCAACTAATTGAGCAAAAGTAATACCATGATAAGCACAAATTTCAGGTACTAATGATAATGGTGTCATACCTGGATGAGTATTAATTTCTAGTATGTAAAACTCACCATTTTTACCTTCTTTTGAATTATATATAAATTCAACTCTACTAATGCTTTTGCATCCAATCAAGTTATGGGCTTTAAGTGATATATCTAAGACTCTTTGATATGCAGCTGCAGGTAAGTTTGCTGGAATAATGTGTTGAGTCATATTGTCTTGATACTTAGACTCATAATCATAAAATCTTCTTTTTAAAGGCTTTATTTCTAGTGCTCCGATTGCTTTATCACCTAGAACTGCTACATTTATTTCTTGTCCCTGTATATAATCTTCTACTAAGATAGTGTCACCGTAAGTCCAGTCATAATCACTAAACTTAAAGTCGTCTTCTTTAAAAACTACAATCACACCAATACTTGAGCCCTGGCTTATAGGTTTAATAACATAAGGTCTTGGCATTGGGTCTGTAGAAATATTTTGGTTACGATTAATAACTTTTCTATTTGCGGATTTAATGCCATGGTCTTTAAAAAATAAGCCTGAAAAAATCTTATTCATCGCTACAGCTGATGCTAATACTCCTGAATGAGTATATTTTAGTCCCATGATTTCTAATGCTCCTGGTACACAGCCATCTTCTCCATATGTTCCATACAATCCATTATAAACTAAATCTGGTTTTAGAGGTAAAATTACGCTTGCAAAATCATAACCCATATCAATAGGTGTAACCATATAACCAGACTCTAAAAGTCCATTGATTAATCCAGCTGAAGACATCAATGATACTTCTCGTTCAGCAGACATACCTCCGTATATAAAAGCAACATGAGTGCTATTTCTATCATTTACAATTTTAGGTTTCTGCATTGGGTATACAATGGTATCTCTCATAATTATTTTTCTCCGATGCGTTTTATTTCCCATTCTAATTTAACGTTACTATTATTAAATACTTTTTTCCTGACTAATTCACCTAAATTTTCTATATCAGCAGCAGTAGCATTGCCAGTATTAATCAAGAAATTACAATGTTTTTCAGACACTTTAGCTCCGCCAATTGTTAATCCTCTGCATCCTGCTTGATCTATAAGTTTCCAAGCGCTAATTTCAGTTTGATTTTTAAAGGTCGATCCACCAGTTCTTTCTTTAATTGGTTGGGCTTCACTTCTTGCTTTTATAATATCTTTCATGCGTCTTAAAATTTCATTTTTTGAATCTTTTTTTAATGCGAAAATTGCTTTAGTAAAAATAAATTGACCATCTAAGCTATTGCCACGATAGAAAAAGCCTAATTCTTTTTTATTTAAATTAGTGATTTTACCTGTATTTATATTAACTGCTTCAACAAATTCAAGATGTTCAGCGGTATCCATATTATAAGCTCCTGCATTCATTGCGATTGCTCCTCCAATAGAACCAGGAACTCCAATCAAAAATTCTAAACCTGATAAGGAATTGTTTGCAGCAAACTGGGCAGTATTAAAATCCAAAGTCGTTGCACCGGCAGTTAATATATTATCATTAACCTCAAGACTATTAAAATATCTACCAAGTTTAATAACTACTCCCTGAATACCTCCATCCCTAATAATAATATTAGATCCAACACTAAGTATGGTAATTTGGCTATTACTAGGTTTATTTTTTAAAAAGTAAGATAAATCTTCGGTATCAGCTGGTTTGTATAATATTTCAGCTTTTCCTCCAACCCTAAACCAATTTGTAGGGGATAAATCTACGTTTTCTCTGTATATTCCTTTTATTTTTGGTAGTTTTTCTATTAATGACATTGTTTGGACTAAACGGTTTATAATTTATTGACAATATCATTCGCCCAATAAGTTATACTTCCTGCTCCGAGGAAAATTATTATATCATTAGGTTTTGCATCGTTCTTTATAATTTCTGGCAGTTCATCTGGTGACATTAATAATCTTGCATCAGAATGAGTCTTACTTTGTTTAATTACATTTAATAGTAATTCTTTATTTAAATCCTCAATTACTATTTCTCCAGCACCGTAAACATCAGCTATATAGAGAATATCACTATCACCAAAACAATGAACGAAATCACTAAAAAGATTTTGTAATCTGCTATAACGATGAGGTTGAAAAATAGCTATTACCTTGCCATTGTTTAATTTTGCTACTGATTGAGCTGTTTTTAATGTTGCTTTAATTTCTTCAGGATGGTGAGCATAATCATCTATAAATTTTGCACCATTATATTCTCCTGTTATAGTAAATCTTCTTTTCACGCCGTTAAAAGAATTAAAGCCATTAATAATATGATCTTTTGCAAAACCTAACTCCAGTGCTATTGCTATTGGTCCTAACGCATTAAGTACATTATGGAGACCTGGAGTAGGTAATTTGATGTTTTTTAATACCCTAATCTCTGATTTAACATTATCAGAAATTATTACATCGAAAGTAGAACCAGTAAGATCTTGATATATGTTAATTGCTCTTAAATCACAGTCTTTCGAGTCAATGCCATAGGTAATAATTTTACGTTCTGTTATTGAGGTTGCGATTTCTCTGACCACAGGATGATCTATACATAAAACCCCAAAACCATAAAAAGGTAAGTTTGATATAAAAGTGCTAAAGGCATTTTTTAAATCATCAAATGTGTTATAATAATCCATATGTTCGGGATCAATATTTGTAATAATTCCAATTGTTGAAGGTATTTTAATAAAGGTAGCATCAGATTCGTCAGCTTCAGCAATAACAAAATCTCCATTTCCTAGATAGGCATTGGTATTGCGATTGTTTATGATGCCACCATTAATAACTGTTGGATTCATATTTGCAGCTTCAAACATGCAAGCAGTTAAAGATGTAGTTGTGGTTTTGCCATGTGATCCAGCGATGGCTATACAAATTTTAAGTCGTAATAGCTCTGCAAGCATTTCTGTCCTAGAAATCACTGGAATTTTATATTTACGCGCTGCAACGATTTCGGGGTTATTATCTTTAATAGCAGTAGATTTAACTACTAAAGAAACGTTTTTTACATTTTCTGCTACTTGTTCTAAAACAATTTTTATTCCTAGTTCTTTAAGCCTTTTTGTTACATAATTATCAGTAAGATCAGATCCTTGAATAGCGAATCCAAGATTATGCAATATTTCGGCTATACCGCTCATTCCAATTCCACCTATACCGGAGAAATGTATCCCTCCAACGTAATTAAGCATTAGTTTATTTATGTGCATGGTAAGCTTATCCTATTCTAATTCAATGTTTATGATAGCAGAGAAAAATAAATTATGAAGTGGTATTTATAGTTTATTATGAATGAACTTTAAGTTTATACTACTTTTGAAAATATTTGTGTTGAACTAAATTAGCATTGTGAAATGATTTATTAATTTAAAACATTGGTGTAGTATATCCTGCAGATCTTAATAAAACCTGTATTTGAATTATTAATTTGAATATATTATTAAAATAAGTAATGAAGTTCTAAATACTACTTTAAGATAATTTTTCTATAATTGTAAATGCTGCTGCTATAGGATATTCGTCGCTTAAACTTAAATGTGTAATAAATTTTTTATCTACTATTATTTGATGAATAAAATCGGTTAGTCTCTTGTTGAGAACGTAATACGGTTTACCTAATTCATCATTAAATATTTCAATATCTGTCATTGAAATATTATTTCTAAATCCTGTACCAAGAGCTTTTGCCAATGCTTCTTTAGCAGCAAATCTTTTGGCGATATGATTACATATTTGTTTTTCTGATTTTAATACTAAAATTTTGATTTCTTTTGCAGTAAGAATTTTTTTTAAAAATTTATTTCCATATTTTTGGTAAATTTTTTCTATTCTTGGAATATATACTACGTCATTGCCAATGCCTAAAATCATTTTTTATTTCTTTAATTAAGGTTTTATATGTCTTGTTACAGAGTGTATGCAAGGTTGATTTCTAAGTGCGGCCATAATATTTTCTAAATGAGTTAATCCTTTGACATCAAGGTCTAGAGAAACATCAAAAAAATCACTGGATCTACTATTTATTTTTATATTACTAATATTTGCATCTAACTTTGCGATTTCTGTAGTTATAGTTGAAAGGCTACCAGGTTGATGAATCAATAAGGAGTTGATAGTTGCATTATATGTTTTTTTACTTTTATCTTTATCCCAGGATAATTCTATCCATTGTTCTGGTGTTGAAGCAAAGTTCTGTAGCATCTCGCAGTCAGATAAATGTACTGTAATTCCCTTACCACTATGAACTATTCCAATAATATTATCTCCAGGGATTGGGTGACAACATCCAGCAAAATGTACAGCCATTCCTGGTATTAATCCTTTTATTGAAATACGACTATTTTTAGTTTCAGTTCTGTTTTTACTAAAGGATAGAAACGAAAATTTTTTTTTCAATAAATTATAGGCTTTGTTAGTTGGTGAAAGTTGTTTCATCAAGTTATCTGCGCTAATTACTCCCTCTCCAATTGCTTGTAGTAACTCTTCTGTATGTTTCTTGCCAAATACAATTAATGCTGGTTTAAGATTTTCTTCACTATATTCTTTATTTTGCTGTTCAAAAGTTTTAGAAATTATTGCTTTGCCAAGATTTATATATTCTTGTTTTTTATCTGCACGTGTATATTTTTTAATTTCACTCAAAGCTTTGGCAGTTATAGCAAAATTTTCCCAAGATGGGGAGGGTTTGTGATTAATATTAGTTATAATTTCAACTTGATCTCCATTTCCTAGAACAGATGTCAAAGGTGCAACTCGACAATTAATTTTTGTGCCAACGCAATGATTGCCAATATCTGAATGTACTGCATAAGCAAAGTCAACAGCAGTGGCTCCTTTGGGTAGTGCCACAACTTCACCTTTTGGAGTAAAGCAAAATACCTGATCATAATACATATCTAATTTAGTATTTTCTAAAAATTCATTAAAATCATATGTAGATTCTAGAATTGATAACAATTCCCTAACCCAGTTATATTTTTGTTGGTCATTTTTAAAATCATAATCTTGTTTATAACACCAATGAGCTGCTACTCCTAATTCTGCCAAGTGATGCATCTTTTTAGTTCTAATTTGCATTTCTATTTTTTGATCTTTTGGACCGATGACAACAGTGTGGATAGATTGATATCCATTTTTCTTTGGTGTACTAATAAAATCATGAAATGATTCTGGAACTACATGATAATTCTGATGGATTATTCCTAGCGCTAGATAGCAGTCATTAATATTATTAACAATAACCCTAAATGCCATAACATCAGACAATTGCTCAAAGTTGATATTCTTTCTTTTCATTTTTTGCCAGATAGAGTAGGGAGTTTTTTCACGCCCTATGATAGTGCTGCTAATATTGTTGTCTGACATTAATTTGGATAAAACTGTGGCAATATCGCTTATAAGTAGATTTCCTTCATTGCGTAGTAAGTCTAATCTATTTGCAATTGATTTTCTAATGTCTGTATGTAATTCAGCAAAGCAAATATCTTGTAATTCATTTTTTAGATTTTGCATTCCAATACGTTCGGCAAGTGGCGCATAAATCTCTATGGTTTCTAAAGCTTTTTCTTGCCTACGCGCTTTTGAATTCATATATTTTATGGTACGCATGTTATGCAATCGGTCTGCAAGCTTTACTAATAAAACTCTTATATCTTGCGAGACTGCAACTAGTAATTTACGAAAATTTTCTGATTGTCTTTTATTTTCAGATTGTGATTCAATTTTGTTTAACTTAGTTACGCCATCAACTAAATGAGATATTTCTTCACTAAATTCTTGCTTGATTTGTTCTAGCGTTACTTCAGTATCTTCAACTGTATCATGTAGTAATGCTGTAATTATTGTAGCACTATCTAGCTTCATATCAGCTAAGATTTCTGCTACTGCGAGAGGATGTTCAAAATAGGGTTTACCCGATTCGCGTTTTTGATTTTTATGAGCCTCCATGGAAAACTTGCAGGCTTTATCTAGCAGATTTGCAGACGATGATGTGTCGTATGACTTTACTTTCGCGACTAGAGAATCGTAATTAACAGTCATAACTTTTACAACGTAATCGTTTAATCTTCTGAATCAATATCCTCATCAAAAGTGTAATTGTCGACACTTATCAATTCATTTTCTACAGTAATTTGTCCTTCTTGATTGAATAGTTCTGCTTCTTCAGATGTTTGATTATTATCAATAACATCAGGATTAGCATGCTTTTGCAAGCTTTTTATACATTTACTACGCATTAATTCTACGTTTATTGATTTACAAGCTATTTCTCTTAGCGCTATGACGGGATTTTTATCTTTATCGCGCTCGATAGTAATCTCAGCACCCTTAACTAATTCTTTAGCCCTTTGGCTTGCCAATAATACTAACTCAAAACTATTACTTACAACTTCTCTACAATCTTCGGCAGTTATTCTTGCCATAACTTTTTCCTAATATAAATATTATTTATTTCATATATAATAGTATGATAATTGAAATTAATCAATTATAAACTCTTGAAATTATCTTTTTTTACTATATCTCCGTTTTTACCAAGCATTAATCCTTTTTGGCGCATAGTTGCTTCTATCGTATTCTTTAGTAAACAAGCTATAGTCATTGGACCAACACCTCCAGGAACAGGAGTAATTGCACGCACTTTTGGTAAAATATTATCAAAATCTACATCTCCTAATAGTTTTGTAGTAGCGAACTTGGTTATCCTATTAATTCCA
The DNA here is from genome assembly GCA_964515755.1 of uncultured Rickettsia sp. GTDB lineage: Bacteria > Pseudomonadota > Alphaproteobacteria > Rickettsiales > JABSSG01 > JAGVLN01. The sequence goes on along the minus strand of CAZEVK010000028.1, from coordinate 13,034 downwards.
ACGTCAATTACAATAGCTCCATCTTTCACCCATTCTTTTTTTACTAATTTAGGTTTTCCAGCAGCTATAACCAATATATCAGCTTTTTCACAAATTTTTTCAATGTTATAAGTTCTAGAATGAACAATAGTTACAGTACAGTCTTCATTCACAAGTAAGTTAGACATTGGTCTGCCGACTATATTAGATCTTCCTACTACTACTGCTTGTAGACCTTTTATTACTGGCTCAATACTTTTGATTAATATTAAACAACCTTGCGGTGTACATGGTATTAAACCTTTTTGTCGAGTAACTAATTTACCAACATTTTCGATTGTTAATCCATCAATATCTTTTTCTGGAGCAATTGTATTTATTACTTCCATTGATTCTATATGATTTGGAAGTGGAAGTTGCACTAAAATGCCATTAACCTTTGGATCATTATTTAAATGCTCAATTTTCATTTTTAGTTGTTCAGTATTTGTACTTTCTTCAAATTGAAATATAAAAGAGTGTATATTGGCTTCAGTTGCGGCTTTAACTTTATTTCTCACATATATTGTACTACTTGGATTGTGACCAACCTGTATTACAGCTAGACCAGGTATAATATTAAATGTTTTCAGCATATTTGCTTGATGAAATATTTCTTCTCTGATGCTTTTAGCTATGGATTTTCCATCAATTATTTTATTTTCTGAGATCATTACTTACTAATACCTTTAGTAGTAGAATATTCAAAATGTAAAGCTTGGCTAGGATATATAGTTGGATACATTGCGTGAGTAGACATAGAAGCTTCAGCAAAGCCATTTAAGATAAGTTTTAGCTTACCTTGGTAGGTTGCTATATCTCCTATAGCATATATTCCTGGTATATTAGTTTCAAATGTAACAGGATTAACTTCTATATGTTTTTTGGATAAGTTTAGACCCCAATTAGATATTGGGCCAAGCTCCATTGAAAGTCCAAAAAATGGTATCAATATGTCTGCTTCTAAAATTTTGCTTTCACCGTCAAGTGAGGAAACAATTATATGATCGATTAAGCCATTTGAGCCTTTAATTGCATCAAGTTGATACGGTACCACTAAATCAATTTTTCCTTGTTTTGCTAAGTCATGCAATTTGTCACTACTTTCAGGAGCGCACCTAAATTTATCTCTGCGATGAACAACTGCTACTGACTTAGCAATTTGTGCTAAAATTATAGCCCAGTCTACTGCCGAATCACCACCACCAGCAATTACAATGCGCTTATCTCTAAAATTTTCACTTTTTGAAATTAGATAAAACACAGATTTATTTTCAAATTCTTCAATATTTTCTATAGGAGGCCTGTTTGGGCCAAAGGCCCCACAGCCAGCGGCTATTAATATAATCTTAGTATTGATTATAGTATTTTTTGAAGTGGTAATGCTAAAAGATTTATTTATTTCTTGTTCGAGCTTTATAACTTGTTGACCTAAATGATAAACAGGAGAAAAAGGTTTAGCTTGTTCTTCTAAGTTATCTATTAATTGTGAAGCGCTTATGATTGGGTGAGCAGGTATATCATAAATTGGTTTTTCCGGATATAATGCGGTACATTGTCCGCCAATAAAATCTAAAGCATCAATCACATGACACTTCATTTTCAACATGCCTGCTTGAAAAATGGCAAACAAACCAACAGGACCGGCTCCTATAATTGCAATGTCGGTCGTAAAATTCATTGTTTAACCCATAATTATGATTCCCAAAATAAAACATTTATTTTATTACCTGTCAAGCTAAGCATTGTTATTAGAATTGTTAATTCTCAAAAAAATAAATAGCTTATTATTGCTTCAAGCAGAAAGCTTTTTATATTTTCTATTTATATCTATATATTGCTAAGAATTCGTAAGGTATCAGCTTTATCTGTTCTTTCCCATGGCAAATCTATATCTTCTCTGCCAAAATGGCCATAAGTTGCGGTTTGCTTATATATTGGATTATCTAACGATAACATTTTAATTATTCCGTAAGGACGCAAATCAAAAATTTGTTTTACTAATCTTAAGAGAGATTGATTAGAAATTTTTCCTGTACCAAATGTTTCTATGTTTAAGGATACAGGTTCGGCTGTTCCAATTGCATAAGCAATATGAATTTCACATTTATCTGCTAAACCAGCGGCTACTATGTTTTTTGCTACATAGCGTCCAGCATAGGCTGCGGAGCGATCTATTTTTGTAGGATCCTTGCCTGAAAAACATCCACCTCCATGTCTTACCATCCCTCCATATGAATCAACAATAATTTTACGTCCAGTTAAGCCACAATCTCCTAAAGGACCGCCTATAACAAATCTGCCTGTCGGATTAACCAAATATTTAATATTTTTATCTAGTAACTCATTAGGTAATACTGGTTTTATAATCTCTTCAATGACAGCTTCAACTAATTCTTTATGAGATATATCTGGTTCGTGTTGAGTTGACAAAACTACTGTTTTTATACTCACTGGCTTTCCATTTAAATATTTAAAAGTAACCTGTGACTTTGCATCTGGCCTTAACCATGGCAATGTTCTATTTTTTCTAAGAAAAGCTTGTTTTTTAACCAAATTATGGGCGTAAGTGATTGGAGATGGCATTAATGTTAAAGTCTCATTACTAGCATAGCCAAATACTAATCCTTGATCTCCTGCACCAGTATTATCTTTATTATCTTTATTAACTCCTCGTTCAATATCTGGAGATTGTTTTCCTATAGCACTAATTACAGAGCAAGAATCTGCGTCAAATCCCATATCAGAATTTATGTATCCTATTTCTCTAACTACATTACGTACTATTTTATCAATATCTATGGATGCTTCAGTAGTAATTTCTCCTCCTACTAGCACCATTCCTGTTTTAACAAAAGTTTCACACGCTACACGGCAATTTTTATCTTGAGACATTATTGCATCAAGAATAGCATCAGAAACTTGATCTGCAATTTTATCTGGATGTCCTTCTGAAACAGATTCTGATGTATACAATTGAAAATTGTTGCTCATTATCTACTCTTTATTAAATTTATATAAATTTTTGAATTATTTAATTCTGCCAATATAAAGTATTTAAAAAACTTAGAATAATCTCTATGTTTAAATAATAAGACAGGTTGATATATAAGTGGAACAGAAGAAATGCGTATTTTCATGTATTTTCTTTTTTAGCAATTTATAAAGCGCATGCAATATAGTTAAACGGGCGCTATTAATTTATCATAGAGAATACATCTGTAACAAGAAATAGTCAACGTGTTAATTTTCTTTAAACCCAATAAACTGATTTATTTCCTGATTAGTGATAGCGATTGCTTTAAACAATAATCCCATATGTTTTTCGCTGACTAAACGGTGATAGCCGCTTATTATGCCTTCCTTTTGGGTGTTTGTAGCATTTTTGAGTAAAGTATCTCTGCGAGCAGCAATTTGCATGTTAAGCAAGAATTCTCTTTGAGTTATTGGTCCATGAACTTTTGTACCACTTAATTCTGCAGCTTCTTTTATTTTAGAGAAGTTAACGTGTGTAGAAAGGTCTGCAGAGTTAAGGTTATCAAGAGCAATGCAGTATTTATGATCTTTCACTGCTTGTAAACTAGAATTAAAGAGTCTATTAGAATTATCAACATAACCATAATCAATAAATAGACCACCTCCACTAAATTTTTTGATATGGTCAGATATTTGCTTGACGATCAGCTCACCATCTTCACAAAGCTCGATTATTCCATTTTGTGGTACATGTGAATATTTATGTCCTAAAATATTCTGAGTTTTTATATCAAGAGATACTTCTGTAAAAATTAATTCTTTACTTTTTTGATCAATATCAACGCTAATTTCATACCATTGATTTTTACGTTTTATATATTGAATTATTGGCAAAGCATCAAAAAATTCGTTAGCAATAAAAATGGTTGGTAATTTGGGTAAATTATAAATGTCATCATGCCAATATTTTTTTATATCAAAAGACTCAAGTGCAGACTTTTGTCTTTGTCGCAAAATATTATCTAGCTCAAAAAAATGAATTGAAATAGCATTATGAAAATCAGGAATTTTTTTAGTTGCTCTTATAATATCGGCTGCTAATGTTCCATTTCCAGGGCCTAATTCTACTAATGCAAAATTTTTAGGAGATCCTAAAATTTGCCATAAATTAACGCACCAAACTGCGATGATTTCTCCGAATAATTGGCTGATTTCAGGAGAGGTAATAAAATCTCCTTTTTTGCCTATTTCTTTTATATTGGAATAATACCCATGTTGTTTATTAGATAGAACAAGTTCTAGAAATTTTTTTAATGGCATTGGCCCATTAAGTTCTATATAGTGAGTAATAAATTCTTTAATTTTGGTCATTTTAATTAATTATCTGCTCAACAATTGTATTTAGAAGCAATTTTCCTCGTTTTGTTACAACAAGAATATCATTTTCAAATCTAATGTAATTTAAATCATGTAAGTGGTGAATATTTTTAATATTTAATAATTGGTCAGCAGGTTGCTGCAGTAATTGTTCAAGCTTTACTAATTGAATACCTTCTTTAATCCTTAATCCCATAATCAAGTACTCTAATAATATATCTTTTTTTGTTAGACTAACTTTTTGCTGAATAGGAATGAGATTTGCTTTTATGTGACTTAACCATTTTTGTGGACTGTGATGCATAACAACCGAGGATAGTTTATCATCTATCATAATTCTGCTATGTGCGCCAGGACCAATGCCTAAATATTGGTTATAGCGCCAATATGCTAAATTATGTCGAGATTCAAAACCATTATGAGCATAATTTGAAATTTCATATGGTTCGAGGCTTTGATTAGTCATAAAATCATCAGTAAATAGGTAAAGTTCTGCTGCTTGATCAGAATTTGGTAAAGTAAATTTTTTATTTTTATGTTGTAAATAAAATGGAGTACCTTTCTCAATAGTTAGTTGATACAAAGAAAGATGGTGGTTAGCATATCGCATTGCTTCTTTTAACTCTTGTTCCCATACTTTGATTGTCTGATTTGGTAAGGCATATATTAAGTCAAAAGAATAATTATCAAAAATAGAGCTAGCAATTTTTAGTGCTGTTATTGCTTCTTTTTTTGAATGCTCGCGTCCGAGGAATTTTAAATCCATTTCATTAAAAGATTGAATACCTATAGATATTCGGTTAATGCCAGCTGCTTTAAAATCAATAAATTTTTGACTTTCAACTGAGGTAGGATTAGCTTCTAGAGTGATTTCTATACTATTTTCTACTGTTGATAATGAGAATAACTTATCAATAATTTTATTAACAGTTACTGCTGGCATCAATGATGGTGTGCCACCGCCGAAGAAGATAGAAGTAATATTCTTATTTCTAATTAAGGGAGCAAAGCTTTCAATTTGCTTTATATAAGAATCCAACCACAATTGATTATTCACTGATTCTTGTACATGACTATTAAAATCACAGTACGGGCACTTTGATTTGCAAAATGGCCAATGTATATATATTGCAAGTTTATTCACTTAATTCGTAGGGCTTTTTTTTGAATTTCAAATAATTCTTCTGTACCGAGTTGTGCAAGTTTTATTAGTTCATTTAATTGGGATACTGTAAATGTACGTTCCTCTCCCGAAGCCTGTGCTTCGATTAGATTACCAGCAGAATCCATTACAAAATTTGCATCTATTTCTGCATTACTATCTTCTATATAATCTAGATCTAGCATAGGTATACCATCAACTATTCCGCATGAGATTGCTGCCATTTGATTAATTATTGGATTTTTATGAATTAATCCATTATGAACTAATTTCTTGATTGCCATGTACAATGCTACGTAGCCACCTGTTATTGATGCTGTTCTAGTTCCGCCGTCTGCTTGTATAACATCGCAATCAATAATAATTTGTCTTTCGCCAATACTTTCTAGATCAAGGGATGCTCGTAGAGATCTGCCAATTAATCTTTGGATTTCATGGGTTCTCCCACCTTGTTTACCATTTGCTGCTTCTCTTTTAGAGCGATTATGGGTAGATCGTGGGAGCATTCCATATTCAGCTGTAACCCATCCTTTACCTTTGCCTCTTAAAAATGGAGGGAGTGTTTCATCAATAGTTGCTGTGCAAAGTACTTGGGTATTACCAAACTTTACAAAACAAGATCCTTCCGCATGAGCATTCACACCAATATCAATTGAAACTGCTCTTAATTCGTTGTTTTTGCGCCCTGAACTTCTCATAAAATTAATCTCTTATAATAAAACACTTGAAAAAGTTATAAATCACACCTAAATATATATATTATTTAAATAAAAGCACTAGTTTTTAATTTTTAGGTTTCAAGTATGGATAAAAAAAATACAGAACAAGAAGTAGAAATAGAGAATATTGAGCCAACAGAGCAAAAGATTGAGATTGTTGATGAATCAGTGCAAAAGATTTTAGTTCTTGAAGAGCAAGTGCAAGAACTAAAAAATCAAATTTTACTTTCTCTAGCCGATTCAGAAAATGTTCGGAAACGCGCAATAAAAGAAATCGCAGATGCGCAAAAATATGCAGTTGGCAAGTTTGCCGAAAGTTTAACTAGTGTTCTTGATAATCTATACCGTTCAACTGAGCACTTGAATGATGAGTTATTGAAAAATGAAGTAGTTAGAAAAATTTATGAAGGTATAGATATTACTCGTAAGGAATTTTTAACTGTCCTTGAAAAACATGGTGTTAAGAGAATTTTTCCACAAATTGGTGATAAATTTGATCATAATTTTCACCAAGCCCTTTCTCAACAATCAAGTGCTGATTATCCAAATGAAAGCATTCTTAATGTTGTACAAGCTGGTTACTTATTGAATGATAGATTACTAAAGCCGGCAATGGTTGTAGTAAGTCAGAAGTAAATTTAAAAATTAGAATTTTTAGCATTACCTAATTTGATGTTCGGTGCAATAGTTTAGTGTATGAATAACCTTAACATACAAGCATACAAACTTAACTCTGAATCTGATTGCTTGTAACTTGCTCAATATATTCTTAGCCTAGCTGTGCTGCCTCTAAAGTCTTATAATTTTTAGTTGTTCAAAATATGGGCGTTTCTTCTTGATGTTTATTGGTGCCATGGTTATTAAAGTTTATAAGAATCATAATCACAATGTCTTTTGCTTTGAGAGTGTAGTTAGGGAGTATAGTATGTATTTGTTATGTTTTATATATTATTTTTTCAAATATACGCTTTTAAGTTAAAAACAAAAGTAATTAAATATAGCTTAATGCAGAGAGCTAAAACAAATAGTAAAATTACAAGTCGAAATATTTTATCAAATCTTCTGGAGACAATGTATTACGTTTTTTGCCATGTATGTCACGTACAATTTCACCATGATACATCATAATAGTGCGATCACCATATTCTAATGCTTGAGTCATGCTATGTGTAATCATTAAAGCAGTAAGATGATGTTTTCTGATTATTTTTTCTGTAATATTCATAATTACTTTGGCAATTTTAGGATCAAGTGCCGCTGTGTGCTCGTCAAGAAGTAATATTTTTGAATCTTGCAAAGTAGTCATTATTAAACTCAATGCTTGACGTTGACCACCAGAGAGGCTAGAAACTTCGTCTTTTAGCCTATTTTCTAATCCCATATCTAACTCACTTAAAGCTTCACAAAATTTATCGCGAAGCTGGTCATTTAAACTATGTTTTAGCCTTCTAGTATGGCCACGTTTATAGGCTATACTCATATTTTCTTCTATGCTTAAACCGGAAAAAGTACCCATCATTGGGTCTTGAAAAACTCTTGCAACCATTCCAGATCTTTCTTCAATAGAAAGTTGAGTAATGTTTTTTTGATCAATCAAAATCTGTCCTTTGTCAGGATTAATGTCTCCTGATAATACATTCATTAAAGTAGATTTACCAGCACCATTGCCACCAATAATAGTAACAAACTCACTTTCGGTAACGTTTAAGTTTATATTTTTCAGTACCTTGTTTTCAAGCTGGGTGCCTTTGTTAAATATTACATTTATATTTTTTAGTTCGATCATTTTGCGCTCCAATTTTTTTTCAATTTTGGCAAGATCATAGTAATTGCAACAATGATTGCTGTAATTAAATTAAGATCATATACTTCTAATCCTATGCCATGTGCGTTTAGCGCGAAAGCAATAGCAATTCGGTATAATATAGATCCAGTAATGCAGGAAATTAATGCTGGTAAAATTTTTTTTGGATTTAAGAAAATTGTTTCACCTATGATTACTGAGGCTAAACCTATAATTATTGTTCCGTTTCCCATGGATATATCAGCAAATCCCTGTGATTGTGCAAACAACGCACCTGCAAGCGCTACGATGGCATTGCTAAGCATTAGTGCGATGATTTTCATTTTTCCAACTTTGATACCGTAAGATTTACTGACCTTTGGGTTTATACCAATGCCACGAACCGCAAGTCCATATTCAGAAGAAAAAAATTGAGTTAACAGTATAGTGGTAATAATAACAATAATAAAAGAAATGGAGATAATATTGTCACTTAAAAAAATAGTTGGTTCATTCATAATAGCAATATTTGGCCGCTGCATGATTCTCAAATTAATTGAATAAAGAGCAGTCATAGTTAAAATTCCAGCTAATAAACCAAGAATATCCCATTTAACATTAAGATAACCAGTTACCATTCCTGCAAAACTACCAGTTATGATTGCAATTATAGTAGCAATCCATGGGTTATAACCAGAAGCTATCATCACCGTTGCCACTGCTGCTCCTGATGTAAAACTACCATCAACTGTTAGATCAGGAAAGTCTATTATCCTGAAGGTTATATAAACTCCTATGGCAACTAAAGCATAGATTAAGCCAATTTCAATAGTACCTAAAAATTGTAATATATTCATGACAGTTCCTTTTGTGGAATTAAAATATTGAGTTCGGCAGCTACTTTATCATTAAATTTTAATTTTTTAATGCTTGTTGATTGTATATTAGGTGTTACTTTTATTCCACTTAAATGATCAGCAATTATATTCCCTAGCTGTACACCATCTTGAAAATAATCAGATCCTAAGGCAAATAATAAGCCTTTCTCAACTAATGTTGAATCATTTGCTATTAAAGGAATTTTTGCTCTTAACGCTATTTTTGCAATTGTATCAATAGATGAAACAACGAGATTATCTTGAGGTAAATAAATCACATCTGCATTTGGGATTAACTGCTGTATAGCTAATTTTATATTACTTGATGAGTTAACCGCGGATTTTTCTATTTTAAAACCATTAGCTAATGCTAATTTAGACATTTCATTGGTCATATTAACCGAGTTTATTTCTCCTGGATTAAATAGAATTCCTATAGTTTTTGCTTTGGGTAAAGTTTGTTTAATAACTTTTAATAGGTCGGATATTGGTGGTTGATCATTTACACCTATCGTATTATTTTCTATTAAACCAGCAGCCTTTGGATCTGTTACAGCAGCAAATGCAAGTAAGGAATTTAAGTTCTTAGCTTTCAAAGTTACTTGTGCGGATGGAGTAGCAATTGTAACCATAACAGCTGGGCACAAAGCTACTTGATGTTTAGCAATTTGTGCAGCATTTGCCATATTTCCCTGGGCATTGTCAAACTTAATTTCAACTTTATGAGGAATAAATTCTCTGTCTTTTAGAGCTTTTTTTACTCCATCAGTAGCTGCATCAAGAGCTGGATGATTAACAAATTGATTGATTGTAATAAGAATTTTCTCATTTGCTAAAGTTGACGAATTTATTCCAAAGATTAGCATTATTATTATAAATAAATTTTTTAACATTTTTATACTCCTTATACATATTTTAATTAAAATTTCTCGGTATATTAATACCAAGTTTGTCTGCTATTTTTTTATTAAATTTCAATGTTTTAATAGTTGCCGACTGTATATTTGGTATTACTTTTATACCGCTTAAATGATCAGCAATCATGTTACCAAGTTGCACACCATCTTGAAAATAGTCAGATCCTAAGGCAAATAGTAGTCCTTGGTCAACTGCACTTGGAACATTTGCTACTAACGGTATTTTTGCTTTTAAGGCGATTTTTGCAAAAGTTTCGATAGAAGAAAAAATAAGATTGTCTTGTGGCAAGTAAATTAGATCAACACGGGAAAGTAGTTTTTGTATTGTTAATTTAATATTGCTTGAAGAATTAATTACAGCTTTTTCTATTTTGAACCCATTAATTAATGCTAATTTTTCCATTTCTTCAGTAGTTTTAACAGAGTTTATTTCTCCTGGATTAAATAAAATTCCTCTAGTTTTTGCCTTAGGTAGCACTTGCTTTACAATCTTTAAAACGTCATCAATTTGTGGTTTATCGCTTACTCCAATTATATTATCAACTGTTAGTCCAGCAGCTTTAGGATCAGTTACTGCAGCAAATGCTAGTAAATTATTTGATTTTCTAGCTTTCAGTGATACTTGTGCAGCTGGCGTGGCAATTGCAACCATAACAGATGGATGTAAAGCTGCTTGATGTTTGGCGATTTGTGCTGTATTTGTCATATTTCCTTGAGCATTATCCAGTCTTATTTCGACTTTATCAGAAGTAAATCCTCTATCTCTTAAGCTTTTTTTTAGTCCTTCAGTAGTTGCATCAAGTGAAGGGTGATCAACAAACTGATTGATTGTTATAAGAATTCTCTCTGCTGCAAGAGTATTATTTATATTTCCTATGGTTAGTATTAATGCTACAAGTATTTTCTTTATCATCTTAATATTCTCATTTTAATATACGTTTTAATTTTCGAAGTTTTTCGAACTTTTAAATTTTTTAGAAATTAAGGACGAGGATATGTAATTTAGCGCTATGCGCTAAAATAATAAGAAATGTAAAAAGATAAGAATGTAGTTTTTAAATTCATCATAATAAAAATATATACTTGTAGATGGCTATTTTAGCTTAGAATGTTCTTGCAGTCAAATATAAAATATAACCTTTTTACATTGAAGGTAGCGTTACGCCGCGTTGCTTCATATATTTACCGGCTTTATCTTTATATGATGTTAAGCATTCTTTGTCTCCTTTAATAAAAATAAATTGGCATGCGCCTTCGTTAGCATAAATTTTTGCAGGTAATGGTGTGGTATTTGAAAATTCTAGAGTAACATGACCTTCCCATTCTGGCTCTAAAGGAGTTACATTGACAATAATCCCGCATCTTGCATAAGTAGATTTGCCAACACAAATCACTAATACATCTCTTGGGATGCGAAAATACTCAATAGTACGAGCAAGCGCAAAACTATTTGGAGGAATGGTACAAACAGTTCCTGATCTGTCAACAAAACTACTGTTAACAAAATTTTTTGGATCAACTATTGCTGAGTCGATATTAGTAAAAATTTTGAATTCATCTGCTACTCTTGCGTCATAGCCATAGGAAGATAATCCATAGGAGATGATTTTATGATCGTCTACATATCTCACTTGTTGTTGCTCAAAAGGTTCAATCATTTCCTGTTTTTTGACTAGTTCGGTGATAGTTTTATCTGATAATACTGTCATTGTCTCTCCTTAAAATTAATTATTAGCATTTGTGCAAGCTGCTCTGCCATTACTTTCTGAATGAAAATCAACAACTTATCTTTTGTAAAATAAACATAATTAAAATAATATCATATAATAAAATTGAAAATTTTTATTTTGAGCATATCTGTTGCTGAGTTAGATATGTTTTTAAAAAACTATCACTAAAAAACTCAGAATTTATACAGTTTTAATTAATAAAAGTAACTATATTTTTTGCTATTTTAAAAAGCTTTTGGGTATATTGTGTAATAATAGTCCATTTACTATTTTGCTTTATTTTATGAGGATTAGCTAATTTTTTACTTTTTAATGACTTTTTTATAAGATTTGTCATAAATAATTACTTTTTAATAGTTTTTCTGCGTTGCAAATTTTCTTTCAAAGCTTTTGCTAGCGCTTCTTTATCAATCTTTTTTATGTTATGTTGATTATTTTTTTTTGTTTTTATTTTTGTCATACTTAAAATTTATATAAACAGTTTGACTTTTGCCAATTAACAATTATACCCAATGGGATATTGCCGCTATAGCTCAGTGGTAGAGCGCATCATTGGTAATGATGAGGTCGCAGGTCCGATTCCTGCTAGCGGCACCATAAAATAATTAAAGTTCAGTTGTTTTCATTCTTGCTAAGATATGTATATGAAAATGAAACACTGTTTGACCAGCATTGCTTCCATTATTAGTTATTAATCTATAACCATCAACGATTCCAGCATTTTTAGCAATTATTGCTACAGTTTTAAAGAATTTTGCTATATACGCTTCGTCTGAGTTTGTTACAAAATCTTCGTAACAAGAATAATATCGTTTAGGTATTACTAAAAGATGTACAGGCGCATCCTTTTTAATATCCTCAAAGCAGAGAGTGTCTTCATCTTCATAGATTTTTTTACAAGAAATTTCGCCATTTATAATCTTAGCGAAAACATTGTTTTTGTTATAGCTTTTCATGTTTGCAGAATATATCAAAAATGGAAAAAGTCAAATATACTTAAACCTTGAAATAATAACAAATTTTTTAATTTTTTAGCAGAAAGAGCTTTACATGTGTTTAAATTTATGTTAAATTTGCCCCAAAATTAATAACTCTTTAATATAACTATTATAAATTAAATTTAGGTTACTATGAAGCTTTCTTCTGAACTTTTAAAAATTCTAGTTTGTCCAGTCACTAAAGGGAAGCTTATATATGATGAAATTTCTCAAGAACTAATCAGCCTCAATGCTGGTTTGTCTTACCCAATAGTGGACGGCATTCCTATTATGTTAGTTGAAGAGGCCAAAGAAATTAGTCCAGCGCGTTTGAAAAAAATATCAGATTCACAACAAAATTCTCTTGAAATTGTAACAAATTAAGTGCATTATGTCGGTTTCTAACCATTTGCCCGCGTGATGGAATGGTAGACATAACGGACTTAAAATCCGTGGGACATTAGTCCTTGCCGGTTCAAGTCCGGCCGCGGGTACCA
>CAZEVK010000027.1:0-24156 GCA_964515755.1 uncultured Rickettsia sp. | reverse complement strand
TTGCGCATATACTACCAACGGCAGTAAGTTTTTTATTATCATGATAAAAGAATGGAGCTAATGTTTCATAAGATAAAATTTTCCATGATCCTAGGTGCTGTTCTAATCTTGCGCTCCAAGAAATATGAACTATATTACCTATGAATATTGATTTACTAAAAGTTTTACTATGGATGTTTTTGATAAATCCACGGCATAATCCTCGTTTTTGTGTCAGACATGAAACTATAGCAGATTCTTCGTTATACTTATTGATTGCAATGATAACGCCGTGATCAGACCATTCCATAATTAAGTTTTTATATTTATTGATCTAATTTAGGATCTTAAAATCTCATTAATTGAAGTTTTACTACGAGTCTTTTGATCCACTGTTTTTACGATTACTGCAGCGCTTAATAGCGGCTGATTCTCATTTTTACTAGGCAATACTCCTGGAACTACTACCGAATAAGGCGGAACTTCACCATAAAATATTTCCCCTGTTGCTCTGTCTATAATTTTTGTAGATGCCCCTATGAAAACACCCATTGATATAACACTGCCTTCTCTGACTACAACGCCTTCAGCGATTTCTGATCTTGCACCGATAAAGCAATTATCTTCAATAATAACTGGGTTGCTTTGTAGAGGCTCTAAAACTCCTCCAATGCCAGTACCACCAGAAATATGACAATTTTTACCAATTTGTGCACAGCTTCCCACCGTAGCCCAAGTATCTATCATTGATCCTTCTCCGATAAAAGCACCAATATTGACAAAACTTGGCATTAAAATAACATTTTTTTCAATAAAAGCAGAGTGTCTAACAATTGAACCCGGGACAGCTCTGATTCCTGCTTTTAAAAAATCTGCTTGAGACCACCCGCTAAATTTCAATTTTACTTTATCAAACCAGTTGTAATTATAGCTTTCTGAAAAAATTATGGAACTATTTATAAGGCTGTTACTATTTATTTTGAATGAAATTAAGATAGCTTTTTTTATCCATATATTTACTTTCCATAATTCATCTTTTTTTTCTGCAATTCTAATTTCGCCTTTATCTAACAAATCTAAAGTTACATTAACTGAATTTATTAACTCTTCGTTTATTGGCAATATATTTATATTTTCCCAGCCATGTTCAATAATTTGCTGTAAATTACTATTTTTCATAATCGTCTTAAAGTTTTATTGATAATAAAAAGAATATAAAGCAAGGTTGTTGAAATTACAAATTATTTTGCTATGTTGAGAACAATCAATAGAAACCTTAGACCGTAATGAGTAGTTATTTTAGCCGTGTATTATTTATTTTTCTTTAATTAAGCGCAAAATGTTCTTTTGCAATAGACAAAAATTTAATGTATTTTGCTGTACATATGAATATAAACGAAGCTTTTTGCTTTAATATTTTCGTGACTTAATATTGTGCATAAAGAAATTTTTAAAAACAGAATTTTAGTAGATTATTATGACATTACTGACCCAATTCTAGATGTAAAAATTTTGAAGAAAACTCAATAGCTATTATGAATTAATTTAACATGCAAAAATTCCTAATTAATCTTGATAGTCTTGAACAAACTAAAAATTTTGCATTCTCTCTAGCTGACAAAGCTAAGAAGAGTAGTGTAATTTTACTTAAAGGTGATCTAGGTTCTGGTAAAACCACTTTTGCACAATTTTTTATTTATGCAATTTGTAAGACTAAAGATGTGGTAACTAGTCCTACATTTAACTTGGTACATCAATATAAATCTGCTAATTTTGAGTTGTGGCATTTTGATCTATTTAGATTAAAAAATGTTGAAGAAGTTTATGAGCTTGGTTTAGAAGATGCTTTGAAATATGGAATAGTTTTAATAGAATGGCCGGAAATTATAGAAAACATATTGAAGGTTAGTAATAAAGTAACTATCAATTTTCAAAATTTTTCTAATAGTAGGACTGCAGAAGTAACTGCAGAAGGAATTTTTTGTAATAATGATTAAGGATTTATGAGTAGAGAAGCTATAAAAAAAATCTTTTTAGATGAACATTTTGGTTTATCTTATAACGTTAACAAGCTGCCTGCAGACGCATCTTTTAGGTCTTATGAACGAATTGATCTAAATGGTAAAACATATATCTTAATGGATGCTCCTCCAAATCAAGAAGAAGTTCTACCATTTATTAAAATTGGAGAATTTTTACACCAAAATAATTTTTCTGTTCCAGAAATTCTAAAAAAAGACATAAAAAATGGTTTTCTTTTATTAGAGGATTTTGGCAACAACCATTATAATAGAGTTTTGTCTGCTAAGCTCGATGATGTTTCTGAAAGTATGTTATATAGTAAAGCAGTTGATGTTTTAGTTAAGTTGCACAAAACTGATTTAGCAATTGATTTATATATATATGATCAGCAAAAATTATTAGATGAAGTTTGTTTACTAACAGATTGGTATTTTCAAGCTTTTAATGGTGAAGAATTATCTTCTCATTTAAAGGATGAGTATACAGAAATTTGGACTAAGCTTTTAAAATCATTACATTTTCCAAATGATTGTTTAGTACTTAGAGATTATCATGCAGATAATCTTATGTGGCTTGAGGGCCGTGTAGGTCATAAAAAAGTTGGATTACTGGATTTCCAGGATGCTATTATTGGTTCAATGGTCTACGATATGGTATCACTTTTAGAGGATGCTAGAAGAGATATTACTAATGATGTGGTACAACAAATGATTAATTATTATATTGAAAAAACTAATCATAATCGTAAAGAATTCTTGGCTGATTATATTATTTTAGGAACTCAGAGAAGCTGTAAAATTTTAGGGGTGTTTGCACGTAAAGCCTTGCGTGATGGTGACTCTCGTTATTTAAGATTATTACCAAGAGTATGGTCATATGTTCACCATCATCTTAATAATCCTTTGTTGTTACCTTTGAAAAATTGGTTTGATAAGGTATCGCTTACAACATCAAGCTCATAGTTTTTTATGATTCAACAAGCATTAATACTTGCAGCAGGATTAGGTAAAAGAATGTATCCAATCACTAACATTATTCCTAAACCAATGGTAGAGATTTTTGGGCAGTCATTAATTACTAAAATTATTGATGAGCTTTATAAATCTTCAATTAGAAAAATTGTCATAAATTTATTTTATAAAGGTGAGCTATTAAAAAAGCATGTTGAAGAATATGTAAAGAATAATTTCTTTGATATTGATCTTCATTTTGTAATTGAAAATGAACTCCATGAAGTTTGGGGATCGATAAAAAAGAGCCTGATTTATATGAACAACCAACCATTCTTTGTTGTTAATGGTGATAATTATTGGATTGATAGAGGTGAAAGTGTTTTTGGTTTCATGCAGTTAAAGTGGCAGGAATTAGATATGAATGCACTGTTGTTGCTCTATCCTAAAGACCAAGCAATTGGTTATGAGGGTAAAGGTGATTTTAATGTTAATCGAGAAGGTAGAGTTCTATTTCCAATTGTAGCTCCATTACCTTTTGTGTATATGGGCATTCAAATTATTTGTCCTAAATTTTTGCAACATGAAAATCTAGAGAAATGTAATATTTTTAATATCTATGCAAGGTTAAAATATAAGGATGTTTTTGCTACCTTATACAAAGGTTATTGGTTCCATATTGGTACTCCTCAGTCCATTATTGAAACAGAATTATTTATTAAAGAGCATCACTTGTTAAGTATTTAATGAGCTTTAAATAAACTATCCACACTCAGTCATAAATTAAAAAATTTAATTACTGAGTGTGGATAGTGCTTTCGCTAAGCTAGCCAGCTATCAAATTTTCATTAGCAGTATAACTATAGTATCTGTATGTTTATTTTCTACATTAGAAGACCAGCTTCCCCCATACATACTGTCCTCGCCAATTGGTGAAACGAAATCTGAATTTGTGCATACAAATTTAGGTGGATTTTGTTTCATTACTTCCTTTATTTTATCTAATAATTTTCTGTATTTTGCTGGATTATATGACAAGCTCTCTATAGTAGTTTCAAGTGTAGTTGATGTATATTTATGGTTATCACCATTATCATGACCTCTTATGAAAGTGTATATTATTCCTGGTTCACCATTTGATGTTAAGTTAAGTATATTATTAAGAGAAAATTTCTCAAAGAAAGTATGTGTTAAACCATCATGAGCTTCATTTAATGCATCCCAGTAAATTTTTGAATTAGTATCATGGAATGGGTTAAAGATGTCGCTGATTGTTTGAGTAAGTATAGGATGGTTTGGCCTTGAGACGAAAAAATAATTTTCAGGTGCTGGTACGTCTATAGGCCTGTTATTAGCAATATGCATTCTATATAAACCAACATAAGAATAAGCACAAACTTCGTGATCAAGTGCTCTGGTTAGGTTAAAGTTTAAGTCTAGGTAAATACCGCCATCATTATTAACAATTTCATATCTAGCAAGGTCAGTAGCCAAGCCATATTTTTTGCTTTTGATAAAAACATCTATAAATCCACCAGTTTGGAATTCGTTATATTCTGAAGTAATATCCCTAATTTTAAACCCTAAAGATATAAAGAAGTTTGTTGTATTACTAATTGAGTATGGTGTATTAGTATGAAATTGATAGTTCCAATCATTATATTTAGTGCCATTACGAAATGCTGCCATTGAATCGGTTACGTAAGTTAAGTGACTTAGTGGTGCTTCAATTGGATTTTCAGGATCTGTAAGCCACATGTAATGTATATTATGCGTTATAGTTGGACGCTCCATACAGTTTTCTTGAATTATATGTAGCTTGTTAATTTGTCCTATAGTTAATATCATTGTTTCTAGGCTTTTTTCTTCATAATCTATAGGTTTGATATAGTCATGTTTAATTAATAATTCCTTTATTTCATCTCTAGCATCTTCAAATATATTTTTGTGATTTTCAACTTCATTTAGATCGGATCCGGCATCAAGTAATATTTTTACAATTTCTGTATGGCCTTCCTTTACGGCAAAGCTAAGAGGTGTTTTGCCGTATATATTTTGAACATTAACAGAGTCGTTTTTTCTACTAAATACTTAACTAGTTCACAGTTGCCTAATTTTGTGGCATAGTGAAGTATTGTGTTATTATTTATATCTTTTTCTTGTAATATTGCTGTCTTCTCATTAGCAAATTTTGTTATGAACTCAGCAGTGGTCATCATCGCATAATCAATTATAGCTGGCCTTGTTAAATTAGGATTGTGTAGCTGATTAAATTGAAGCTCATTTTGTTCTATAATTCTATCAAGGATTTTAGTTGTTGATTTAATATCACTTTTTGTTTAAGTCGCCATTTTAATACCAATATTTCATTAACACAAATTATATGCTACGTTATATAATGAATTACTATATGTCAACTAATAATTAATATATCTTTACTTTTGTAATTATAAATTTTTAGTTGCGATAATTAAGCTCGGTTTTCATTGGTTTCTATGCTATATCAGCTTTCTCTTAGTAAGATACTTTGTTCAATAAATAATTGATCAGTAGCACAAATATCAAATGTGTTATCTTTATCCGATAAATGATTATGCTACAATTTCATTACTAAATATTCTTGAGCGTGTGCTGTGTAATTATCAGCTGACGTTTTTATATAGTTTTGTTCTGATTGGGTGAGTTTTCGAAAAAATTTAGCCGGTCTTCCAGCCCAGATTTCTCCCGACTTTATTATTTTATCTTCGGTAACTAAAGATCCGGCAGCAACCCAGCCACCAGACTCGACTATTGACCTATCCATAATAATTGAGCCCATGCCTACGAAAGAGTAGTCTTCTAATGTACAAGCATGGAGTAAAACCTTGTGACCAACGGTTACATAGGAGCCAATTATAGTTGGAAAGCCATTGCGTGAAACATGAATTACTGAGCCATCTTGGATGTTACTATTATTGCCGATAAAGATTTTTTCCACATCGCCACGCAGTACTGAATTAAACCAAATACCTGAATTTGCACCAATTGTTACATCGCCGATAATTGCAGCAGTTGGGGCGATAAAAGCAGTTTTATCGATCTTTGGGCTTTTATTAAAATATGAGTAAATATTAGGCATTTTATAACTCCGATTTTAATTCATTTTCATTATCACCATAATCATCAACATCAATTAGTGCCCTTTTATTAGAAGAGATTACTGTGAGCCTATCTAATGAAGAAGGCAATGACTTATTCTTTTGTAAATGAATACCAAGTTTTTCTAAATTACGTGCTTTAGGAATTAGGCTTGAGTTAAAAGAAGCTGCGAATTTATCATAATTATTAGTCGCATTTTGCAGACTTCCTCCGACTTTTTTAGCATATTCGGACAAGGTGCCAAATGAATTTAGCAATTTCCTAATTTCTTCAATAATAATATGATGATTTTCTACTTGCTTATAGCTTGAAGTTTGGAATTTAGCATGAGAAAGGATATTAATTAGACCAGTAGGGCCTACAGGAAAAACCTCTTGTTCCCAAGCTTTAGTCATAAAATCTGGATCTATTTTACCTAATTTTTCAATCGCAGTTTCACTAGGCAAAAACATTATACTAGCAATGTGTTGAATATTATGTTCTTTTAAATGATGGCGTAAAGCTTCTTTATAATCTTTACTGGTTAGTGATTTTAGGTGATTACGCATAGTGGTTTTTAATTGAATAAAGATCAATTGTTCAGATTCTAAGCTATTGGCTTGAGCAAGCTCGGTAAAAAATTTGGATGCCTTACTATCAATAATAAATGCGTTATTTGCTGGTAAAAATACTACTGCATCTGGTCGTAATTTGGCATTATCTTTATCAGTAATAAGTGAATATTGCATTATGAAATCACGCCCTGGTTCAAGTCCGGAAGCTTTTAATATATTTTCTAAAGTAATCTCTGCTAAGCTTCCTGCTCCAACAGGCGATAGTAGCGAATTTTTTACGATTTCTACAGTTTGTTTTGAGGCTTTAATTTCACTATCTAGTACTGCAACACTGTTTAATATTTTTTCAAATTGAGTTTGTAGCTCAGATGTAGTCTGAGAGATTTTTGTTTGTGACTCTTTAGCTTCATTCTTGTGCTGTTCAAGCAATTGATGCGTAAGTTTGGTACCAGCTTCAAAAATTGCAGCTTTAGCATGATTAATTGCTTCTAAGCGAGAAGATTCCCAATCTGTCATACGCTTTTCTATTTCTTGCATTGCCTGTGATTTTAACTCCAAAGTTTTTTGATAATAAAAAATTTCATGCTGAATTTGCTTAGCAGACTCTCTTAAAATAGCTATCTCTTCTTCCAGTTTGCTATTCTTCTCATTTACGGAATCTATTTGTGCATAAGACTTACCACTGCGTTCAATATATTCTTCCAGCTTATGTTGTAATATTGATTTTTCCTGGAACAAATCATCGATTTTTTGATTAAGTTCTATCCGAATTTTTTCAAAATTATTGTTATCTTGCGTTAAAATAGCTACAGCAATTTTGCTTTTACTAAGTCTTACATAAAGTAATGCGCATAATAATACAAGAGCAACTGGTAGTGCACATAATAATCCAAGAGCGATAGGTAATGCGTAAAAAAAAGCCATAACTAGATTATGTGATATAAAATATTGCTAGTAAATACTACTATAAATGCTATAAATATTATAGCAAAATTTGAGGTAATATAATGAATTTATCAGTAATTATACTTGCAGCTGGCGAAGGAAAAAGAATGTGTTCTGCTTTGCCAAAGGTAATGCATAAGGTTGCTAATAAGCCTATGATTAGTCATATTCTTCATAATGTTAAGTGCCTTAATCCAAGTGAAGTTGTAGTAGTGGTTGGACCAGATATGCCTAGTCTTGAAGAAGTTGTTAGATTAGAGTTTGGTAGCGCTAGATGTGTTACTCAGCATAAAAGGCAAGGTACTGGTGATGCGGTTAAAATTGGTCTGAAACAGCTGCGTGAAAATAGTAAAAACGATATTTTAGTTCTTTACGGAGACCATCCTCTTATAACTAGCCATACCATGAAAAAAATGTATTTAGCTTTGTCTTCAAACCCAAAATCTGCATTGGTTTTAATAAGTTTTTTAGCTACAGATCCTGCGCAATATGGTAGAGTGATTACATCTGACGATGGTCAGTTAGAGCAAATAGTTGAATATATAGATTGTAATGACAAGCAAAAAGAAATTAATCTTTGTAACTCTGGCATTATGTTAATCCGAGGCAGAGTCATAGATGAATTAATAGAAAAAATTGACAATAAAAATTCTAAAAAAGAATACTATCTAACTGATCTAATCGCAATAGCTAGATGCAGTGGTTGGCAATCTCACTACATTACTATCGATGAATCTGAGGTTTTAGGCGTGAATAGTCGTCAAGATTTAGCTGTAGCAGAAAAAATTATACAGCATCGATTGCGACAGCACATATTAGCAATAGGAGTTACATTAGTAGATCCTGAAACTGTATATTTTTCAGTAGATACAATAATAGAGCAAGATGTAATTGTGCACCCACATGTTATTTTCGGAAATGGTGTTGTAGTTAAATCTGGTGCAGAAATTAAATCGTTTTCTCATCTTGAAGGTGCTACAATTGGTCATAATGCTAAGATTGGCCCATTTGCAAGAATTCGTCCTGGTACAGAAATTGACGATGGTGCCGCAATTGGCAACTTTGTGGAAATTAAAAATAGTAAAATTGCTACTAAAACAAAAATTGCTCACCTTTCTTATATTGGTGATGCAAATATTGGTAAAGATACAAATATCGGTGCTGGTACAATTACCTGTAATTATGATGGTTTCAATAAACATCAAACTGAAATTGGAAATGATGCTTTTGTTGGTTCAAATACTGTATTAATTGCTCCAGTGACTATAGGGTCTGGTACATTAATTGCAGCTGGTAGTGTGATTACGAAAGATGTAGAAACAGATTCATTAGCAGTTGCTAGAACAGAACAAATGAATATTTTTGGTAAGGCTAAAGAAATACGTACAAGTAAAAATCATAAGCATAATCTTGATCTCAAAATGTAAAGTAGATGACAGATAAAGAGATAGAAAAAAGACTAATTGTCATTGACGGTTATGGTTTGGTGTTTAGAGCGTACCATTCAATGCCGGCATTATCTAGGCAAGATGGTACTCCCGTAGGAGCTGTTTACGGTTTTGTTTCAATGATGCTTCGTTTGTTATCTGATATTAAAGCTACTCATATTGTTATGGTTTTTGATGCTGGTGGAAAGACTTTTCGACACAAGCTTTATCCTCAATATAAAGCTAATAGGCCGCCGGCTCCCGAAGATCTTATTCCTCAATTTCCATTAATGCGTTTTGCGGCTCAAGCACTTAATATCCATATTCTTGAACAAGAAGGATATGAAGCTGATGATATTATTGCCACTTTAGCAGAACGTGCTCTTGCAAATAAAGAAGAAGTTTTGATCATTTCTAGTGATAAAGATTTAATGCAGCTGATTAACGGTCATATTAAAATGTATGATGCAGTTAAAGCAAAAATTATTAGTGCAAAAGAAGTTCAAGAAAAATTCGGAGTGTTACCTGAAAAAATGCTAGATCTTTTATCTATGATTGGAGATACTGCGGATAATATACCTGGCATCCCTGGTATTGGCCCAAAAACTGCAGCTTTACTGTTAGAAGAATATGGCACTTTAGATAACATCCTTACAAATACAGCTAATATTAAACAAGAAAAACGTCGTCAAACAATTGAAGAAAGTCGTGAGATTGTAAAATTATCTAAACAGCTTATTACATTGCATAAAGATGTACAATTAAGCGTAACTTTAGATGACTTAAAAGCTCAAGGTATAGATCCAAGAAAATTACTAGCATTTTTAGAAGAGCAAAATTTTCGCAGTTTGGTTGCTAGAGTTAAAAAAGATTTTAATGTGATAGAAGAGCAAGCGTCTGTTAATAGACGCAAATTACCTGCTGCTAATATTATTATAGTTAATGATAAATCTGAATTGAAAAATATTAAGTCATTAGTAAAGCAATCTGGTAAAGCAGTTTTTTATATTCAGAATAATTTCACTAGTAACGAATATATCAGAACCAGTTATGATATTGCTGGTATTGGTATTGTCGTCAATAAAGATAATAATTTTTATATTCCATTTTTTAACAAAGAAGCTTCTAATCGTAATTCGTTATTTGCCTCTAATAGTCAAATGCAGTATGTTTCTTTCTCTGAATTCATTTTGGAATTTGACGAGATATTTGCTGATTCATCAGTACTGAAAATAATGCATGATCAGAAGAAATTTTTACATTTAATTGCTGAAATTAAAGAGCCAATATTAACAACAACTGAAGATGTGATGATCATGTCATACGCATTAGGATGCGGTATGATAAATACTGAATTCAAACATTTAATTTTTCATTTTCTTAATCAGCATGATATTTTATTAGATTTAGGAGGTATCACTAAATCTAGAATGGCATTTAATGATTTGGATTTATATTCGATTGCTAATTATGTAGTTAAAAAAACTTTATGGCTAGATCAATTATATTATACCATTAAAGATCAATTAGTTTCGGAACATTTGGTTTCTATATATGAAAAAATTGATCGTCCGTTATCAGAAATTGTTTATGAAATGGAAGCTAGTGGCATCAAAGTTAACTCAACTATTCTTAACTCTCTATCAGGGGAATTTGATAGCAAGCTTCAAGTATTAGAAAAAGAGATTTTTAAGATTGCAGGTTGTAAGTTTAATATTGCCTCTACCAAGCAGCTTTCTGATGTGCTATTTAACAAAATGGGTATTGATGCTGGCAAAAAGTCTAAAAGCGGCGCATTAAGCACAGGTGTTGAAGTATTAGAATTATTACAGCATCAAGGCCATCCAATTGCAGATGTGCTGATTGAATGGAGGAGATTTTATAAGTTAAGAAATACTTATACTGAAACCTTGGCAAAACAAATCTATTCAAAAACAGGAAGAATTCATACTAATTTTGCTATAGCTGCTACTTCTACCGGTAGATTTAGTTCAAATGATCCTAATCTTCAAAATATTCCTATTCGCTCAGAGTGGGGCAATAAAATTCGTGCCGCGTTTGTTGCCAAATCTGGAAGTAAACTTCTATCTGTTGATTATTCGCAAATTGAATTACGTGTTTTGGCTCACATTGCACATATTGAAGGGTTAAAAAAAGCATTTGTTGAGGGAAAAGATATTCATGCAACTACAGCTAGCGAAATTTTTCACGTTGACTTAAATAAAGTTAATGCTGATTTACGTCGTCAGGCAAAAGCTATAAATTTTGGAATTATATACGGCATTAGTGCATTTGGTTTGGCAAAAAATCTTGGTATTAGTAGGAGTGAAGCAGGTGAGTACATAAAAAGGTATTTTGATGAATACCCAGGAATTCTTGAATATATGGAACAAGTTAAAGCTTTTGCTCGAACTCATGGATATGTAGAAACTATATTTGGCAGAAGATGTTATACTCCTCATATCAATAGTTCTAATGCTACACTTAGATCATTTGCTGAGCGTGCAGCGATTAATGCTCCGTTACAAGGCACCGTAGCTGATATTATTAAGAAAGCAATGATTAAAGCTGCACGAGAATTAAAATTATCTGGTCTTGATGCTAAGATGTTGTTGCAAGTTCATGATGAACTAATTTTTGAAGTCAAAGAATCTGACCTTGAAAAAGTTAGTGCATTAATTAAACAATTAATGGAAGGAGTAGCTAAGCTAGATATTCCTTTAATAGTTGATTCTCATTATGGAGACAGTTGGACTAGAACCTAGCCTTGCACCAGACTTTGTGCTTGATAACTTATTTCTTATGAAAAAATCTTTCTTTTTTGGAAAAGATATTATAAATTAATGTTTGTGGACTTTGAGTAAATAGCTAAAGTTTTAAGTTTTAGATGCGATAGTAAAATTGTTTTTTGTTTATAGAGTTAAGTATAGAGAAAAGTAATTTTCTGAAATTTTCTAAAAAATTGATATTTAAATTTTTCACTACTATATTTTGAATCGCTTGTAAGGCTTACACGCACATTATAGGTATTTTGTTTTAGTTAGTAAGGATAAAAGATTGAACAATGTACTTATTAGTTAAGTGCATAATATAATTGCTAATCGCTTCATTTTCGCTTTAGTAATATACTACATTAAATATCAGATTACTATAGCTCTTCCTATGTTAGAATCATTTTTAAACTAAGCTATACTACTCACCAATAGCTTCTTGTAACTGCGATTTTATATGCTTTAAAGTTTGAATAATATTGTTGATAATAGCTATTGTATCTGTTGATAAAATTTGAGTTGAGTTAGATGATAATATCTTTTTATGTTCAGATTTATCTGACAAATGTGCGATAACACCCGTTATAGTAAAACCTTTAGTATAAAGCAAAAACTTTATATTTTTTATAGTATCAATATCTTGTGGAGTGTAATAACGTCTGCCGTTATTTTTATATGGTGAAATTTGTTTAAATTTTTTTTCCCAAAAACGTATTACGTGAGTAGGTAAATCAAGAACTTCACTAACTTCACCTATGGTTTTATAAGCTATTGGAGCTTTATTAGACATATTTATTTATTAATAAGTTTTTTTAAAGTATCAGAAGCACGAAAGCTAACAACCTTTCTAGCGCTGATTATAGCTTTTTCCTTAGTTTTAGGATTTCTGCCTATACGTTCGTTTTTATTTAAAACTGTTAGAGTGCCAAAGTTAGTTAGTTTTACATTGCTAGTATTATTGAGACTTTCAATCAAGCTACTAAAAAATTGGCTTACTATTTTATCTGCTTCATTTGTAGAAAGTCCTATTTGCTTATGTATTTCATGAGCGATATCATTTTTGATTATTGTTTTTACATTCATTTTTTACCATCTTAATAACATTGATCCCCAGGTAAATCCACCACCTGCAGCAGTTAGCATTATTAAATCACCTCTTTTTAATTTACCTTGATTATAATGATGATTCAAGGCTAAAGGTATGGTAGCAGCAGAAGTATTTGCCTGATTTTGTAATGTTATAACAATTTTTTCTGTTGGTACATTAAGTTTTTTTGCAATTGCACTTATTATTCTAGTATTTGCCTGATGAGGTATTACCCAGTCTAAATCTTCAGCTTTAAGGTTTTGTGAAATAAGGAGTTTTTCCATAGATGAGCTCATTTTCTCAACTGCATGTTTAAACACTTCTCTTCCATTCATAATGATATGTTCATAGGTCTTAGTTGCACAAGACTTTCTATCAGTATAAAGTATATTTCCTAATTTTCCATCAGCTGATAATTCTGTTTCAATAATTCCACTATTATTTAGCTGAGTGTTGGTTGTTAAAATTATTGCACCAGCGCCGTCACCGAATAAGATACAAGTACTACGATCATTCCAGTCTACTATTTTTGACATTTTATCAGCACCTATTACTAGTATGGTTGATGACAACCCTGACTTAATCATGCTATCCGCGACTGAAATTGCATATAGAAATCCTGAACATACCGCCTGAATATCGAATGCACATAAATTTTTTAATCCCAGTGCTGCCTGTACTTTTGGAGCAGTTGCTGGAAAAATTTGATCGGGAGTAGTAGTTGCAACTATTATAGTATCAATTTTATCCGCTATTTCTGGATTTCTAGATATAGCTTGTTTAGCAGCTTGTGTTGCCATAAATGTAGTTGTTTCTTCTTCATTTGCGATATGTCTATTTTCTATACCAGTGCGTTCAACTATCCATTCATGAGAAGTTTCGACAGTTTTTGCTAAGTCATTATTTGATAAAGTTTTTTTTGGAAGATATGATCCACAAGATAAAATAAAAGATTTTTGATTCATATTCTTAGTCTTCGTTCTTTATTTCCAAGAGTTCGTCAGCAATTTGTTTATTAATATCAGCATTAGCAAGTTCAAATGCCACTTTAATTGCATTGGCTAGACCTACATGATCCATAGAGCCATGACTTTTTACGACTATACCATTTAAGCCTACGAACATCGCGCCATTATAGAGTCTATGGTCGGCAGTTGTTGATAATTTTTTTAGTGCAGGTTTTGCTAAGAAGTAGCTGAGTTTATTAATTAAAGAGCCAGAAAACGCATTTTTTAAAAAATGTTTAAATAGTCTCGCGGAGCCTTCAATAGCCTTTAGTACTACATTTCCTGAAAACCCATCAGTAACAATTACATCAACAGTGCCTTCAGCAATATCATTAGCTTCAATGTAACCAAAATAATTAATTGGTAAGTCTGTTTCTTTAAGCATAGTATTTGCTAGTTTTACAGAGTCTTTTCCTTTAGTTTCTTCTGAGCCTATATTGAGTAAACCAATGGTTGGTTTTTCGATACCAAGTATAATTCTTGCAAAGGCTTCTCCCATAATTGCAAATTCGAATAAATTAGTAGCATCACATTCAACATTTGCTCCAAGATCAAGCATTACAGATCTTCCTTTGATTGACGGCATAATGGCTGCGATTGCCGGTCTAGTGATTTGAGGAATAGTTCGTAATGCAATTTTAGACATAGCCATTAAAGCTCCGGTATTGCCAGCAGAAACCATGGCGATTGCTTGCTCAGTTTTTACAGCATTTATTGCTAGTTGCATACTCGATTCGCGGCATATTCTAATAGCAACAGATGGCTTTTCATGTGCAGACACTACTTGAGTTGTGTGAGTTAGGTCTGAGTTTTGACGTAAAAGTTTGGTTTGTTGTAATAAAGGATTAATATAATTCTGATTTCCATAGAGCTTAAAGAAAACTTTATTTTTTGGTAATAATGTTGATAGCGCAAGCTCTGCGCCCATTATTACTGATTTTGGTGCTTGGTCTCCGCCCATGCAATCTAAAGCTATAATAACCTCATTTGTTTTAGAGCTATTATCCATCTATCTATAACTAAGCTAAATTATTTTAGTTGACTTCTTCTGAGTTGGTACTTTTTTGAGTAACAACTTGTTTGCCTTTATAATATCCATCTGCTAAAGAGATGTGATGTGGCAATTTATATTCACCAGTTGTAGAATCAGTTACAATATTGACTGGGGTTAAGGCATGATGAGATCTTCTCATGTTGCGTTTAGACTTAGTGGTTTTTCTTTTTGGGACTGCCATTTTTATATCCTTAATAAATCAGTTGCTTTGATGTATAAATAATTTTATATTGCAAGTAAACAAGAAATCTTAAATTATTGTACAACTTATTATATCCTATTTTAACAAATGGTAAAGAGATACATTATGTCTATTAGAGTAAGAAATTTTTCTAAAATGTTTTTTTTAGCTGCTATAGTGCTTTGCGGTTGTGTTAGTAAGGATATTACTCATGGCTATCCTGAGGATGAGTCGATAGTTACCAAATTAAAAATTGGTATGACTACAAAAGAAGCAGCAGTAGAACTTTTAGGCGATCCAAGTACTAAATCTACATTTAATTCTAACATTTGGTATTATATTTCTACTCAAATGAAGTCTGTAGGTTTTTTAAGGCCCGAGATTGTCAGAGAGCAAGTGATGCAACTTAATTTTAAAGGAAATGTGCTACAGGAAGTAACATTTTTTGATGATTTAACCAAAAAGAAGATTACATTCCATAGTGGTCAATCCCTTATAAATGGCGATGATTCAGGTATGCTTAAAGATTTCTTCCGTAATTTTGGTCGTTTCAACAAAGCTTCAGCGCGAAAAAATACTAACTAAATCATAGTGTATTATAATTACTTGATTAAAAAAGACTTTACGGCATCTAATAAAGAGCGTTACTATTATATATAATAATATATGTAGTAAAATAATATTTATTTTGGTTTTGGATGTTTGATTTTTTATTCAAGAAAAAAGATGATGCTGACGATGGATTAAGGTTAGAAGCACCTGTTCCAAATTTTATTCCTTATGCTTGTCATTATGATGCTAATACTATTTTAACTAAAAATGGTGAATTGCTGCAGACTATAAAAATAGTTGGATTTACTTACGAGACTCTTGCAGTAAGTAGCCTTAGCTTGCGTGATACAGTTAGGAAAGCTGTGCTAGATCAAGTTAAATCACCTGATTTTGCTTTGTACTTTCACACAGTTAGGCGAAAGCATAGCTTAGATTCTCATCCAAATTTTCCTACATTTTTTGCTCAAAAACTGCATGAGCAGTGGGTTAAAAAAAATAACTGGGATGATAAGTATATCAACGAGTTATACTTGACTGTTATTCATTCTGGAATATCTTTAAAATTAAGCTCTATCGATTTATTAAAATACTTTAGATCAGGAAAGCTCTATAAAGAACATGAAGATCATCTTGAAGAAGCTCATGCAATTTTAGAAAGTACAACTCATAATCTATTAGAAGAGCTAGCTCATTACGGTGCGATCAAGTTAGGATTGATTTTACATCCGGAATCTGGATATTGTTCAGAGCTTTTAAGATTCTTTGGTAAAATTATACATCTAGAAGAAGATGATATGCCAGTTCCTATGGCTGATTTATCTAAATACCTTGCTAAGTACAAGGTTGCATTTGGTAATAATGCTTTAGAGGTTAAAAAAGATCGAGATAAATTTTTTGGCTCTATTTTGTCAATCAAATCTTATCATGATGTTTCTGCTGCTGTTCTTGACAAATTTTTGCAACTTTCGCAGCAATTTGTTGTTACTCAGATGATTAG
This sequence comes from uncultured Rickettsia sp., assembly GCA_964515755.1. Taxonomy (GTDB): domain Bacteria; phylum Pseudomonadota; class Alphaproteobacteria; order Rickettsiales; family JABSSG01; genus JAGVLN01. The sequence goes on along the minus strand of CAZEVK010000027.1, from coordinate 7,492 downwards.
CTTTATTGATAAGAAAAATACATTGCCATATTTTAAGTATCAAAATTATGTTCTTGATGTTAGTGGCGATTTAGGATTTAAAAAAACATTAGGATTGGATTTATTATTTGATGACTCTAAAAGATCTCCTGTAGATTATTGTGAAAGTCAGCTAACAGTTATGGTAATAGCAGAGAGTTTATTAGACCTAGAAAGTAGATTGAAGTCTTCAGCTAAGATTTTACTAGATATTGGTTTACCTGTTGTAAGGGAAGATTTGAATTTAGAACATTGTTTTTGGTCACAATTGCCTGCAAATTTTGCCTATATTACTAGAAAAAGCTTGATGTCTACTTCATTAGTTGCAGGTTTATCGTCTTTGCATAATTTTCCAATTGGTTCTTTAAGTTCAAAGTGGGGTGAGGCTATTACATTGTTGAAGACTGCGTTAGGAACTCCTTATTTTTTCAATTTTCACGTTAATGATAACGGTCATACCATAATAGTTGGGCATGATGACTCTGGTAAAGCTACTTTACTTAATTTTCTAATTTCTGAATCGTTGAAATGTTCTCCAAATATTTTGTATATAGATGCTAGAAGAGAATCAGAAATATTTATAAAGGCACTCGGAGGTAAATATTTATACTTTACTGTAAAGCCATCTAAAGAGTGTATAAAATTTAATCCCCTATTGCTTGAAGATAATGATGATAATAGAGAGTTTTTAAAAAGTTGGTTTCTTTATCTAATGGACAAATATATAGATCGTGAGCAATTAGAGGAATATACAGCTGCAGTAATAGCTGCTATTGATATTATTTATGAGCTTCCTGTTGAAAAAAGAAAGCTATCCAATGCTGAAGAGTTTTTTAGTTTATCAAATTATAAAACTATTAATAAAGCTATCGTTAAAAAGCTATCAAAATGGTACGGTAAAGGTAAGTATGCACACATATTTGATAATGATAAAGATGAATTGGTTTACACTAAAGGTATTTTAGCGATCGATATGGAAGAAATTTATGATACTGATATAGCTTTTAATCTTCCTGTATTATATTATCTTCTGCATTTTTTTAAAATTCATTATATAGGAAATCCTTCCATTTTAGCTGTTTCTGGGGGTAATAGAATATTTAGTAATCTTTACTTTGAGAAAAATTTGGGATCAATCTTAGATAGCTTTACTAAAGCAAATTCGATTATGATAGTTAGTGCTTCTTTTAGCAGTAAAAATGTTAGCTGGAGTGAAGTGATTTCTAGCATTTATCAGGAAAAGATGGCTACTAAAATATTTCTACCAGATGATACTTCTTACAATATTGTTAAAAGAGTCTTTAAATTGACTGATCAAGAGGCGATGTATTTAGAAGCTTTGGAGCTATCTAAAAGACAATTCATTATTCGTCAATCTGATGTTTCAATTGTTTCTGAAATGAATTTAAGAGGTTTAAATCTTGAATTAGACTTACTTTCCTGTGATAGTGCAACTAGGAAAAAACTGAGCGATATTATTGAAACATATGGAAGTTCCGATAGTTTATGGGTTAAAAAACTTTATGAGCATGAAGGTTCTTAAAAGAATTTTTAATTTACCGAGATGTTAAAATTTATAAATAAAATATCTTTTCTTTTTTTAATCATTGTTATATTTAATATAATTAAATAAAATTCTAATATTCTTGTTATTACTACTAGATATAGTGTTTTAAAATAAAAAAACACTATATCTACTAAAATATATAGACATTTTAAGTGTATGATGTTACTGTAAATCATATAGATATATGTCTAAAATATTCCACAATGATATCAAGAATAGTTAATTTATTAATAGGTGCTGTATGAAGTTTAAAATCAAAATAGATTCGAAAAATAACGATAAGCTTTCAGAGTTTGGTAAAGCAGTGCTTAAAGATAGATATTTATTAGATGGTGAGAATTTTCAGGATCTATTCGCACGAGTAGCTGCATATTATGCGGATGATACGGATCACGCTCAGCGTCTTTATGAATATATAAGTAACTTATGGTTTATGCCTGCTACTCCAGTTTTAAGTAATGGTGGTACAAATAGAGGATTACCAATTTCTTGTTATTTGAATGAAGCTTCTGATAGTTTAGAGGGTATTGTGAATCTATGGACTGAAAATATATGGTTGGCAGCTCGTGGCGGTGGAATTGGTAGTTATTGGGGTAACTTACGTTCAATTGGTGAAAAAGTACGTGGTAATGGTAAAACTTCGGGAGTTATACCATTTATTTGTGTACAGGACTCTTTGACTTTAGCAATTTCTCAGGGAAGTCTAAGACGTGGTAGTTCTGCCTTATATATGCCTGTCACTCATCCAGAAATTCATGAATTTATTGATATAAGAAGGCCTACAGGTGGTGACCCTAACCGTAAAGCATTAAATATACATAATGCAGTAGTGATTCCTGATACGTTTATGCATGCTGTTGAAAAAGGCAAAGATTGGGATTTGTGTAGCCCTCATGATGGTAAAGTTATATCTACAATAAAAGCTCGTGATTTGTGGTCTAAAATTCTTACTACTCGTATTGAAACTGGTGAGCCTTATTTATTATTTATAGATACTGTAAATAAACATATACCAGAACATCACAAGAAATTAAATTTATTAGTTAAAACATCTAATTTATGTAATGAGATTACTTTACCAACGGGTATTGATCATTTAGGTAATGAGCGAACAGCTGTATGTTGCTTGTCTTCTTTGAATCTCGAATACTATGATGATTGGTGTGAAAATAAATTATTTATTAGAGATATAATGCAATTTTTAGATAATGTCTTGCAGGATTTTATAGACAATGCGCCTGATAGTATGGACAGAGCTAAATATTCAGCAATGCGTGAGCGTAGTGTTGGGCTTGGTGTGATGGGTCTGCATTCATTCTTACAAGCACATAATACTCCAATTGAGTCAGTAATGGCTAAGGTTTGGAACAGAAAAATATTTGAGCATATTAAGAAAGAAGTAGATGAAGCGTCAGTGAGCTTAGCTCAAGAAAAAGGTCCATGTCCTGACGCTGCTGATTGTGGTATTATGGAAAGATTTAGTAATAAAATGGCAGTAGCTCCTACAGCTTCAATTTCAATTATTGCCAATAATTCTTCTCCTGGTATTGAGCCTTATGCTGCTAATAGCTTTACTCAAAAGACCTTATCTGGTTCTTTTATTGTGCGTAATAAAAATTTGGTGCAATTATTAGAAAGTAAAGGTATGAATACAGAGAAAGTGTGGTCATCTATAGCTACTCATGAGGGTTCTGTTCTACAATTAGATTGCTTAACGCAGGAAGAGAAGGATGTATTTAAAACTGCCCAGGAAATTGATCAAAGATGGCTTATTGAATTAGCTGCAGACAGAGCTTCATTCATATGTCAGGGTCAATCTTTAAATGTTTTCTTGCCTGGGAATGTGACGAAGCAGCATTTACATGATGTACATTTTGCAGCATGGAAAAAAGGAGTTAAAGGAATGTATTATGTTCGTTCAACATCTTTACAACGTGCAGAAAAAGTTGGACACAAAGTTGTAGGGCAAGAATTAGCAAATGACCTTACTGTGAAAAAAAATAATAATTATGAAGAATGTTTGTCTTGTCAGTAATATTGTAAATTCTAGAATAATAAGGAGAATAGTATGGGGCTTTTAGATGCAAAACCAATTTATAAACCGTTTCTCTATCCATGGGCATATGACGCTTGGCTAATGCAGCAACAAATTCATTGGTTACCTGAAGAAGTTCCGTTGGCTGATGATGTAAAAGATTGGAAAAATAACCTTACACCCGGAGAAAAGCATTTGCTTACTCACATATTTCGGTTTTTTACTCAAGCTGATATTGAAGTGAATAATTGTTATATGCGTAATTATTCACAGGTATTTAAGCCAACAGAAGTACAAATGATGCTAGCTGCTTTTTCTAATATGGAAACAGTTCATATTGCAGCTTATTCTCACTTACTTGATACGATAGGTATGCCTGAAACCGAGTATCAGGCGTTCTTAAAATATAAGCAGATGAAAGATAAATATGATTATATGCATAGATTTGGTGTTGAAACAAAAGAAGCGATTGCTATAACTTTAGCAGTGTTTGGTGCTTTTACTGAAGGTTTACAGCTATTTGCATCTTTTGCTATTTTATTGAATTTTCCACGCTTCAATAAAATGAAAGGTATGGGGCAGATTGTTACTTGGTCTGTTCGCGATGAATCTTTACATGCAAACTCAATAATAAAATTATTCCATACATTCATTCAAGAATATCCTGAAGTATGGACTGAAGAAGTACGTAGTGAAATTTATGAGGCTTGTGCTACTATTGTACATTTTGAAGATGCTTTTATTGATCTAGCATTTGAAGTCGGTGATTTAGAAGGGCTAACTGCTAGAGAAGTTAAACAGTATATTCGTTTTATAGCAGATAGGCGTTTAATGCAGCTAGGGTTAAAAGAGATCTATTTGACTGATAATAATCCGTTGACATGGTTAGATGAGATTCTTAATGGTGTAGAACATGCTAATTTCTTTGAAAGTAGAGTAACAGAGTACTCTAAGGCAGCTACAATTGGTACATGGGATGAGGTATTTAATAAATTGGATGAAGATAACAATGCCTAGTTTTGATATAGTATCTAAAATAGAATTACCAGAAGTTGAAAATGCTGTTCAGGCTGTTAAAAAAGAAATAGCGCAGCGTTATGACTTTAAGGGTAGTGTTGCTACAATAGATCGGAGTGATGATTTAATAACAATTATTGCTGCTGATGATTATAAGCTTGATGCAATTCATGATATGTTAAAAGCTCACATTACTAGACGTAAACTCGATGTAAAAGTGTTAGATTTTGAAAAGCCACAAAAAGCTTCTGGTAATACTTTAAGACAGGTTGTAAAGATTAAGCAGGGTATTGATAGTGAAACTGCTAAAAAAATTGTTAAAGAAATAAAGTTAGGAAAATTTAAGGTTCAGGCTTCAATTCGCGGTGAGGAAGTACGTATTGATGGTAAAAAGAGGGATGATCTGCAAGAAGCGATAACGTTTGTTAAAACGATTAAGCTGGAGCTACCTTTGCAATTTATAAATTTTAGAGATTAACTTAGCCTCGTCCTTTTCCTCCAAATATGCCTCCTATTTTTCCAGTTGGTATAATACCGGGTAATGTAGCATTCATACTTCCAAGAAGTATACCTAAAATGTTTGGGGCTTTTCCAGTAAAGATTTGGGACATACTAAATAAACTGTTTGCTCCAGGGAAGATAATGTTGAGATTTGGGCTATTAGCTAGAGCTTCAAAGCTTTGTGACATATTATTAAATCCCATGTTTGCTGGATTCCAAATAGAGTCTAGTAAAGATTCGCCTCCTCCGCTTTCTGAATTATGTGACATAATTTCTTCCTTTTTAAATTCACTATTCTTTTGCAACAACTTATGTTATTTTTATTATTCGTGAATATAGTTAAATAATAGTTAAGAAAAGCTATTTAAGTCAAAAATTATGATAAAAAAATTGAAAAAATCGAACAAAATGACTTTTTATGAGCATTTGCTGTCGCTTAAACAAGTTTTATTATGGTCATTTTTATTTTTTATATTAGTGTTTAGTGTTTGTTATTATTACGTTGAAGAGATCTATCAGTTTTTGTTACAGCCTCTTTCTAGTCAGTACCAGCAAAGGGGCGAGCATAGATACCTGATTTATACCGGGTTAACAGAAGCATTTTTTACATATTTACAGCTTGCTTTTTACAGTGCCTTACTAATTTCTACACCGATTTTTCTATGCCAGCTATATTTGTTTTTATCTCCTGGGTTACATAAAAAAGAAAAAATGTTGGTAGTGCCATATTTGTTTATCACACCTCTTTTATTTATTTTAGGAGTGATTTTTGTTTACTATTATGTTTTTCCAATGGCTTGGTCTTTTTTTTTAAGCTTTGAAACTATTCAGATTTCTGGCTCTATGCCAATTAGGTTAGAAGCTCGTGTCAGCGAGTATTTATCTTTGGCTATTCAATTGATTTTGGTATTTGGAATAGCATTTCAACTTCCTGTTATCATTACTTTGTTAGTGCGTATGGGTTTGATCTCGGTTGAGGCTTTGGTAGCAAAAAGAAGATTAGTTATTGTTATGGTTTTTATTGTTGCAGCAATAGTTACTCCTCCAGATGCGTTTAGCCAGATTGGTCTTGCTTTTGTACTAATTTTGTTATACGAATTATCGATCTTAGTTTGTAAAATAATGATGAAAAACAGGTAATTTCATGCATGATATTAATTGGATTAGAAATGATCCGGAACTTTTTGATCAAGCATTATCTAGACGTAAAGTTAATCCATTTTCGGAAGAGCTTTTAAAAATTGATGAATCGCGCCGCAAAGAAATTACTTGGTTACAGCGATTACAACATGAGCGTAATGATAAGTCTAAAGCTATTGGTTTAATTAAAGACAAGTCTGGTAGTGAGTTTACAAAGGCAAAAGAAGAAGTTGAGTTAGTCAATAATGAAATTGAGAAGCTTAAAATTGTTATTGATGCGCATGAAAAGAAATTAAATTCAATATTAGAATGTTTGCCTAATGTTTTATCTGCGGATGTGCCAGATGGTGAAGATGAAAATGATTCAGTTGAAGTTAGTAAATGGGGTGAGCCAAAAAAGTTTGATTTTCAACCTAAGCATCATTTTGAAATTGGTGAAGAGCTTAGGATGATGGATTTCGAGCAAACAGCGCTGATATCTGGAAGTAGATTTGTTACTTTAAAAGGAGACCTCGCAAGAATGGAGCGAGCTTTAGCTAATTTTATGCTTGATATTCATACTCAAGAGTATGGTTATATAGAAATTTCTCCGCCCGTACTGGTTAAAGATCAGGCAATGTATGGCGTTGGGCAATTGCCAAAATTTGCTGAAGACTCATTTCAGACTATTAATGGTTATCGTTTGATTCCTACTTCAGAGGTTCCGCTCACTAATTTGGTAGCAGATAAGATTGTTAGTCAGTCTGAATTACCTATGAGGTTTACAGCATTTTCTAATTGTTTTAGATCAGAAGCTGGAAGCGCTGGTAAAGACACTAGAGGTATGATTAGAATGCATCAATTCAGTAAAGTTGAATTGGTATGTATTAGCGATAAGGAAAATTACTATGCTGAGTATGAAAATATGATTAATGCTGCTGGAGAGATTTTAAGACGCTTAGAATTGCCGCATCGTAGGATAGTTTTATGTGCAGTCGATACAGGGTTTTCAGCTGAAAAAACTTTTGATTTTGAAGTCTGGTTGCCTGGTCAGGATAAATATCGCGAAATTTCTAGCTGTTCAATTTTTGGCCAATTTCAAGGTAGAAGAATGAAAGCAAAATATCGTGACGAGCATAAAGAAACTCATTACGTCTATACTATGAATGGCTCAGGACTTGCTATAGGACGTACTATTGTAGCAATTTTAGAGAATAATCAAAATGAAGATGGTT
>CAZEVK010000026.1:0-24700 GCA_964515755.1 uncultured Rickettsia sp. | reverse complement strand
CCATTCTTTTATCATGATAATAAAAAACTTACTGCCGTTGGTAGTATATGCGCAATCATAAACACTTTATTAGCAGAACAAGAACAGCACGAAGAACTATTCAATGAGCTTATAAAGTTTCTTTATTCGATAAAATTTGATAATTATTGGCTAAAAGAATTAATTTTTCTGGAACTATCTCTATTAAGTGATATTGGTTATAGGCTAGATTTATCTAGTTGTGCAGTTACAGGAATGAATTCAAACTTAAAGTATATCTCACCTAGCACTGGCAGAGCCGTATGTGCAGAAGCAGGAAAAAATTATAGCTCCAAACTATTTCTTCTTCCAAAGTTCTTAATTGATTTATCTATAGAGCAGCCAAATCGTGAGGATATAATATATGTTCTGGGAATTACAAAACATTTTTTTAATAAATTTATATCTTCACAAAAGAATTTAGCTATTCCAAAAATCAGAATAATGTTAGAGAATATATTATAGAATTAATTTTTGAGTAAAAAATAATGATACTAACTTGTGAAAAGTGTACTACTAGGTATATGGTTAACGAAAATTCCTTATTACCTGATGGTAAAAATGTAAAATGTGTAAAATGCGGATATATTTGGTTTCAAAAATTAGTCACAAAACAGTATACTCCTGAAAAGCCTATTAAAGTTCAACCAATACCTAAAGGCTCTTCTTTACCAGTTATAATTGAAGCTAATGTTTCAGTATGGCTTAAAATTCTACCAATATTTTTTGCGTGCATGATTTTTGTTACAAGCATAACATTATTTAGAGATAATATTATAAGAGCAATTCCATCATCATATGTAATATATGATATTTTAAATATGCCCGCTACAGACAATTTTAAGTTAGATAATTTTTCGGTTATTAAAAACAAAGATTTCATAAATATTAATGGATTTATTGTCAATAACTCAAACCAAAAAAGAAAAGTACCAGCTATTTTAATAACAATATCTGATGAAAATGGTAAAAAATTAACATCTTCACTTATGAAATCTCCACAGCATTATTTAGTATTAAATGAGAAATATACTATTAACAAAAGGCTTTTTAATCTGCCAAAAAACTCATATTATGTAACTATAGATATAGATGATTTATTTAATAAGTTTTAATTATGGAGAAATTACATGAAAGAAGATCAATCATACTTAAGCTTAGTCCACACTACTCTTGAAAAAGTTTCTGACACTTCTGAAAAAGATGCTAAAGCAGTTGTAGCTTCAGCTATTGCAAAAATTAATGAAATAAGCAAAAAAATTGAATCTGGTAGCATTACACCACAACAAGCTGAAACTACTACTCAAGATATAATTGCTAGTGTTACAGAAACCCCAGGAATGAGCCAAAACAACATTAACGCACTTAAAAAAGTTGCAGCAAAAGAAGAGAATATTGCAAAATCAAAAGAGGTAGTAATCGAAGATGTTCAAGGGCCGGCAGCGAATAATAAATTCTCAACTACAATGCAAAATGACCAGAACAAACCCTCTAAATCTTCTGAATTTCTTGAAAGAATAAATGAATTTGTAAATAATATGATGAAAAAGGTAAAGGTTATTATTGGATCATCTTCGCCTGGTGAATTACACCCAGATTCAACTCCAAAAGAAGGATTACAATCAGCAAGAAAAGCGCAAAAAGACTCTAAAAGTAAATCTTAGAAAACTATCTTGTAACCGCAACTAATTCTTTTTTCTTCATAGTAATCGGAGAAAATTCATAAAATTCTAATGCATTGGGTGTATCAACTATGAGCATCAGCTTATCCACCATTGGTAAAGAAAAAGATTCACCCGCCTTCAACTTTCGACTTTCCAATAATTTTCCTTGATCATCATTTACATCAATTTTCATATCTGATTTAGCAAGAACTGCTACTAATGATTTATTGTCCCCTATATTTTCGAGGAAATACTGATCGTTAGCGCTCTTAAAAAGCTGAGTAATATTTTCTGCAGTTTGCTTATAATTTATTTTTGTATTATCTATAGAAGATTTTATATTATAAACTATTACTATAATAACCGATAAACAAATACAAAAAATTGCAATAAAAACCGTAAGCAATGGTGGTTTTGTTTGTTCTAAATATGACTCTTCTATTGGAGAAAACTTTGACTCAGTCTCAATACTTAAACCTTCTAGGTGTTTTTCTATATCTACTCCTAAATACTTAGAATAGGCCCTAATATAACCAATTTTATATACATTCGACATAGAACTAGAACTGCCATCTTCAACTTCAATTAAATATTTAGGTCTAATCTTTAAATTAGATGCAACTTCCTTAAGCTTTAATTTCTTCTCTCTCCTAGCTCGTTTTAGGGCATAACCTAAATTTTTCACAATATCTCCCAAATTGAAAAATCTTCTATAAATTTTAGATCTTAATTAAACCTTTTGCAATATAAAATCTTTTGCATTTATTAGTAATGCAAATAAAATTAAAATATAAACAATTCTTTAATCCAATTATGAAAAGATCGGTACCATGTCTCATCAATAATAATATTAGAAAGATTAGCAATCACTCTATGCTCAGATCGATCTTGTATAGCCATAGATTCAGGATGAATGGTGCAAAAATAATCACACTTTAATTTTATATTAAAATATTTTTTTATAGAATCAAAAAACTTATCTTGTATCTCTATGTTTAAATAAGTGGGAGGTAAAATAATTGCTCTATTAACAAAAGAAATATTGTTTTCAATTGCAACATTAAAAGGCATCATTGTCCGTTTAACTGCTAAATAAATAATATCACTTTTCTTTTTTTTGCTTTTATTTTCAGATTCTTTCAAAAAAATTTTTTCTGTTAAATCCCAATGATTCCTAATGCGTTCTAAAGTATTTTTCAGAATAATATTATTTGAAACTGAACCAATTATAGAATTAGCAATATAAATACTATCACCATTAACCATAGGTTCTATACCTGCATAAAAATGGTACGTATAGTGCAATGTATCAAAATTTTTTAATGCTTTATAATCCATATCAATATACAGACCTCCATACCTGTATAAAATTTCGTATCGTAAAATATCTGATTTTTCTTGATAAGAAGAAGCTTTATTAAATAAGTCTTTACTACCAAAATTCCATGATGCTATATCCTCTTCTCTCCATAGCTTATACTCCCAATCGTGGTGCAATGCTTGCCAAGTTTTAGTATATTCTTTATACAGCTTAGGTATTGGTTTAGGGCCAAGCCAAATTTGATGGATTTTTTTAGGAATAGTAAGCGACGATAATGGACTTAGATGATCAAAATTATTACGATCATATAATTGCTCTAACTGTGTATAAAATAAACTTTTCTTAGCATTATCGCCTGTATGCATAGATTTGTTAAAATCAACTACTAGTATTTCAGCACTAACAGGCAATATAAGAAAAAATAATTGTAAAATTATAATTATTCTATACACATAAATCTCTATTTATGAGTCAATATTTCAATCTGTTTTGTTACTACCACTAATTTATTAACATCAAACTCAGCATCATTTTTTATAGAATTAATAAATTGATCAAAAATACCAACTCTTTTTGCATTTACCTTAATCCATTCATCTAAACTCTTACTATTATCGTTAGAAAACTTTATAATTTGTGAAGTTAAGCGTCTTTGCTGATCATAAATATTGTCTTTAATAGTTTTAATCAGCATATTATTCCAATAAGTATTAGCAGGCAACTGTTCTACAACATGTTTTAGCCAATCTAGATTAAAACGATCACCTATTGCGAAATATATTTCAGAAACTTTTGTAGATGGTATTGAATGCTTAACTGTCACTAAAATAATATCCATAGCTGAATATAAAATTTCGAGACTAGCCAATTGCTTGGCTAAAGCATCTGGAACATTATTTTCAGAAAAATAATTACATTTCTTAACAAATTTTTCTTTAACTTCTCCAATTAAAAGCTTTTCAGTATTATTTATTAGTAACTTTGTTTCAGAACCAAATTCTTTTATACTTTTCTCAATATTTAGTGTTTGTGGCTTATAACGTAAAAACCAGTAAATCGAGTTTTGAACAAAAGATTGAATATTACAAAATAATTCCGTTTTAGTAGAACCATCCAATTTATCAACTTCATCCCATAATTTTTCTAATGCAAAAATTTCCCAAACTATGCAAAAAGCTCTAGCTATATCACAACCATTCAATCCTGTATATTCCTGAGCAGAATGAAAGAAATAGCTACCAAGATAATTAATTAGCTTATTTGCAAGCATTGTGGAAATAATTTCTCTTCTGAGCTGATGACTAAGAATTTCATCCAAGCACTCTTTTTGCATTTTAACTGGAAAATATGAGATAAGGTATTTATTAAAATATTCGTCATCTACTAATTTTGACTTAATTAAATCTTTATCAATCGCATTTTTACTATAGGCCATTAACACTGAAATTTCAGGCCTTGTAAAGCCAAGATGAGCATTTACACGACTAATAATAACTTCATCATTTGGTAAAAATTCAATTTTACGATCAAGGAGTTTGTCTTGCTCTAACTTATACATTAATCTTACATATGACTCGAACATTTTTACGCTATGCGAAGATGAAATAGACAACGATTGATTTTGAATTTTATTATCATATAAAACTAAATCAGCTACTTCATCAGTCATCTCTACTAGCAGTTTGTCTCTTGCATCTAAAGTCATTTTTTTATTAGCAACAGCTGGACTCAAAGCAATTTTTATATTTACCTCATGGTCAGAACAATCAACACCAGCAGAATTATCAATAGCATCTGTGTTTATTTTACCGCCATTAAATTCATACTCTATTCTAGCTAATTGTGTAAAACCTAAATTGCCTCCCTCTCCTACCATTCTACAACGTAAATTTCTACCATTAACTCTTAGATTATCATTGCTTTTATTACCTATTTGCTCATTAGTTTCTGATTCTGCTTTAACATAAGTACCTATACCACCATTCCATAAAAGATCTACTTTTGCAGTAAGAATTTTACGAATCAAAGCATCTGGATCAATTGTATCATACTCTATTTCTAGTAATTCTTTAATCTGAGGTGAAAGATTAATAACTTTTGAGCTGCGCTCAAAAACACCTCCACCTTGTGAAATAACTTTATGATTATAATCAGACCAGCTAGAGCGAGGCAAATCAAATAAACGCTTTCTTTCTTCAAAACTGTACAAAGAATTTGGATTAGGATCAATAAAAATATGAAGATGATTAAATGCAGCAACTAATTGTATATTTTTTGAGAGTAACATACCATTACCAAATACATCCCCAGACATATCTCCAATGCCAATAACAGTAAATATGTCTTTATTTAAATCAAATCCGAAAGATTTAGCGTGCTCTTCTACAGAAATCCATGCACCACGTGCAGTAATACCCATTTTTTTGTGATCATAACCAAAAGAACCACCTGATGCAAAAGCATCACCTAACCAAAAGTTATACTCTTGAGATACTTGATTAGCTATATCGGAGAACGTTGCAGTGCCTTTATCAGCAGCGACTACTAAATAAGGATCGTCACCATCTAAACACACTACATCTTTCGGATGAACTATATGTCTATTAATAACATTATCAGTAATATCTAACATTCCTCTTAATAAGATTTTATAACATTCGACACCTTCAGTTAAATATTCATCTCTACTAGTAAAATTGTTTACATTATTTACAAAAAACCCACCTTTAGAACCAACCGGAACGATAATAGCATTTTTACTCATTTGTGCTTTCATAAGAGCTAATACTTCAGTACGGTAATCTTCTCTACGATCAGACCATCTTATTCCTCCACGAGCTACTTTTCCGCCTCGTAAATGAATGCCTTCCATACGAGAAGAATATACAAAAATTTCAACAAATGGTTTTGGCTGAGGTAAGTCCTCTATTTGAGCAGAATTGAGCTTTATTGAAAGATATTGTTTCAGATTATTATCAGAATCTTTTTGAAAATAATTTGTACGCAAAGTATTATTAATTAAGTCCCAAACTTTTCTAATAACCTTATCCTCAGCGCTATCAAGTATTTTATCTAAGTCATTTCTGATTTTATTTTTAAGTTTTTGCTTATCTTCTGATAAACGATTTTTATCAAACATTGCATAAAATAGTTCTACTAAATATTTAGTAATAGTTGGATGCTTTACTAAAACAGAATGAATATACTCTTGGCTATAGGGAAAGTTGATTTGCATCATATACTTACAATAAGCGCTAAGCATAAAAACTCGACGTAGATTTAATCCAGCTGCTAAAACTAACCCATTTATTATATCATTTTTAAGCTTATCTTTGTAAATACCACTAATAGCATCTTCAATATTGTGTTTTATATCCTGCAAGCTAAATAATTTTTGAGATGAAACTAATAAAGTGAAATCTTGAATAAAAACTGATTGATTATATTTTGAAATATCAAGTATAAAAATACTTTCTTCTAAGCTTTTAAAACCCAAATTCTCAATAATAGGCAGAATCTTAAACAGCTCAATTTTGGAATCCAAACTGTATATCTTTAAATTAAACTGATTCTTTTTTGCCTTAGGCTTTTGATAGAGATTAAAAATAATGTTATTTCTTTCAGTAAAGCTCTCTACATAACCAATATCATTAACTGCATCTTCAATTGTGAAATTGGCATGATAATTTGTAGGAAAAGCCTTATTATAAATACTCAAAAGATAATTAAGATTAGTTTTGCCAAATTTTTGTTCAATATAAAAGCCCATCTTTTCATTCCATAGGCTTGTTACATTATCCAGTTTCTTCTCTATATCATTTATATCAAAACCAACCTTAGAATTATCTTTAACAGCAATTGTTATATAAACATAGGCTAATGCCATACTAGAAATCTTTAAAGACTGATCAATAATTTTTCCGGTAACAAACTCTTTAACAACATTTTGGACTTTATCGACTATGTCTGAAGTAACTCTAGATTTAGGAAAGAAAACTAATAAATTAAAGAAGTTTTTACAACACGTGGTACGAGCAAAAACTAACAAACGAGGATTATTCAAACAAGATAAAATTTTCATTAAAGTTCGAAATAAGTCTTCTTCCGTAAATAGAAATAATTCATCTTTAGGTAAAGTTTCGACAATACTAAATAATTCTTTACCTAAAAAACTCGATTTGTTAAACCCAGCTCTAGTTACTACAGCAATAACTTTATTTCGAATTAGTGGAATATCTAATACACTTTGATAATCAAGCTTACTAGCAAATAATCCCACAAAAACTCTAATTGTTAATTTATTTGAATTATCTCTTTTTATAACAGAAATACAGTCAAGGCTAGAATAGCGATGAACCTTAGACATAGTTTTGATTTTACCAAGCCTTACAATTTCAGTATGAGAAAAAAAATCATTAGCAGTAAAAATATCATCTACAATATCTTTATTTAAATCATGATCATTGAATTTAAAAATTCCCAAATCTTTTTTATGATCATACTTTATTGCTCGGTGTTTTACTTGCCCAAATACAGTATACTCGCGATACCCAGTAAAAGTAAAATTGTGATTACTAAGCCATTGTAAAAATTCACAATTTTCATCTTTTGTATTACTACACAAATCAATAGTTTTATTAAGTTCCAAAAGAACTGGCTTCCAATCACTAACAACAGTTCTTACTTGAAGCAAAATTTTTGACATCTCTGCTAACAGCTTGTTAAGCTCGATGCTATCTTTGATCAAATCTAATTTGATATATAAAACTGATTCATTGGGCTTTGAATATTCATTGATTATATTTGAAACTTGACAATTTTTATCTCTTTCAACTAAAAATAATGCATTAATAAATTTCCTGATATGATATTTTTCCCGAGTTAATAACTCTGTGATAGAATCAACTATAAATGGCATATCATCATTAACTATCCAGATAAAAGTATTTCCTTCATTGCCGTCCTCAGACGTAATTTCATTAGCAGTGTAAATTTGATGCTTACCTAAAACACGATGACCAAAACACTTAAAACTTCTAATTGCAATATTAACAAATTCATCTATATCATGATCATCGTTATAATCCAATGGCATATACGAGTAAAAAGAGCGTGCAAATTTACTAAGCAATGGGTTGTATGGGGTATTTTTATATACTTTATCCAATTCAGCAAAGATCTTCTGCTTTATGCTTTCACTACTCATAAAAAACTCACTATTATTATTAAGTTACTAATATAAGTATACATGATATACAAATCAAACTCAAATGTTAGTGAGTCTTTAAAGAAATAAATATATAATTTTTTTTAATGTTTGCTATATTGTAATATATGTTAAAAAAAAATATACCAATTATAGACACTATATATGCGCCAGCATCAGCAACAGCAAAAGCTGGTATTACGGTAATTAGAATCTCTGGATCCAGTACAAAATATGCAATAGAATGTCTAGGAAGTAAACTTGGACAGCCAAGGTTTGCAAAATTAACAAAAATCTTTCATCCTCAAACCAAGAATCTGATTGATGAATGTGTAGTTATATATTATCAAGCGCCTGCAAGCTTTACAGGCGAAGATATAGCTGAAATAAATATTCATGGAGGAAGAGCAGTATTAGACCTAACACTGGATGCACTATCAAAAATTCAAGGCTTAAGGATTGCTGAGCCAGGAGAATTTTCTAAGCGTAGATTTATGAATGGAAAAATGGATCTCACTCAAGCAGAAGGATTAATGGATTTAATTGATGCAGAAACTGAAGCTCAACACAAGCAAGCGCTAAAACAACTTGCTGGAGAATTAGGTTTTCTTTACGAAAATTGGTGCACACAATTGATCAGAATAATGAGTCTTATAGAAGCTTATATAGACTTTCCTGATGAAGATTTGCCTGCGGATATTATTGAAAATATTACTAAGAAAGTAAATTGTTTAAATATAGAAATTACAAACCATCTATTAGATAATCAAAGGGGTCAAAAACTACGCGAAGGATTCTATGTTGCAATTATTGGTGAAACAAACGTAGGCAAATCATCATTAATAAATGCTTTAGCAAAACGTGATGTAGCAATAGTTTCAGACATAGCTGGTACTACTCGAGATATAATTGAAGTACGCTTAAACATCGGCGGGTATTTGGTTACAATCGCAGATACAGCCGGATTACGTAACAGTGACGATTTTTTAGAGAAAGAAGGCATCAATAGAACATTAGATCGCGCAAAAAATGCTGATTTGAAAATATTAGTACAAGATGCACAAAAACATCATAATATGTCACAAGAACTATTAGACTTAGTAAATGAAAATACAATTATCGTAATAAATAAAATAGATTTACTGAATGAGTTAAAGCCTTTGAAAATTATTAATAAAGAATCAATTCTGATTTCTGCTCAAAATGAAATAGGGCTAAATAATTTACTACAAGAAATAAAAAAGCATGTTCAAAATTTCTTCTCTATAGGCGATGCTCCTTTAATAACTAGACAAAGACATCGAGAAAATCTAGAACACTGTAAAACTTACCTTGAAACTTTTAGTTTAGAAAAAGACATAGAACTGGCTGCTGAAGATTTAAGATTAGCCTCACGCTATTTAAATAGTATTACTGGCAAAATCGATGTAGAATCTATATTAGGAGAAATATTTAGTAATTTTTGTATTGGCAAATAACTTATAAAAGCATGACTAAAACTAGTGAGATAAAAAAAATTACTGAATGTAATATTCATGGCAAGTTAAATGATTTATGTAATAAATGGTTGATATGGTTAGGAAATGAAAAACATTATTCAAAGCATACAATATCTTCATATTATAATGATCTAGTAAATTTTTTTAAATTTCTAGACGTATATAATAATACACAACTTACTGTTGAAATAATTAATAATATAACCATAAATGATATTAGAGCTTGGTTAGCTCATTTAAAAAACCAAGGATATACTACTAGTTCTGCAGCAAGATATTTAGCCTCATTAAGAAGTTTTTTTTCATATCTAAATAAATATGAAAACATAGATAATAAATCTGCCATCAATGTTAAAATCCGTAAAATTAATAAACCATTACCTAAAACAATTGACGAAATTAATACTAAAGCTGCAATTGATGAAGCACTAAATTTAAACACAGATTACTGGATTAGGCTTCGAAATTATGCAATAATGATGCTAATTTATGGATGTGGTCTCAGAATTTCAGAAGCATTATCTCTTACAAAAAATAATATCAATACAGATTTTATTACTGTAATCGGTAAAGGAAGTAAATCTCGCTCAATACCAATTCTTCCTGAAGTGATAAAAGCAATAGAAAATTATGAAAAACATTGCCCGTATAATATTGAAAATAACAAAGAAATATTTAAAGGAAAACAGGGAAGGAAATTAAATGCAAGCTCTGTCCAAAAACACATGTGCACTATTAGAAAAAGCCTTAATTTACCAGAATTTATTACACCTCACTCATTTCGTCATGGATTTGCAACTCATTTACTAACAAACGGAGCTGATCTCAGATCTATTCAAGAATTACTTGGTCATAAAAATTTATCAACCACTCAAATATATACAAAAATAGATCAAAAAAGAGTTTTTGACGTTTACAGTAAAACTCATCCAAGATCTAATTGACAATAATAGAATTTATTGATTAATTACAACATTAACTTAGTTGATTAATAAAAATGCTAGCAATAATTTTACCGCATATTGATCCTGTTCTCGCAGATTTAGGTCCTATACAAATACGATGGTATTCGTTAGCTTATATTTTCGGTATTTTTTTTGGCACCAGCTATTTTCAATATGTAGCAAAAACAATAAAAATAAAATTATCAAGAGATTTCATAGATAATTTTATTATATCAATTATCTTCAGCATTATAATAGGAGGTAGGTTAGGTTTCATTTTAATATATAATCCATATTACTATCTAACGCATCCAATAGAAATATTAAAAACTTGGAACGGTGGAATGTCGTTTCACGGAGGGCTTTTAGGATTCTGCATTGCAACTTTTCTAGTATGTAGAAATCAGAAAATAAAAACTATGACTATTTTAGATTTAGCAGCATGTTGTGCGCCAATTGGTATTTTTCTAGGAAGAGTTGCAAATTTTATTAATAGCGAGTTGTGTGGTAGAGCATCTGATTTACCATGGGCAGTTATTTTTCCTAGTGTTGATTCTATAGCACGTCATCCTAGCCAAATTTATGAAGCTCTAACAGAAGGAATATTACTTTTTATTATCCTAAACGTTGCATTAAGAAAATATAAACTATATAAGTATCAAGGAATATTATCAGGACTATTCTGTATATTATATTCTTTATTTAGATTTTTTGTTGAAACTTTCCGCCAACCAGATGAACAGCTTGGTTTCGTGATGTACCATTTAACCATGGGACAATTATTAAGCATTTTAATGATGATATTTGGAATATTTATTACAATTAAAAGTAAAAACTCAAAAAAATTCCAGTAGTTACTGCTATACTAGTACTTACAGCATATTTTAAAAAAGGTTTATTAATGCATAAATACAATATTCTTGATAACGGTTTAACTGTAGTTAGTGAAACACTCAGCCATACTCAAACAGTAGCAATTAATTTACTAGTAAAATTAGGTAGTAGATTTGAATCTCCAGAGTTAAGTGGTATTTCTCATTTCCTTGAGCATATGTCATTTAAAGGAACTAAAAATAGAAATGCCAAACAAATAGCTGAAGAATTCGAGTTATTAGGAGCTCATTTTAATGCCTATACCGGAAAAGAAAGCACAGTATATACCGTATTTTTACTAAAAGAATATGTAGAAAAAGCTTTAGATATTTTAGCAGATATCGTTCAAAATTCAGCATTTGATCAAGTTGAAGTTGAGCGTGAGCGTACAGTAATCCTACAAGAAATAGCTCAATGTTTAGATTCACCCGATGATGTAGTGTTTGATAATTTACAAACAGTTGTATTTAAAGACCAACCTATGGGACGCACTATAATAGGTACAACAGAAATTATTAAAAATATTAATTCTGAAGCTCTAAAAAAATATGTATCAAACTACTATAATGCTTCACAAATGATTTTGGCTATCGCAGGTAATATTGAGCATAGTAAAGTTCTAGACTTTGTAAATAAGTATTTCTCATTATTAAAAACTGGTATTCCTATAAAAGCACCAGAAGCAAAATATATTGGTGGATACAAATACCATAAAAAGGATCTCGAACAAGTTCAAATCCAAATGTGTTTTAGTGGTGTTTCTATGTTAGATGAAGAATATTACGTTTCACTATTATTATCAGGAATCCTTGGAGAAGGAATGTCTTCCAGACTATTCCAAGAAGTAAGAGAAAAAAGAGGACTAGTATACTCTATAGGGACATATAACTTAACATATAGTGATATTGGTACATTCAATTTTTACGCAGGAACCGATGAAAAAAAAGCTAATGAAGTAATTGAAGTAATAGCCGAAGAATTTATGAAAATGGAACAAGAAATTTCTGATTATGAATTACAAAAAGCAAAAGAAAGAATTAAAACGGGAGTAATGGCAAGTAAAGAATTGTCATCACACAGAGCTTCTGAACTCGCTTCTGACTACGCTATTTTTGGTAAACATATTACTTCCAAAGAGACTCTTGAAAAAATCAATAAGGTAAATAAAAAAGATATACAACATTTTTGTAAAAAGCTTTACTCAAGTTCAATTGTTTCTATTTCCTCAATTGGTAAAATAGATGAAATTATAAAATATGAAAAAGTGATTAAATTATTCAATTAAATTAGTAATCACACCTTTTCGGAGAATTTTAATTTCATCTGAATTTGTTAAATCTACTATAGTAGAACTTTCACTATATTTTGTTTTACCCCCATCAATTATAACATCTATTGACTCACGTAATTTCTGATTTATGTTGTTAACATCGACTGCACTAGGCTCTCCAGAAAAATTAGTACTAGTTCCAACTATTGGCCTATCAAAAAGACTTAATATTTTCTGAGCAGTAAGACATTTAGGTATTCTAATACCTATCGTAGAGCTTGTTGAATTAATTAGCTCAGATAATCCTGTACCTGCTTTTTTATTTAATATATAAGTAATTGGACCAGGAGAAAATTTATTAATAAACTTCTCAGCTTTTACATCAACATACGCATACTGTTTTATCTGCATTAAATCCTTGGCTAACAGAGATAAAGGTTGATTTTGATCACGCTGTTTAATGTTGTAAAGCTTTATCAAAGCATCATCATTATAAGGGTCGCATGCCAAAGCATAAACTGTTTCGGTTGGAAATGAAACAATCTCGCCAGATTTTAATTTATTCACTAAAACTAGAACCGCAGAACTAGAATTTTTTAAAATCTTTGCCATTTATATAAAAATCATCATAGAATGAATATAGTAGAGATAATATATAGAAAAACTATGAATTGCAAAATAATTACTATAGCACAACAAAAAGGTGGAGCTGGAAAAACAACAATTGCTGCTCATCTTGCTATTGCCCTGAGTCAAAGAAAATATAATATAGCTCTAATTGATATTGATCCGCAAGGAACTCTAACTCAATGGCATAAGTTACGCGAAAACTTTTTAGGTAAAAGCTATACTGACATTAATTTTCATAGCACATCAGGCTGGAGAATTACAACAGAACTTGCAAAGTTCAAATCTACCGCAGATTTCATTATAATTGATAGCCCTCCTCATACTAATACTGAAACCAAATCATCAGTACGAATCTCTGATTTAGTCATTATCCCTATTCAGCCGAGCCCAGCAGACCTTTGGGCGTCAAACGCCACAATTAATATTTGTCAGAAGGAACAAATTACTTTTTATACCTTGCTCAATAGAGCAAGTCAAAATTCTCGTTTAGTTAAAGAAATTCGATCTAAAATGATTAAACCTTTAAAAAGCGAAATTGGTAATAGGGTTTCTTTTGCTTCTTGTTTTATGGAAGGATTGTGTGTAACAGAAGTTCAACCTAGAAGTATAGCTGCTAAAGAATTTAAAAAACTAACAACTGAAATTCTCACAAAAATTAAGGAATAAAACTAAACTCCTTTAGACACCTCAACCATTTTATTATAAATAGCTAATTCATGCTTGAGGATTTTTTGATAATCAGGATCATTAACATTTAGGAGCTTAAGCTCAATTTCTTCTACTAAATTTAATGCATGTTGTAGATTAACCTCAGACTTTTTAATTGCGTCAGAAATTAAGACAGTAACCTTATCTTGATTTACTTCAATAAAACCACCATATATAAATATCGACTCTATAACTAAATCATCTTGATAAACTTTTAATAATCCAGGATTTAGATAAGTTATAATTGAAATATGACCTGGCAAAATACCAATCTCACCCTCAAAAGCAGGAACCGTAACCATGCTTACTTGATCCTCAAGAAATTTTTTCTCTGGAGTTAGTATATTAAGCGTAAACTTATTTTGTTGATCTATCATTTTATTAAGCTATGTTCTTTAGTTTTTGCGCTTTTGCAATTGCCTCATCAATATCCCCAACCATATAAAAAGCTGCTTCTGGCAAATCATCATACTTACCCTCTATTATTTCTTTAAAGCTTTTGATTGTTGCTTCAAGAGGAACAAATTTTCCTGGAGAACCAGTAAATACTTCTGCAACATGGAATGGCTGTGATAAAAATTTCTGAATTCTACGGGCTCTTGCAACTATTAATTTATCATCTTCAGAAAGCTCATCCATACCAAGAATAGCAATAATGTCTTGAAGTGATTTATAGGTTTGTAAAATTTTCTGTACTTCACGCGCAACATTATAATGCTCATCGCCAACAATAGCAGGATTAAGCATATTAGACGTACTATCAAGTGGATCAACAGCAGGATAAATACCTAACTCTGAAATTTGCCTACTCAAAACAGTGGTAGCATCCAAATGTGCAAAAGATGCTGCTGGCGCAGGATCCGTTAAGTCATCAGCGGGCACATAAATCGCTTGCACAGACGTAATAGAACCTTTCCTTGTTGATGTAATTCTTTCCTGCATTGCACCCATTTCAGTTGCTAATGTTGGTTGATAACCTACTGCAGAAGGTATCCTGCCTAAAAGCGCAGAAACTTCTGAACCAGCTTGTGTAAACCTAAATATGTTATCAACAAAAAATAATACATCTTGCCCTTCTTCATCACGAAAATATTCAGCAAGAGTCAAGCCTGATAAAGCTACTCTAGCTCTTGCGCCGGGAGACTCATTCATTTGACCATAAACCAAAGCAGCTTTAGATTTAGACTGATCCTTTATATTAATAACTCCAGACTCCATCATTTCATGGTAAAGATCATTACCTTCTCTAGTTCGCTCACCAACACCAGCAAAAACAGAATAACCACCATGAGCTTTAGCAATATTGTTAATTAATTCCATAATTAAAACTGTTTTACCAACTCCGGCTCCACCAAATAATCCGACTTTACCACCTTTAGCGTAAGGCGCCAAAAGGTCGATAACTTTAATTCCAGTTTGTAAAATTTTATTATCCGTTGATTGATCAATAAAGCTTGGTGCCTTACCATGAATTGAGGCTCTAGTTTTTGCTTTAATTGGTCCTAATTGATCTATTGGATTTCCTAAAACATTCATGATTCTCCCTAATGTTCCTGGTCCAACTGGAACTGTGATTTGTTGCTCCAAATCTACAACTTTTGTCCCACGAGTTAATCCTTCAGTCGAATCCATTGCGATAGCTCTTATTTCATTATCTCCAATATGTTGAGCTACCTCGAGAACTAGAGTTCTATCGCCAATTTTACATTCTAATGCGTTAAGAATAGCTGGAATACCATGCTCGAATTTTATATCTACAACTGCAGATATAACCTGAGTTACTAACCCATCATTACTCTTCACACTTACCTTTTTCATACTTACCTCAATTAAATTTAATATAAACTTTTATATTGCTTCCGCACCTGAAATAATCTCGATCAATTCTGTTGTAATAGCAGATTGTCTTGTTCTATTGTATAAGATATTCAAATCTTTAATCATTGCTCCAGCATTATTAGATGCATTTTCCATTGCAGTCATTCTTGCTCCATGTTCACTAGCAATATTTTCTAGAACTATAGATAGTAAATTAGCAGTCATGTTACGTCCTACCAAATCTGCTACCATTTTCTTGGCCTCTGGTTCAAATTCAAATTGATTATTTGCATTTTGTTCAACGACGTCATCTTGAGTAAATAATGGTAAAAGCTGCTTATAAGATACATTTTGAGTTACAGCAGAAACAAATTCATTAAAAAAGATAAAACATGCATCAAAATTTTCTTTACTAAATTCAATCATTAAAAAATCAGATAATTTTCTTAGAGGAGCAGAATCAAGTTTTTTACTATAACTAAAATTCTCAACCATCTTAACTTCAATATTTTTTAATAAATGTAATTGTTCGTATCCCTTTTTGCCTATACACAAAATGCTCACAGAATGATTTTTATTTTTAGCTTCTGCAATACGTTTTTTTACCATCCTTATCGCAGCACTATTTAACCCACCACATAAACCACGATCTGATGTCACAACGATAAATAACAATTTATTAATCTCTTCTCTTCCATAAAATAATGGAACTGAATGAGAATTATCAACATTACTAGCAACAATTTTCGTAATCTCATTCATTTTCTCGGTGTAAGGTCTATTAGCCTCAATAGCTTCTCTAGCTTTTCTCAACTTTGAAGCCGAGACCATTTTCATAGCCTTTGTAATTTTTTGAGTAGACTTAACACTTTTGATGCGTAATTTTAGGTTTTTTAAATTTGCCATACAACTACTTTACTGCGCAAAATGTTTTACAAAACCAGCTAATGCATCTTTTAAATCACGTTCCACTTCATCAGTAATCTTTTTCTCTTTTGCAATACTTTGTAATAAATTACTCTTATCTTTTTGATGCATAAATAATAAAAGCTCTTTTTCGAAACGCTGTACATCTTTAACATTTATAGTATCTAAATAGCCTTTAACACCAGCATAGATTACCACTACTTGCTCTTCCACCGCCAAAGGAACGTACTGATCTTGTTTCAAAAGAATAGTAAGCTTTTGACCACGTAGCAACATTTTCTGAGTTACTTCATCTAAGTCAGAACTAAATTGAGAGAATGATTCCATCTCTCTAAATTGTGCTAAATCTAATTTAATTGAACCAGCAACCTGTTTCATAGCTTTTATTTGAGCTGCAGAACCAACACGACTAACAGATAAACCAACGTTAACCGCAGGACGAATGCCTTTAAAAAATAATTCTGTTTCAAGATAAATTTGTCCATCAGTAATAGAAATAACGTTTGTCGGAATATATGCCGAAACATCTCCAGCTTGAGTTTCAATAATTGGTAGAGCAGTCAAGGAGCCTGCTCCAAGCTCATCTGATAATTTTGCAGCTCTTTCCAATAGACGTGAATGCAAGAAAAACACATCTCCTGGATAAGCTTCACGTCCTGGAGGTCTACGTAATAATAAAGACATTTGTCTATATGCTACTGCATGCTTGGACAAATCATCATAAATTATTAAAGCATGTTTTTTGTTATCTCTAAAATATTCACCCATAGAACAACCAGAGTAAGGAGCAAGAAATAACATTGGTGCTGGATCAGACGCAGATGCAACAACTACGATACTATATGCTAGAGCTCCTTCTTCTTCTAATTTTTTTACAATACGTGCAACTGTCGACTGCTTTTGACCGATTGCAACGTAAACACAATAAATTTTATTAGCTTCGTCATTATTAGAATGTGCTTGCTTTTGATTAAGAATAGTATCAATCGCAATTGCAGTTTTACCAGTTTGTCTATCACCGATTATTAGCTCTCTTTGCCCTCTACCAATAGGAATTAGAGCATCGATGGCTTTTATGCCTGTTTGCACCGGCTCTGAAACTGATTGTCTTTGAACAATACCAGGAGCATTTACTTCTACAGGGCTATAACTTACTCCTTTTAAAGGACCTTTGCCATCCACAGGAACACCAAGAGCATTAACAACTCTGCCAAGAAGGCCTTCTCCCACTGGCACCTGCACAATTTTTCCCGTTCTTTTTACAGTTTGACCTTCTATTATTGAAGTGTCACTTCCAAAAATAACAACACCAACACTATCTTGTTCAAGATTTAATGCCATACCTTGTACGCCACTCTCAAACTCAACCATTTCTCCCGCTTCTACAGAATCCAAACCATATATTTTGGCGATTCCATCACCAACGGAGAGAACTTGTCCAACTTCTTTAAATTCAGGTAAATCATCAAAGTTTTCAATCTGTTTTTTTAAAATTCCAATTACTTCTGATGCCTTGATTTCCATTTTTTCCTCAACAATTTATTTGTCTTTTTATTATTAATTAATAAGCTCTTCTGTATTAAATTTAATTTTATTAATCTTATTTGATATAGAATTATCTATAACCATAAAATTCATCTTTATAATTAATCCGCCCATTATTTTTGGATCAACTGCCGTATTCAGCAAAATTTTTTTATCTAATTTTTTTTCTAAATACTTAGTTATTTTTTTTATTTGATTTTCAGTCAATTTAGCTGCAGATTTAACATCTGCTACTAGTATATCTTGTGCTTCCTGGTACAGCATAATAAATCTTGATAAAACTTGTTTTAAGAAATTTAAACGACCGTTCATGCATAACATCAGTAGAAAATTTTTGATTAAATTATTAAATTTATATTGCTTAGATAACGTCTGAATAACAGACTTTTGCATTTCTAATTCACATACGGGCGCAGCTAAATACGTAAAATATTCTGGTGAGGCCAGTAAAATCTGGCTACATAAATTAATATCATCAACTACTTGTTTCATTTCACCACTTGCTTCTGTAGCTTGATACAGAGCCTGTGCATATCTATCTATAAGATTAAAATTCTGCGCCATTTAAATTACATAATCCTTTAAAGTCGAAAAATACTATATAAAGCAGGTAAGCTAACATAGTTTTGATAGCTTCGCAAGATAGTTGATAAATATTATAAGATCAAACTATATATACAAATTACGGTAAATTCAACGCTGATTTAAGCAACCATCCTTAATTGAATAAAATGTATTAATACCAATCTGCTTTAAAAAGTCTTCGTCATGAGATATTACTATAGTGGATCCAAGATATCCTTTTAATACTTCAACAACATGATCTTTAGTTTCTGAATCAAGATTGTTAGTTATTTCATCTAAAATTAAAAGCTTTGGAGCTTTTGCAACTATTTTAGCTAAGCACGCTCTAACCTTTTCTCCACCCGAAAAAGTTTCCATAACTGCATTTACTTCTTCATTTTTGTGAAAAAGAAAATCATTCAAATGCTGTCTTATTTTAAATTGAGACCAACTTGGAACCAAATTATTAAGTTCTTCAAATAAAGTAGAATTTAAATCAAGATTATCGTAATGCTGATCTAAATAACCAATATCATCTATTGCTGGAGTATACCATTCTCCTGATTTTGTTATGTTAGGTGTATTTAATATAGATTTAACTAAAGTAGGCTTTCCAGAACCATTATTTCCTACTATCGCAACTTTCTCATTTCCATCGATAATAAAATTGATATTATTAATAATTGGTTTTTGATAACCAATACTACCATCTACAATAAAAAGAGTAGTTTTATTCCTTTTTTTTACTAATAATGAAAATTTTGGTTTAATAATCTTAGACATTTTTAGCTCAGAAAGAGTATCAACTAATTCCTGCTTTCTAATATTTATTTGTTTTTTCTTTTTACCAGTAGTTTCTATAGCTCTACCTATTTTAGCATCAGAAACAATTGTTGGCCATCTTCTTTGTTTTTTATGTTTTTCTCCTTGTTTTTTACTTTTTTTTGCTCTTACTTGCTCTTTCATTAACAAATAGTAACACTCTTTAGCTTTTTGATGAATAAAAGCTAATTCTCGCTTAATTGCAAAATGCTTTTTAGTTCTTTCCAAAATATAGCTATCATAACTTCCTCTAAATATTTGAACTTTTTCATCATCAATACACCATAAAACGTTAACAGAATTACGCAATAAATTAATATCATGCGAAGCAATAATTAAACTTATAACTGTTTATAACACGCAACAATGATTGACGATTACTTATATCAAGATGATTGCTCGGCTCATCAAGTAATAGTATATTAGGATTTATAGCTAAAACTTGATTCAGAGCTTTATTAAATCTCTCAGAACCACTTTTATCAGAAAATTCATTAATAAACTGTGGTAAATAACCAAAAACAATATTTTTAGGAATTTTAATCTTCCCTTCAGAAGGATCGATCTGACCTTGGATTATTTTAAGTAGATTTGATTTACCACTACCATTTCTACCAATAATACCAATGCGCATTCCTGAATTTATCTGAGTAGAAAAATTTAAAAAACAAGTTTTCTGAGGAAAAGATAGACCAATATTGTTGATTAATATAGGGTTATGATTCATAAATATACTCTTAAGGTAATGTTGACGCAAATTTAACAAAAACTTATCCTTAGACAGGACTTAACTTAAGCAGTAATTTTCATGATAATATAAAAACCTCAAAATAAATTTAGTAGTAATGTGATTATTACAAATTACCTAAAAAAGTTAAAAAAGCATCATATGCTGTTATGCCAATAACTTTCAATTATATTACATTATGTAAGTGATCATACTAAAATTGAGATAATATAATGAAACAACAATTTGCAAAACTGATGATTTTAGTAACAGTAATCTTTATGGATATACTAGGGGGTGCGGAAATTGATTTATTCGTTCCAAGTTTTTTAGAACTAAGTAATCAGTTTAACCTATCGCCATTTTGGCTTGAAGCATTATTATCAGTTAATTTCATAGGTTTTTTCTTAAGTATATTATTTGTTGGAGGATTAGCAGATCGTTATGGTCGCAAGCCTATTATTTTACTAGGACTTATTATTTTTATTATTGGTAGTTCATTCTGTCTGTGGGCTTCGTCTTATCAATCACTTCTTTTAGGTCGATTCCTTCAAGGCTTAGGGATAGCAGCACCTGCAGTTCTATGTTTTTTAATTATTGCAGATTCTTACGCACTTAAAGAACAACAATCATTAATGGCAATTCTAAATGGATTGGTAAATGCCTCTATAGGTGCTGCCCCTATTGCCGGTAGCTACATCACTATGCATTACCATTGGCAAGGTAACTTTACTACACTTGCACTTTCTGGATTAATTGTGCTTATTATGACCATTTTTTTTATTCCTACCAATAAGTTACCAAAAAACAAAGAACCAATAAATTTACGTGGTTACCTACCTATATTTAGGTCAAAACCATTAATGCTTTTGGCAGCAAATATCACTTTCATGTTTGTTCCTTACTGGATTATTATTGGAATGTCTCCTATATTATACATGGAAGATTTAGGAGTAAGCCTTTCAGAATTTGGTTATTATCAAGGGTCATTAGCTTTTACTTTTGCATTTGGAAGCATATTATCCGGATTAATCGTCAATAAATATGATCAGAAAAAAATGCTTTATATATCTGCTCAAATATCTATTATTGGATTAATTATTATTGCTGTAGTTACTTTACTTAATATCAAAAATCCATTAATTATTACACTTGCATATCTCCCGTTTAATACAACTTTAATTATTCCTTCAACAATAATTTATCCCATTTGTCTTAATTATTTACCTGAGGCAAAAGGAAGAATTTCTGCAGTTTTACAAGGAAGCCGTCTGATAGTAGCTACTATCGGCCTTGAACTAGCTGCATATTTTTATAATGGCTCATTTCAAAATATTGGAATTATTCTTTCACTCCTCATTACTCTAGCAGTTATCACTATGTTTATGGTAATGAAAAATTCTAAAATTATAAATTTACTGAAAAAATAAATATACACAAAAATTATAAAAAATTATATGGATCAATATCAACTTTGACTCTGATACCACTAGGAATTTTAACTAATTCCAGCCAATAGCTAATAAATTTTTGGATTTTAATGCTAGCCATGCTTTTAATTAAAAATCTGTAACGATATCGACCCCGGATTTTAGCAAGCGGTGCCTTAACTGGACCAAGAACTATTACTCCATGAGTAATAGGTGCAGACTTTAATAAAAGATTAGAGAATTCTTGTAATCTTTCTTCGTTTATGCCACTAATAATAATCGCTGATAATCTACCAAATGGAGGCATGTTTAATATCTTTCTATTTTGCATTTCATAATTTGTGAATTGATCGCGATTGTTGCTGATCAAGCTAGCTAAAATAGGAGTATCAGGATAGTAAGTTTGGATTAAAGCACTACCTCCTTCCCTTCTACCAGCACGACCACTCATCTGAGTTAGTAAATGATAGGTACGCTCAGCAGATCGTAAATCTGCACCTATTAATCCCAGATCAGCATCAACAACACCAACTATAGCTATATTTGGGAAATCATGACCCTTACTAATCATTTGCGTACCAATAATAATATCTATTTTTCCATCAAGAATTTTTGCTATAACCTCTTCTGCGCAGTCTATATTACGTACAGTGTCTTTAGTAATAATTTGAATTCTAGAATTAGGAAAAATTTTTGCTACTTCTTCAGCTATTCTCTCGACTCCAGGTCCGCATTTTGTCAATGAATCTTCCTTGTTGCAGTTCATACAAACAGAATTATACTTAGTTGAATAACCGCAATGATGACACATTAGTACGTCATCATCCTTATGACTAACTAAATATGAAGAGCAATTAGGACAAGCATATTTATAACCGCACGACTTACATAATGTGATCGGCGCATATCCTCTTCTATTGAGAAATAACATAACCTGCTTTTGGTCATTAAGTGCTTTCTTAATTGCATTAACTAATCTTAAAGATAACCAACTACCTTTAGCCATTTTTTCATGACGCATGTCTATTACATCAATAGTTGGCATAGACTCCGCACCATATCGTGATTGTAAAGCAATATGTTTGTATTTACCTAAATTAACATTCATTAGTGTCTCCATCGAAGGGGTAGCAGAAGATAAAATCACAGGAATTTTGTAAGTGTATCCGCAAGCCACTGCTGCATCACGAGCATTATAAACAACGCCTTCTTCTTGCTTATAAGAAACATCATGTTCTTCATCAACAATAATTAAGCTAAGATTACTATAAGGTAGAAACAATGCACTTCTTGCGCCAATAACTAATCTTTCTTTGCCAGTAATAACATCTAGCCATATCTTTCTTTTCTGCGATAAAGCCATATCAGAATGCCATTTTGCCGGAGAAAAACCAAATCTGGCTTCAAATCTTTGAATCAATTGAGCAGTTAGCATAATTTCAGGCAACAATACTAAAATTTGTGTGTCTTTTTCAGATAGTGCTTGATAAATTGCAGCAAAATATACTTCAGTTTTTCCTGATCCAGTAACTCCATCTAGCAAACAAACATTGTATATTAAGCTAGTAACCAAAGATATTAAAGAATCAACTGCTTGCTGCTGTTCACTAGTAAAATTAGGTATAATAAACTTTGGCAACCCTTGATTTTTTTTTGTATTATCTATGATAAAATTAAAACTACTTTGTAACGGCATCATCATTTTTAACACTGCCCCATAAGTAGACAAAGTATATTCTGATATAAATTTTATAAAATTGATATGTTTAGCAGTCAGATTTGGAAGGTCGAATACTTTAGCAACTGACTTAATTTTTCCAATTGGAATTTCTGTCACTACAAAAGACCAAACTATCCCAACTATTTCTTTTTTGCGAAATGAGACTAAAACAAAACTTCCAATACGTAAATTTGTACCGGGAGTCAGGGCATAATCAAAAATAGCCTTACCATTTGGTATGGGCAATAATACTTGTACTGCATTTGGCCTTTGAGTCATTTTTAATTCGAATATTAAGAGATAGGACAATATATCACAAAACCTTCCTTATACGCTAGTAATTATTTGTAATGTTTTGTGATCCCGTCTTAGAACTTGCTGATTGCGTTTTGGCCTAATAAAGGCTAATTTTCAATTTTATTGTAAATCATATTTTTAAGTAAACTATGTGCGGAATTATTGGAATAAATAGCTATGAAAATGTTGCAAATAAACTAGTCGCAGGATTGAAAAAGTTAGAATATAGAGGATATGACTCAGCAGGAATAGCTTGCATTAAAGCTAATAGCATCTGCACAGTAAAAACATCAGGAAAAGTTACCGCTCTTGAAGAAAAGCTTCCGTATTCATCTTGTAACGGCCAGATTGGTATTGCTCATACTAGATGGGCTACTCATGGTGAGGCCAATTCAAAAAATGCCCATCCCCATTCCACAGATAAAGTTTCAATAGTGCATAATGGTATTATAGAAAATTATGATATAATTAAAAATATGTTAACAGACGAAGGTGTAAAATTCGAATCTGATACAGATAGCGAAGTTATTCTTAGATTAATTGATAAATATATTAAATCTGGTAAAACCCCTTTTGAATCAACTAAAAATGCTATTATACAACTAAAAGGAGCATTTGCTGTATTAGCAATTTTTGCTGACTATCCAAATATAATGATAGTTAGCAAACAATCTGCACCAATTGCAGTGAGCAAAACTAAAGAAGGAACTTTTGTTG
>CAZEVK010000025.1:0-24710 GCA_964515755.1 uncultured Rickettsia sp. | reverse complement strand
AAAGCTTTAGCTTTTGATCATTCTAATATATAAATAAGTTATAAAATTATTAAAAAAATTTTAATAATTGTTGTTGCATTTCGTAATTATCTTTAGTATATAAGCCTATTATTATATTTTTAAATCAATAATTAATAAATGATAATATATCATGAAATTGTCATTAGACTTATATAAAGATTCGAGAACTGAATTTTTAATTATTGCTAAAAAAATTGCTGAAACTTATGATCAAGAAAGCGAATTAGCGTTTTTTCAGTCCTTTGATCATTTGAAATTAAAAGACTTTAAAGAATTTATAACGTTATTGGAAGATTTACTCTCGATTCATTTTTTTATACCTTATGGAATAACTAATAACTTTATTTATAAGTCTATTGAATTCTTGCATGATGCTTATGTAAAAAATAAAGCCGGGTATATAGATTTTATCCAAGGTTATAATGTTGATCATGGTATTGATCCAATTTTGCTCAAAAAGCATTATCATAGTTTTTATTTGTTATGTAATCTCTTGCCAAGTTTATATAAATTTCCAGAGATTCAAAAAGATTGTTTTTAGGGTAAAGATGATTTTTCAAGTGTAAATTATTTTCGTGCTGATACAAATGACGAAAACTTTAATGAATCATTAAGGTTAAAGATAAAAGTTATTAAAACCATTGCAGAAATGAGTAGTAGTTTTACAGAATTATTTCTTTCTCAAGGTAAATTTACTGCAGATGATAGTTTTATTCAGCATCTAGTAAATAGCCTTAATTATAATTGTAAAATTGATATAGATAAGCTTGATGAGAAAGCAAGTCAGTTAATTATTGAAATTAAGGGGTGGCAGTTTTTTGATATTAAGAGCTATAAACCTAGCAGAGATAGTAAGTATGAAGTTCTTTCTAAAAATGGTTCAGCTAAAAAAGCTTTAGTAATATATGGAGCTGATCATAATGAAGCATTTTCTAATAGTATAACAGAGATCGATCTAGTAAATAGTGGTTATCAAGTGCTATTGATAGATGCAAGAAGAAAAATTATTACAGTTCAAGATATTACTAATATAATTAAAGAAAGCGGCTTTAATAATCTTGAAGAAATATATTTGAATATGCATGGTAATGATGCGTAGCTTGTTCATGACACATTACTTTCTTTAAATGAAGGAAGTTCTTATGATGCGCATAAGCAAATTATGGCAAAAGATTTGTTTAAAGCACTTGTTAAGGAAATTGGAGAAAAACCGTTAAAAGTTATGGTATCAAGTTGTCATTCTCAATTACTTACTCATAAAATCACAACAACTTTGCCTGCAGGATCTGAAATTGTTACGCTTTCTGAAGATCAAGTTATAAATGGTGAGCACTATGTATATAATAGTCAGTATGACGTTTATACCAATATTTTTTATGGAAAGAATACTGATATACGAATGGAGCTTGCTAAATCTGTTTATTATTTTTCTTATCCATCTTTTGTAAATATTCAATCTATTACATACGGAAAACTAGGCAAATGTAATTTTAGAACACCTGTAAATATCAATAAAAAAGATATTAAGGAGTTGCTTTTGAAAAAACAATAGATGAAATTGTACCAAGTGTTGTGCACTATCTTGATAATGGTGAAGAAAATCCAGAAAATATTGCTAATGCTGCAATCAAATTATTGAAGTTAATTGAAAGTTCAAATGAATTAAATCCGCTATTGTCTTATCGAGAAAACCATGGAGTTAATCAGGATTTTCCTAAGCTTTTAGGGATTGCCTCTGCTATATATGGAATTTATGATCAATGCGGAGAAAAGGTGATATCTGATAGTGATTTTGTGCCGACCGAGGATCATTTTCTTGCAGAATACATGATGAGTTTTGTAATGAATGCTCCAGCGTTTATTTCAAACAATATTATTTATATGTCAGGTAAATTAATTAGCGATTTTGCTGATGAATTATAAATAACTTTTATTTTTCTCAAAATAATCAATCGCCATATTTAAATCATCCTGAGTATCAACGCTGATTGGACTGTCATTGACTACTGCAACATTAATAGTCATTCCATTTTCTAGTGCTCTTAACTGCTCTAATTTTTCTTGTAACTCAAGATTGGTTTGTGATAAAGAAACAAATTTCTTTAGTGCTTCTCTCTTGAAGGCATAAATACCAAGATGTTCATAATAAGTTCCTGAGTTATGAGGGATTGCTTCGCGTGAGAAATATAGTGCCTGTCCCCATTTTTTTTCTGGATCCTTAAATGATACAGCAGCTGTTACAACGCTATGCATTTTAATTCTCTCTATATCAGTAATTGGAGTAACTAAACTGTTAATATCAGCTTGTGATTTTTGATCAAATTGATGCAATGATTTGATTGAGCTAGTATGAATAAATGGCATATCGCCTTGCAAATTAATCACAAATTCTAGATTTTTATCAGGATCAACTTGTTCTAAAGCATCAAATACTCGATCTGAACCAGATTGATGTGACATATCTGTCATCACACATTTAGTATTGTAATTTTCAACTATCTGTAAGATGTCTTGCGAATCTGTTGCCACAACTACTTCTCCAATATCTGCTTGTTTTGCCCGATCAATCACATGGCAAATCATGGGTTTATTTCCTATAGTTAAAATAGGTTTCTTAGGTAATCTTGTAGCATTGAGTCTTGATGGTATAAAAATACAGGTGCTTGCCATTTTATATCCTTAAATAATAAGTTAATAGTATATTATGGGACATATAATAAAGATAAAAATTATAGTTTAAACACTTTTTTTCTTAATAAAGTAGGTTTATAGTTGACAAGTAAAGCAATATTTATCATACAATAGGAGGTCTTTCTATTCTAGAACGTGCCCATAGCTCAGCCGGTAGAGCAACTGACTTTTAATCAGTAGGTCACAGGTTCAAATCCTGTTGGGCACACCATAATAATAGATCTTAGAATTTAGTTCTGGTCATTAGGAGAGGAATAAAAATAGATGTTTAATGAAATACCAAGTTATATTACGCAGTACTTACCTATTATAGTTTTTTTTGGAGTTGCAACGGTTCTGTCAACAATTATGATCTGTCTGCCTTTAATTCTTGCAAAGCATAGGCCAGACAATGAAAAACTTTCTAGCTATGAGTGTGGTTTTGAACCTTTTAGTGACGCTAGGTCTAAATTTGATGTAAAATTCTATTTAGTAGCAATTTTATTTATAATATTTGATATAGAAATAATGTTTTTATTTCCATGGGCTATAACATTAGGTAAAATAGGTTTATATGGATTTTGGTCAATGATAGTATTTTTATTTATTTTGACTATAGGTTTTGTTTATGAGTGGAAAAAAGGGGCATTAGATTGGTAATGAGTAAAGTGCCTTTAAATTCGCCATTAAATCAAGACTTAATTCTATCAGAATTTAATGACACAATAAGTAACCGTGGTTATGTGCTGACAACATTAGATGATTTATCAAGTTGGGCTCGGTCAGGCTCTTTATGGCCAATGACCTTTGGGTTAGCTTGCTGTGCCGTGGAAATGATGCAATGTGCAGCTAGTAGGTATGATATGGATCGGTTTGGTTTGCTATTTAGACCTAGTCCGCGCCAATCAGATTTAATGATTGTAGCGGGGACTTTGACTAATAAAATGGCTCCGGCTTTACGTAAGGTTTATGATCAAATGGCAGAGCCACGTTATGTTATTTCTATGGGTAGTTGTGCAAATGGCGGCGGATATTATCATTATTCATATTCAGTTGTTAGAGGTTGTGATCGCATAGTTCCAGTTGATGTATATGTTCCGGGCTGCCCTCCTACAGCAGAAGCTTTACTATATGGTGTGATGTTATTAAAGCGTAAAATAAAACGTTTGAACAAATTCAGCAGATAATAAAATGAAAGAAAAGCAGTTACAAAAATTATTTTCTGCATTAAGAAAAGAGATAGGAGGAGATGTATCTTGTGATGTTGATACTGGTTTTTTGATTATTAGGTTAAATAATCAAAAAAAGATTAAAGTGCTATTATCACTCCTAAAAAATCATCAGGATTTCTTATGTAGTATTTTAACTGACTTATTTGTAATTGATTACCCCGAGCGTGCTCAGAGATTTGATGTAATTTATAATTTATTGAGTATTAAATATAATTTTAGAGTAGTTATAAAAGTTGGTATTGATAGCGATGATATTGATACTGTTATTCAAGTTCATAATTGCGCTTCTTGGTATGAAAGAGAAGCATGGGATATGTATGGTGTAAAATTTAATCATCATCCAGATTTAAGAAGAATATTAACTGATTATGGTTTTGAAGGGCATCCGTTGCGTAAGGATTTTCCACTTACAGGATATAAAGAAGTGCGTTATGACCTTGAACAGAAAAAAGTTATATATGAGCCAGTTAATTTAACACAAGAATTTAGAACATTTGATTTTTTAAGCCCATGGGAAGGTACACAGTATACGCTTCCTGGGGATGAAAAAGCGAAAGAGCAAAAATAAATGGAAAAACAAAGTGAATTTAAAAGCATAACATTAAATTTTGGTCCACAACATCCTGCGGCTCATGGTGTGCTGAGATTAATTTTAGATCTTGATGGTGAAGTTATTGGACGCGCTGATCCTCATATTGGTTTATTACATAGAGGAACTGAAAAATTAATTGAAAATAAAACTTACTTGCAAGCAGTTCCTTATTTTGATCGTTTAGATTATGTGTCTCCAATGTGTCAAGAACATGCTTTTGCACTTTCTGTTGAAAAGCTATTGAAATGTGATGTGCCAATTAGGGCTAAATATATCCGTGTTTTATTTAGTGAGTTAACTCGTATTTTAAATCATTGTTTAAATATTGCAACTCAAGCTCTTGATGTTGGTGCTACTACTCCTTTGCTTTGGCTTTTTGAAGAGCGCGAAAAAATCATGGAATTTTATGAACAGGTTTCTGGCTCAAGAATGCATTCTGCATATTTTCGTCCAGGAGGTGTGGCACAGGATTTGCCATATGGATTACTAGAGCGTATAGAAGAATTTGTGAATAATTTTCCAAAAATTTTAGCAGATACTGAAACATTGCTCACAGATAGTCGTATTTGGAAACAACGACTTGTAGATGTTGGAATTGTAACTCCCGAGCAAGCGCAAGAGTGGGGATTTAGTGGGCCTATGCTTAGAGGGTCATGTATACCTTGGGATTTACGTAAGTCTCAACCTTATGAAGTATACGAAAAGATGAATTTTGATATTCCGGTAGGTAGAAATGGAGATTGTTATGATCGTTATTTGATTAGAGTTGAAGAAATGTATCAGTCAATTCGTATAATTAAGCAGTGTATTAGAGAAATTCCAGAGGGAGAAGTTAAAAGCTTAGATCGTAAAATTTCTGCGCCACCGAGAGTAGAGATGAAGCATTCAATGGAAGCATTGATTCATCATTTTAAATTATATACTGAAGGTTATTCTGTTCCAGCTGGAGAAGTTTATTCAGCTGTAGAAGCTCCCAAAGGTGAGTTTGGAGTGTATTTAGTTGCGGATGGTACTAATAAACCGTATCGTTGTCGTATAAAAGCTCCTGGTTTTGCGCATTTACAAGGTTTAGATTTTATGTCTAAAGGTCACATGCTAGCTGATGTGGTTACTATTATTGGTAGTTTAGATGTCGTGTTTGGAGAAATAGATAGGTAAAAATGTCAGAGCAAAAAGAATTTCATTTTACAAAGACAAATTTAGTAAAATCAAAAGAGATTATAGCTAAATATCCTAATGGTAGAGAGCCTAGTGCGGTACTAGCGTTACTTGATATTGCCCAGCGTCAAATTGGTGGTTGGTTAACTAAAGAAGCTATGGATTATGTAGCGAAGACACTTAATATGGCGCCAATCCGAGTTTATGAGGTTGCTAGTTTTTATACAATGTTTAATTTAGAACCTGTTGGAAAATATCGTATTCAAGTTTGCGGAACTACACCATGTTGGTTAAGAGGTGCTGAGGAAATTATGAAGACTTGTAAAAAAGAACTTGGTATTGAAAAAGGTCAAACTACAAAAGATGGGATGTTTACTTTAACAGAAGTAGAATGTTTATGTGCGTGTGTAAATTCACCGGTAGTAGCAATTAACGATGATTATTATGAAGATTTGGATTCAAAAAGTATGAGTAGAATTATTGCTGATCTTAAACAAAATAAAAAAATAAAATATGGTTCGCAAATTGGCAGACATAGTTCTGAACCTAAGGAAAATTAATAAATGCTGGCTGAAAAAGACAAAATATTTCATGATATATACGGATTAAAAGGAGCTGATTTAGCTGCTGCTAAAAAGCGTGGCGATTGGGATGGTACTAAGAGATTTTTAACTATAGATCGTACTACTCTTATAGAAGAGGTAAAAGCTTCTGGTTTACGTGGTCGTGGTGGTGCCGGGTTTTCGACTGGTACGAAATGGTCATTTATGCCTAAAGAAAAAACCAAACCTCATTATTTAGTTATTAATGCGGATGAGGGTGAGCCAGGTGCTTGTAAAGATCGTGATATATTAAGACACGAACCACATAAGTTATTGGAAGGTATTTTGATAGGTTGCTATGCCATTCAAGCAAATGCTGCTTATATATATATACGTGGTGAATTTTATAATGAAGCATTACAGTTACAAAAAGCAATTGATGAAGCTTATGAAGCTGGGTTAATTGGTAAGAATGCCTGTAAATCAGGATTTGATTGTGATATATATTTACATCGTGGCGCTGGTGCTTATATATGTGGTGAAGAAACAGCTTTACTTGAAAGCCTTTCTGGACGGAAAGGTATGCCAAGACTGAAACCACCTTTTCCAGCAGGTGTTGGTTTATATGGTTGCCCTACAACTATAAATAATGTGGAATCATTATCGGTAATACCGACAATTTTGCGAAGAGGTGCAAAATGGTTTTCATCTATAGGTAAGCCTAATAATGTTGGTACAAAATTATTTTCTATCTCTGGACATGTCAACAAGCCGTGTAATGTTGAAGAAGAAATGGGAATTACTCTTAAGGAATTAATTGAAGGTCATGGTGGTGGTGTTAGAGGTGGTTGGGATAATTTATTAGCAGTAATTCCAGGCGGAGCATCAGTGCCATTAATTCCAAAATCTGTTTGTGAAACTGTATGTATGGACTTTGATAGTTTAAGAGCAGCTCAAACATCTTTAGGGACCGGCAGCGTTATTGTAATGGATAAATCTACAGATATTGTCTATGCGATTGCACGTTTAAGCAAATTTTATATGCATGAATCTTGTGGTCAATGTACTCCTTGTCGCGAAGGCACAGGTTGGATGTGGCGAGTGATGATGAGGTTGGTAGATGGTAATGCTCAGTTAGAAGAGATTGATAGATTGCTTGATGTTTCTAAACAAATTGAAGGACATACAATTTGTGCTCTTGGAGATGCAGCAGCTTGGCCAATACAAGGATTAATCAGGCATTTTCGTGGTGAAATTGAACGCAGAATTCATAAATATAATAAACATTAGTTGTAGTATAAATATGCCAAAA
This sequence comes from uncultured Rickettsia sp., assembly GCA_964515755.1. Lineage (GTDB taxonomy): Bacteria > Pseudomonadota > Alphaproteobacteria > Rickettsiales > JABSSG01 > JAGVLN01. The sequence continues at coordinate 17,183 of CAZEVK010000025.1, read as the reverse complement.
TTAGTAATTAATGGAAAGGAAATAGAGGTTGAAACTGGATTAACTTTGATTCAGGCTTGTGAAATTGCTGGAGTTGAAATACCACGATTTTGTTATCATGATCGTTTACATGTTGCTGGTAATTGCCGTATGTGTTTAGTTGAAGTTGAAAAATCTCCCAAACCTATTGCGTCTTGTGCATTGCCTGTTGCTGAAGGAATGGTAGTTCATACCGATTCACCTATGGTAAAAAAGGCACGTGAAGGTGTATTAGAGTTCTTATTAATTAACCATCCACTTGATTGTCCAATTTGTGATGAAGCTGGTGAATGTGATTTGCAAGATCAAACTATGAAATATGCTCGAGGTAATAATCGATTTCATGAAAATAAAAGATCTGTACGAGACAAGTATATGGGTCCTCTTATTAAAACTCAAATGACTAGATGCATTCATTGTACTAGATGTGTTAGATTTGCAACTGACATCGCTGGAGTTGAGGAATTAGGAGCTATGGGTCGTGGTGAGCATATGGAAATAGGAACGTATGTGGAAAAATCTATTACTTCAGAATTATCAGGTAATATGATCGATATTTGTCCAGTTGGTGCGCTTACTTCGAAACCATACGCATTTAAAGCACGTAGTTGGGAATTGTCAAAAACCGAATCTATAGATGTTCTAGATGCTGTTGGCAGTAATATTCGTATTGATAGTCGTGGTAAAGCAGTAATGCGTATTTTGCCAAAATTAAATGAAGAGATTAATGAGGAATGGATTTCTGATAAAACTAGATTTGCTTGTGATGGTTTACAAAATCAAAGGCTTGATGTACCTATGATTCGTATTAATGGAAAATTGCAACCAACTTCTTGGCAAGAAGCAATGAAATCAGTAAAACAAAATTTAAAATTTTTAGCTGGTAATGAAATAGCAGCAATTATTGGTGATTTAGTTGATGCTGAATCAATTATGGTTCTAAAAGATATTATGACTGCTCTTAAGTCTCCTAATATGGATTGTATGCAAGAAGGTGCAAAAGTTGATTTTACCAATCGTGCTAATTATCTTTTTAATACAACTATTGCTGGAATAGAACAATCTGACCATTGTTTATTAATTGGTGCAAATCCACGTCATGAAGCAACTTTAGTAAATGCACGTATTCGTAAAAGATCATTACGCGGAAATTATTCTGTTTACTCTATTGGAGAAAGTGCCGATTTAACTTATCCAGTAACTCATTTGGGTAATCAAGTCGAGATTTTACAGGAAATAGCTAGTGGCAAACATCCTTTAGTTAAGGTATTAAAGCATAGGTTATGCTGCTTTAATGCGAGATGATTATAAAGAGGTTTTGCACCTGTGTAGTGAAATTGCAAAAAAATATAATTTTGTTCAAGATGAATGGAATGGTTTTAATATTTTACACTGTGCGGCTTCAAGAGTTGCAGCCCTAGATTTAGGTTTTGTACCGCAAAAAAATGGTATGTATACTAAAGAAATTTTAGATGCAGCTGAAAAAAAGAAAATTAAAGTGGTTTATTTATTAGGCGCTGATGAAATAGATGTAAAGAAACTAAAAGATACTTTTGTTATTTATCAAGGTCATCATGGTGATAAGTCAGCACATATTGCTGATGTTATTTTACCAGGAGCAGCTTATACAGAAAAAGATGCAACTTACATAAATTTGGAAGGTAGAGTACAACAGACACATTTAGCTGTTTCTCCTTGTGGTGAAGCCAAAGAAGATTGGTTAATTTTAAAAATGGTTGCCAATGAATTAAACATAGAGCTTACTTATAATAATAAAGAAGAATTGTATAAAAAAATGATGAAGGTTGCTTCTGTGTTTGCTGTTAGTAATAAAATCACGAAAGAAGAATGGTACGGGTGTGGTATGAAAGGAGAATTGGATAAACAGCCAATTCAAACTAGAGACTTAAACTATTATTTTACTGACCCAATTTGTCGGGCTTCAAAAACCATGGCGCAATGCGTTGCAGAAATTTGGAGGTAATGTAGCATGAATATGGATATTATTTTAGAGTATATTGGAGCTTTATTTAGAATGCTTGGCGAGGTTCTAACTATTACTATACCTCTTATTTTATCTGTAGCATATCTTACTCTGGCGGAACGCAGAATAATTGGATTTATGCAGTTGCGTCGTGGACCGAATGTTGTGGGTATTTTTGGTTTATTACAACCAATTGCTGATGCGGTAAAGTTATTATTTAAAGAAATGATAATTCCAACAGCTGCTAATAAATTTCTATTCATTTTAGCTCCAGCAATTACTTTTGTTTTAAGTCTTATTGGCTGGGCTGTAATTCCATTTAGTGAAAAGGGTGGATTAGCTGACATTAATGTTGGTATTTTATATTTATTAGCAGTGTCGTCGCTTGGAGTGTATGGTATTATTATTGCTGGTTGGGCTAGTAATAATAAATATGCATTTTTCGGTGGAATCAGATCTGCTGCACAAATGATTTCTTATGAGGTTTCGATTGGTCTGGTAATAATATGTGTATTGCTTGCCACAGGATCTTTAAATCTAAAAGAAATAGTTTTAGCTCAACAAAAAATGCATTGGTATATAAAGCTTTTATTATTGCCAATGATGGTAGTGTTTTTTATTTCAATTTTAGCTGAAACTAATCGCTTACCTTTTGACTTACCAGAATCAGAAGCTGAATTAGTTGCTGGCTATAATGTAGAATATTCATCTATTATATTTGCATTATTCTTCTTAGGAGAGTATGCAAATATGATTTTAACAAGCGCTACTACAGTAATATTATTTTGGAGTGGCTGGTTACCAATTATTGATTTGCCAATTTTTTATATAATTCCGCCATTTATTTGGCTAATGTTAAAAATTTGTATATTATTATTTTGTTTCATATGGATCAGAGCTTCATTTCCGCGCTATCGATATGATCAATTGATGAGATTGGGATGGAAAGTATTTTTACCATTTACATTATTTTGGGTTGTATTAGTAGCCAGTGTGCTATTGTTTTCTGGGAACTTACCACAATGATAAGGTATTAATTTAATGATAATGATTTTAAAGCGCACATTAAGGACATGGTTTTTGACAGAGTTATTAGCTGGGATGTTTTTAACTTTAAAGTATTTATTCAAAACTAAAGTTACAATTAATTATCCTTATGAAAAAAGTCCTATAAGCCCAAGATTTAAAGGAGAGCACGCTCTCAGACGTTATGCAAATGGAGAAGAAAGATGTATAGCTTGTAAATTATGTGAAGCTATATGTCCTGCTCAAGCTATTACAATTGAAGCTGAAGAAAGAAATGATGGTAGCAGAAGAACTACTAAATATGACATTGATATGACAAAGTGTATTTATTGTGGTCTATGTCAAGAGTCATGTCCTGTTGATGCAATTGTTGAAGGTCCAAATTTTGAATTCTCTACTGAAAGTAGAGAAGAGTTATTTTATGATAAACAAAGATTATTACGTAATGGTGATATTTGGGAACAAGAGTTAGCTAAGAAATTAAATGCTGATTATCCATTTAGATAAGAGTTTTTATGATACTATATGATTTATTATTTTATATATTTGCAACGTTGATTGTAATTGCTTCGTTAGGTGTAGTTTCACTTAGGAATTCGGTTTATTCAGTATTATTTTTAATTTTCGCATTTCTGAATGCAGCGGGTTTATTTGTATTATTAGGTGCAGAATTCTTAGCAATGACCTTGATTATTGTTTATGTTGGTGCAGTAGCAGTATTGTTTTTATTTGTAGTAATGATGTTAAATATTAATCTTACTGAAATTAAAGAAATTGTTATAAAGCGTTATATTGTGCTTTTAATGATCGGTGTAATGTTACTAGTTGATCTTGGTGCAGTAATATATAGTTCAGTTGTTACAAAAACAGTTACAGCTTTACCTTCTGTTGCTATAGAAGAATTTATTAATTTTACTAATAGCGAATCTATAGGAATGGTTTTATATACTAGATTTTCTTTGCCATTTGAAATTAGTGGCTTGATTTTATTAGTAGCTATGATAGGTGCGATTACGTTGACTTATAGAGTAACAGATAATTTTCATAAAAAGCAAAATATAAGTAAACAATTATTACGTACTAAAGAAACTGGCATGAAGGTAATATCGGTTAAGGTAGGTGAGGGTGTAGATGCAATTTCTAACAAATGACGTTTCAAGCATTAGCTTGATACATTTTTTATTCCTAGGAGCAATAGTTTTTACTATAGGTGTTTGTGGTATAGTGATTAATCGTAAAAATATAATTGTTATTTTACTCTCTATAGAGTTGATACTGCTTGCTGTAAATATAAATATGGTAGCATTTTCAGTTTACTTAGGTGATCTTGTCGGCCAGATTTTCTCAATTTTTATTCTAACTGTTGCAGCTGCAGAAGCAGCAATAGGGCTTGCTATACTAGTAGTATATTTTAGAAATCGTGGCAGTATAGAAGTAGAACATATTAATAATATGCATGGTTAAGCCTATGATAGTGTATATTTTATTATTACCCCTAATAGCTGCAGTATTCACTGGTTTACTTTGTAAAAAAGTTTCAAATTATTTTGCACAAATATTTAATTCTTCTTTATTAGCTATTTCTGCATTACTATCTTTGTTTGTATTTCATGATATTGTGATTGTTGGAAAAGTTTTACAAATTGATTTATTTAATTGGATTGATTTGGGTAACTTTACAATAAAATGGTCAATATATGCAGATAGTTTAACTGCAATTATGTTAGTAGTTGTTACTATCATATCAAGTATTGTGCATGTTTATTCGATTGGTTATATGCATGATGATCCCAACGTTCCTAAATTTATGGCATATTTATCTTTATTCACTTTTTTTATGCTAATGTTGATTACATCTAATAATTTAGTGCAATTATTTTTTGGCTGGGAAGGTGTTGGGTTATGTTCATATCTGCTTATAGGTTTTTGGTATCAAAAACAATCTGCTTGCGATGCAGCAGTAAAAGCTTTTGTTGTTAATCGCGTTGGTGATATATTTTTTGCAATTGGTATTTTAAGCATATTTTTTATGTTTGATAGTGTTGCATTTGATTATATTTTTAAAAATGCTGCAATTTATAAAGATCATTATATGTCAATTATGGGTATGAGATTTCATACGTTAGATTTTGTTTGTATTTTACTTTTTATTGGTTGTATGGGAAAGTCGGCACAAATAGGATTGCATACATGGTTGCCTGATGCTATGGAAGGTCCAACGCCTGTATCTGCATTAATTCATGCAGCGACGATGGTAACTGCTGGAGTATTTTTAGTTGCAAGATGTTCACCTTTATTTGAGTATGCTCCTTTTGCACTTAATATGATTACGGTTATTGGAGCAATTACTTGTGTATTTGCTGCGACTATTGCTATGGTGCAAAATGATATTAAAAAGATTATTGCTTATTCGACTTGCAGTCAGCTTGGATATATGTTTTTTGCTTGTGGTGTTTCAGCTTATCCTGCTGCTATTTTTCATTTATTTACTCATGCCTTTTTTAAAGCATTATTGTTTCTTGGAGCTGGAAGTGTAATTCATGCATTGTCTGGTGAGCAAGATATAAACAAAATGGGTGGTTTATGGAAAAAAATACCATTTACATATGCAATGATGTGGATAGGTTCTTTAGCTTTGTGCGGTATTTGGCCATTTGCTGGTTACTATTCGAAGGATGCAATTATCGAAGCAGCATATGCTTCAGGTAGTGAAGTTGGTGAGTATGCATTTAGTATGGGTGTTTTTGCTGCTTGCTGTACAGCTTTTTATAGTATTAGATTATTAATTTTAGTTTTTCATGGAACTTCTAAAGTATCAGCAAAATTAAGTAAGCACATTCATGAACCATCTTTAACAATGATTATACCGCTAGCATTATTATCTTTAGGTGCAGTATTTTCTGGTATTATTGGAGATAATCTGTTTCATATTCTATCTCCTAGTTTGGAGTTTTGGCATAATTCTATAACTATTTTGGCGCAACCTAATATTCTTGAAAAAATTCATCATTTAACTTTAAGTGTAAAAATTACTCCTCTTATATTTGGAATATCTGGAATGATTTTAGCATATGTATTTTACATTACTAATCCTAAATTGCCAAAATTAATTACAACAAGGCTTCAGTGGCTATATGTTATTTTGTATAATAAATATTATATAGACGAATTATACGATGTGTTAATAGTGCATAATCTAAAAAGATGTGCTAACTATTTAGCTAATATTACAGAAGTGAAGGTAATAGATGGTTTAGGACCAAATGGTTTTGCTTCTGTAGTGAGTAAAATGTCAGGTTACTTCAGTAAAATACAAAACGGCTATTTATACAATTACGCATTGGTAATGGTGTTAGGTTTTGTAATATTTTTAACCTGGTACGTACTAATTTTTGCTTAAGGGATTAATAAAAAATGCTTAGTTTTCCTTGGTTATCATTGACAGTATTTTTTCCTTTTTTTGGTGTTATCTTTATTCTACTGTTAGGCAATGGTAAAACAGAAAAAGGAAAAAATTTTATTAAGGTTTTATCATTAATTGTTTCAATTATTACTTTTATTATCACATTAATTATTGCATTAAATTTTGTAGTTGATGAGCAATCATCAGTTTACGGAGTATATCAATTTGTAGAGCAGTTAAATTGGTTTAAAGGATTAAATATTAAATATCATTTAGGTATAGATGCAATCTCACTTCCTTTTGTTTTGCTTACTTCGTTATTAACAATAATTTGCATTTTAGCAAGCTGGAACTCAATTGTTGTTAGAGTAAAAGAGTATTACATGCTGTTTTTATTACTTGAAACTTTAATCTTTGGGGTATTTTTATCTCTTGATATATTACAGTTTTACATTTTTTTCGAAGCAGTACTAATTCCTATGTTTATCATTATAGGAGTTTGGGGAGCAGAAAATAGAATTTATGCTGCTATTAAATTCTTTTTATACACATTGGCTGGTTCTGTTTTGTTTTTACTAGCAGTAATATATATATTTATTGAAACTAATACTACTAATATGGTTGAATTAACATTTTTGTTGCCTCAATTGCCTTTAATAGTGCAGAAGTTTTTATGGGTAGGATTCTTTTTAGGATTTGCTATAAAAATTCCAATGTGGCCAGTGCATACCTGGTTGCCTGACGCACATGTGCAAGCTCCTACTGCTGGTTCTGTGATTTTAGCAGGAATTTTATTAAAGCTTGGCGCTTATGGATTTATTAGATTTTCTTTAGCAATGTTACCTGAGGTTAGCCACTTATTTCGTGATTTTATATTTATTTTAAGTAGTGTAGCAATTATCTATGCGTCGCTAGTAGCTTTTGCTCAAACAAATATGAAAAAATTAATTGCATATTCATCAATTGCTCATATGGGGTACGTAACTAATGGTATTTTCGCGTCTAATATACAAGGGCTACAGGGGGCAATTATGCAAAGTATTAGCCATGGTTTGATTTCTGCTGCATTGTTTATATGTGTTGGCGTATTGTATGATCGCGCACATACAAAAGAGATTGCTGCATATGGCGGGGTAGCAGAAAAAATGCCATTATTTGCTGCAATATTTATGTTTTTTACATTAGGCTCAATTGCTTTACCAGGCACTAGTGGCTTTGTAGGTGAGTTATTAAGTTTAATAGGCTTATATAACATTAATATGTATTATGCTGTTGTTTCAGCAATCGGCATGGTTCTTGGAGCTGTATACATGTTATGGTTGTATGGTAAAATTATGCTTGGTACTTTTAATAAAACTCATGAAAAAACGCTTGTTACTTTAAGTTGTCATGAGGTAATAATTTTTATACCATTAGTTTTAATTGTCTTGCTTCTAGGCGTATATCCGTCTATATTAACAGACTTTACAAAAATAACGTTTTTATCACTAATTAATTACATTAGATTTTATGTATGATTGATAGTTTTTTAGCATTTTTTTCTATTTCTTCTGAGCTAGTAATTAGTCTTGGAGCAATCTTAATATTGCTTTTAGGTCTAATTAGAAAAGACTATGGTCATCTGATGATTTATATAGGAATGTTATTTTTATTTTTAGGTTTATATATTATTGTATTCAACTTTAATCATGAAAAATCTATATTTTTAAGTGGCTTAATTTCAGCTAATAACTATATTAGTCTTATGCAAGTAGTTATTCTCGTTGGTACTATATTAGTTTTATTAATATCTACATCTTATGCAAATATAAATAAAGTATTCATTAACGCAGAATTTACTTCATTAATATTATTTTCAGTAGTTGGAATGTTAATTATGTTATCAGCTAATGATTTTATATTATTATACTTGGGATTAGAGCTTCAAAGTTTATGTTTATATATATTAGCAAGTTTTGATCGTAATAATATTTTATCATCAGAAGCGGGATTAAAATATTTCGTTTTAGGTGCTCTGGCTTCAGGTATTTTACTATATGGTATGTCTCTAATATACGGATTTAGTGGTACGGTTAATCTTACTGAATTCTCAAATTTATATAAAAACACTGTTCATAATTCTGTTTCTATAGGCGTATTAATTGGAATGATGATGATTGTTGTTGCTTTATCTTTTAAAATTGCAGCTGTACCGTTTCATATGTGGGTTCCTGATGTATACCAAGGTTCTCCATTTCCTGTAACAGCTTTTTTTGCTATTGTACCAAAAATTGCTGCTATAGCTCTTTTGGCAAAATTATTACTCATTCATTTTAATATTTGGCTAGATTCTTGGTTACAAATTATCACGTTCCTTTCAATTGCTTCAATGGTTATAGGCTCATTTGGTGCAATAAGGCAAAATAACCTTAAGAGGTTACTGGCTTATAGTGCAATTGGACATGTAGGCTATATGCTTATAGGATTGGCAACACAAAATGAATTTGGTCTGGAGTCATTAACAATTTATATGATTGTTTATGGTCTTCTTAGTGCTGGTATTTTTGCACTAATTACAATGATACAAGTTAAGGGCAATGAAAATTATGAGTTGACAGTTTTAACTGGTTTATCTAAAACCAATCCTTTAATTGCTTTTTCTATAACAACTATTATGTTGTCTATGGCAGGTATACCGCCTTTTGCTGGTTTTATTGTAAAATTTTATATTTTTGCTGTAGCGATTAAATCTAATTTATATTTTTTAACGGTAATAGGATTATTAACTAGTGTTATATCAGCTTATTATTATTTAAAGGTAATAAGAATAATGTATTTTGAAGATAGTATTTATAAAGAAACTTCTAGAAATTATCATTTTGGTGCATTTTTAGTAGCAATGTGCGTTGTAATCTTTAATATTATATTTTTCGTGATACCATCAAAATTTAACACTATAGTTTTTTCTTCTATAGCAAGTTTAGTAGGTAATCTATGACAAAACACTGGGTCCATAAATATAATCTTTTGATGTATGATCACGTTGATAGCACAAATGCTGCTGCTCTTCGTCTTGTGCAAAATGGTGTTAAAGGTAATTATATAATTTTCTCTAAGCAACAAACTGAAGGAAAAAGTAGGTATGGGAGTGAGTGGTTTTCTCCTAAAGGCAATTTCTTTTTATCATTACTATTAGAACCAACGTTTACTATTCAATCTGGTGCTGAACTTTCATTTGTAACCTCTCTGGCAATAAGAGATGCGCTTATTTCTGTTTTAGGGTTAAATTATTTAGATATAAATTTTAAATGGCCTAATACTATTTTATTAAATGGTAAAAAAATAGGTGCAGTTTTACTGGAATCATCAAGTACTCCTCAGAAAAATATTCCTAACTGGTTCATCATTGGAATTAGTATAAATTTAATACATTATCAAGAAGGAAGTGAATTTCCATCTACTTCACTAAAAAATGAAGGTTTTGGTGAAATCCCAAGTGAATTACTCCTTAGTGCTTTCATGGAAAGTTTTGCTAATCGTTATAATGTTTGGAGAAATAGAGGATTTGCTGTATTAAAATTAGAATGGTTAAAAAGTGCTTTTAATTTAAATAAAACTATTAACGTTCTTTTTAAAGGCCAAAAATTAACTGGCACTTTTGAAGGTATAGACGATGTTGGTTCCCTTTTAATGCGCTTAGAAGATGGAAACTTTCAGAAAGTGATAGCGGGAGACGTATTTTTTGAACCAAGATCTTAACAATATAAGCCTAAAGTTAATTAAATGACATTGAATTTAACAGAGCACAAGGGGAATTTTTTATTTCTTCCACTTGGAGGATCTGGCGAAATTGGTATGAACCTAAATCTCTACCATTATAAGGGTAAGTGGTTAATGGTAGATTGCGGTGCAGGTTTTGCTGAAGATTATTTACCTGGCGTTTCATTAATTGTTCCTGATATTAGTTTTATTGTTAAGCATCAAAAAGACTTACTTGGTATGGTAATTACTCATATTCATGAAGATCATATTGGTGGTGTTCAGTATTTATGGGAGTCGTTACGTTGCCCTATTTATACAACTCCTATTGCTACATCATTTTTAAAAGCAAGATTAGCAGATTTAGATAAGCAAAACAATTTAGTGAATCAAATCAAGATTCATGAAATGCCTGAAAAAAGCAATTTTCAGATTGGTCCATTTGAATTGGCTATGGTTCCATTATGTCATTCTACTCCTGAGATGCAAGCACTAGTCATTAAAACAGACCTTGGAAGTGTATTTCATACTGGCGATTGGAAATTTGATTCAAATCCATTGATAGGTGAGATTAATGATGAAAACTTATTAAAAGATTACGGTAATAAAGGTGTATTAGCTTTAATTGGTGATTCTACAAATGTTTTTAATTCAGAGCTTTCTGGTTCAGAAGGTGAATTGCGTCAGTCATTAATAAACTTGGTTAATCAATGTAACAAAATGGTTTTAGTAACTACTTTTGCGTCGAATATAGCTCGATTAGAAACGTTAATAGTAGCAGCTCACCAAGCTGGAAGGGTCGTTGTACTTGCTGGAAGAAGTGTTAAGCGCATTATTACTGTGGCTAAGGAATGTGGTTATTTAAAAAATATTGCAGCCTTTGTTGATGAGAAAGATGCTTGTAAATATCCTAGAGAAAAGCTGATGATTATTTCTACAGGCTGTCAAGGAGAGCCGCTCGCGGCTTTAACTAAAATGTCTAAAAATATTCATCCTCGTTTAAGACTGATACCGGGAGACACTGTTATTTTTTCATCAAAAATTATTCCTGGTAATGATAAGAAAATTTACAGGGTATTTAATAATTTAGTAAAGCTTGGTATTAATGTAATGACAGAGCGTGATCATTTTGTTCATGTTTCTGGTCATCCTAGTAAAAAAGAGCTAGAAAGGTTATACAAGTTAATTAGGCCGAAAATTGCTATTCCTGTGCATGGTGAGCTTACCCATATGCATGAGCATGCAAAATTGGCTAAGTCTGTTGGTGTAGAAACTGTTTTTGAAGTCGAAAATGGAGACGTAATAAAGCTTGCTCCTAATAAGCCTACAAAAGTTTGTAAAGTTCAAGCTGGTGAGTTAGCTATTGATGGACATTGTCTTCTTAGCCCATCTTCTCCAGTTATGAAAATGCGTCGCAAAATTCAACTGGATGGTATTGTTATTGTAACGTTGTTTATTTCCCAAAATTTTATTTTAAAAACTGATCCAGTCATTTCTACGCCTGGTTGTTTAGACGAGGTAGATAACAAGCATTTAATTATCCATATTCAAGACGAAATTATTTCAATGTTTAGTAATTCGTCGCCAATGGGGAAAATGGGTATAATTGTAGAGTCTTATAAAAAACAAACTAAAAGCTTGGTTAAATCAATATTAAAGCTTGAGATTGGTAAAATTCCTGAAATTGAGGTCAATATTCGCATAGTTTAGAGAGGTCAAGATGTATTTTGAACAATTACGAGATAGAGCGATTTTATCCATTGCCGGATCAGATAAGTTTACTTTTTTGCAAGGGTTGCTTACTAATGATGTAAAAAAAGTTATACATCATCCCATTTACTCTCTTATGCTTACACCGCAAGGCAAATTTTTCTATGATTTTTATTTAGTTTTAAATGGAGATAAGATTTTACTAGATTGTGCTGCAGAAAAATATGATCAAATTTGTAAAATTTTTTTTATGTTTAAATTGCGATCAGATATTTCTATTAATCAGGTTAAAGATCAATATAAGATATTTTCTATTTATGGTGACGGTTTATTTAATGTCAATAATGAATCAGTTTTTATTGATCCTAAATGCTCTTTTCTTGGATCAAGAGCTATTGTAAAAGTAGATTATGCAGAAGAATTTTTAAAGAAATCTAACTTGGTTTCTGCAGAAAACTATATGAAATTAGTATATGATTTATCTATACCTTTGCCTCATATTGATTTGCTTTCAGAAGAAAGCTTCCCCCTAGAGTTTGGTATGGATTTTTTAAATGCAATTTCTTTTGAAAAAGGTTGTTATGTTGGTCAAGAGCTTACAGCTCGTACTAAGCATCGCGGCGTAATTAGGAAGAAGGTATATAAAATTATTGCTCAAGACGATTTGAGTAATATTAAATATGGTGCAGAAATCACGATTGGTCAGAATAAAATTGGTAAATTTTGTTCAGCTTTTAATAAAATTGGTAAAGCCTTAATACGTGAAGAAGATTACTTACCTTACAATTCTACTAAACCTATTTTACTTAATGGCTTAGCAATTAATTTGCAGTTACCTTCGTGGTATTTATAAAAGACAATCTGAAATAATTTTTTTTGCTATGTCTTGAGTTTGTTGATTACTAAGAATACCGCTGTTTATAGGTTCTATAAGTTTATTAAAACAAATTTGTTCTTTGCTTTTATTTTGTGAGTTTTTAATATAAAGCTCTGAGTTAATTTCACTATTATATAACGTAAGCTCTTTGTTTTTAATATTATATATTTGAGTTACAGTGCCAATGCAAGAGTCATTGGATCTATCGAACTTTCCCAGTCCTCGTATCTCTTCTTTATTTGTTGCAATGCTTAAAAACAATGCAGGGCTGGCTAATTGACTAATGAAAAGTTCATTGTTTTTTATTTTATTACCAACAATAGATCCATTACATTTATTACCACTGGTAATTATATCATATAAAACTAGGTTATGTTTATTTTTACTGCTATTTTCTGCAGTATATCTTGCGACTACAATATTTTTTGCAGTTCCAGTTGGAGATTGAATGAGCGTTTCAAAAAAGTTATAATCTTGAATATTTCCCAAAAAGCTATACATAAAAATACCATTTTTATAATTTATAATGTGTTTATTTATATTTTTCAGATTTTGGTTAGTCACAGGAATTGAGCTTTTCATACATTGTTGCAGCTCAACATTATCAGCATAATCTACTTCTTGTGCTGCTAACGACGGTATTAGGCTAGCAATACAGATAGGGTGAAGTATTTTTCCTTCAATTAAAAAGTCTTCTGCTATAGCTGAATTTGTTAGTAAAAGAGTAAAAAGTACAATAAAGGATTTAAATCTGTTCAACATCTCAATCTCCAATAAAAAACTAGTGCTATAAGCACTTTATAGCACTAGTCTAGAGTGGTCAAATGTTAATTATTTTCTATTACCAAATAAACGTAATAGAGCTAGAAACATATTAATAAAGTCCATATAAAGAGACAATGACCCCATTATTGCAGCTTTATCTTTTGTTTCACCTTCAGGATAAGTTTCGTAAATCATTGTGATTCTTTGAACATCATATGCTGTAAGTCCTGTAAATACTAATACAGATATTACAGACGTAACAAATGAAATTGCTGGACTTTGTAAAAATAAATTTACTAAAGACGCAATAACGATACCAATTAAACCCATAAATAAAAATGAACCAAAATTAGTTAGGTTAGTTTTTGTAGTGTAACCATAAATACTCATCGCAGCAAATACGGAAGCAGTAATGAAGAATACTCTTGCAATACTTTCTCCTGTATAAGCAAGAAATATGGGTGATAGTGATAGTCCCATTAACATAGAAAATACCCAAAACATAATCTGCGCAGTATTAACACTCATTTTGCCTAGGCCCATGCTGAAAGCGAAAACAAAAGCTAATGGTGCAAATGTTATTAAATAGCCTAAGCCTGATATACCAACTACAGCTCCACTTGTTTGATCAACTGAAAAAAATAGTTGCATTAATGCAGGTGTAGAAATTGTTAAATATGAAACAATGCCGGTAATTGTTAAAGCTAGCGCCATATAGTTAAATACTTTGATCATAAAAGATCTTAAACCTATATCATATGTTGCTGACTTCACATTAATCATGCTTGGTTTGGTAAAATTTTTCATAATAATTTGTTCTCCTAAGGTTTTTAATCACTAATAAATATAGTATACGTTATATCAAATTTCAAGAGTTTAAATTTTAAATTTATTAGCCTTATATTTTGTATTAAATAACAGATTTTATTAAATTTTATTAAAAAATTTATATAACTGACTTAAAATCAGCTCTATCTTTGGTTTTATCTCCATTACTAGCAAAAATTTGTCTATATGGTATGTCATCAGATTTTTTTTAAATTTTCAAAATTTATAATTATAGCAAATATCATTTACTGTTAACTGATTTTAATATAAATATAACACTTGGTTGAAAATAATATATTGATTTTCTTCTTATTGGCTCAAAATAATATTGACTTCATTAACATTTTCTTTATTAATCATGATTTATTATTTCTTGTAATTTATTATGCAGTAATTGTTGTGATCTTGTGCTAACAATCTTACTTATCCTACAAATAGGGTTATTAAAGGTTATCAAAATCTAAAATGCGAAACTTAAGTGTGCTTATTTGTTGGAAAATAATTAATTATTATCAAAATTACCATGAGTATAACAATTATACTCTTAATACTATAAAAATAAAATAGTTGATGTAGATGGATTAACTTATTTCGGTAATATAAATCTATTATATCTATTATAAATGTATAAAAATATAGAAATATTGTTTGCTAAAATAAATAATTGGTGCATAGAAAGGGTAGTAAAATATGGAGCTCATTATCGTATTTTTAGCATATTTGGCTTAGTTAATTATCCTTTATTGCATATTTATAAGGTATCAATCGCTGATTTTCCTAAAACAGAAAATTTTACTTTAAAAATTCTTCCTACTATATTGTGCATTGGTTTGTTTTTGAAAGATAAGTGGCCAGAAATTTGGAAGAATTTTTTACCTCTTTATTGGTATTTTTCGGTAATGATATGCTTGCCTTTTATCATTACTTACTTTTTACTGCAAAATCAATTTTCCTTTAGCTGGTTGATTCACTATATGGTTGGAATATTAATAGCATGTTTAGTGTTTGATTGGTTTATGTTTATAATTGTTTATGCGATTGGCTCTGTTTTAGCAGTCATAACTTATCTAGTTACAGGAAATAAATTTGACTATATTGTTCAAAATGAAAATATAGAACTTTTTATTTATATGATTGTTTATATTTTTAGTTTTGGATTAATTTTCTTAAGAAACAGAGAAATTATTAATGATTATTTATTCCAAGAAAAAATAGATAAACTTAATAAGAAGTTTCAAAGAGATGTTGATGAACGAACTAAAGCTTTGAAAAAACAGTTAGAAGAAAAAACCAGATTTGTTAATAATGTGAGTCACGAGATCAAAACGCCTGTACATGGTTTAGTTGCTGTATCCACATTCTTGATTAGTAATTGGGATCAATGTTCAGAAAGCGATCGATTGAAATGGTCTAAGGTAATTTTTAGTAGTGCAAGACGATTATCGGGATTAATTATTAATATTTTAGATTTGGCCCGCTTTAATTTGGGTAAAATCTCTATTGAACCTGAAAAAACAGATTTAGTTTTATTATACCAGTAAATTTTAGAGGAATTAAGATTCCAAAAATTAGAATGCTTACTACCTCACAAATATGCGAAACTAAAGCTTTTAATTTTAGTGATTCTAAAAACCCATTATCTAGACAAGTGTTATCGTTCCTTGATAATGATATTTAATTGAGATTTGTTCAATTTTTGACAAAAATACGCAATTATTAAATATGTCTTGCTATGGGAAATAAATTGAGAAATTGCCATGTCTAGATGACAAAGCAATTTTTATTAACCTAATAATATAATAATAATTGTTTCTAATGGTAATATTACAGTCGAATATATGACTAAAAAGAAATAAGTTGGCGAAGATAAAGTAGATATGACAGTTGAACTTTATTTAAAAATAAGCATTTAGAAAGAAAAATTCGGTTCTAGTTCAATAAAACTCAGTCTTGCCATTTATTTAACTATATAATAGGATGGGATTTGAAAATTTTAAGATGTTCTACATGAAATTAATATATTATATCATATTATGGATGATTTTTATGCCCAGCCTTGTATATGCTGAGCAGTTATTGCAAAATCAACAAAAATATTTTGTACAAATGCCTAATGATTATATAATGGGCAATGTAAATGCTAAAGTTACATTTATTGAATATTCATCATTATCTTGTCCAAGCTGTGCTTGGTTTCACAACAGTGTTTTTTCTACTCTCAAAACAAAATATATTGACACTGGTTTAGTGAAGTATATTCATCGAAATTACCCATTAAATGAGCAAGCTGCAAAAGCTGCAATTTTGCCAATTTGCGGAGGAGAAGGAAAATATTATTTATTTTTACAATCTTTGTTTGAAACTCAACGTTCTTGGGCTACTTCAGGAGATTATATTTCGATATTTGAGAATATTGGAAAATTGGGCGGATTAACTCCACAACAAATTACAAAATGTTTTAATGATAAAAATATAGAAAATCAAATAATTCAATTACGTCTTGATGCCCATAATATTTTACAAATTAACGCTACGCCTACGATTATAATTAATGGAGAAAAAATTGTAGGAGCTGTAAATAAAAAGAAGTTATTTGATTTACTTGATCAGAGGCTAAAAGATGCATAAAGATTTAAATGAGCTTAAAAAAAGGATTGAAGAGTATAAAAAACGTGATGAGAAGCCATCTTACCCAGGTATTTCAAAAATTACTGCTTCTCGTGTATGTATAGAGCTTGTTTCTTCTGTCATTGCTGGGATTATTATTGGTTCTTTATTGGATTATTTAATGAAAACTCAATTGATTTTTAAAATTATTTGCCTATTATTATCCT
>CAZEVK010000024.1:0-25967 GCA_964515755.1 uncultured Rickettsia sp. | reverse complement strand
TTTTTTAAACTACTAACTTAAATCTGGCATCATTATAGGGGGGCAGGACAGTTTTTTCTTTTGTAATACTTACCCTGTAACACTTTATTTAATAAGACATACTTTTTGAACTTTTCTTGTAATATAGTAAAAGCTTCCTGCTCATAAGAGGACACTATTGAATAGGAACCGGAGTTTTGAGATGCAGGAATCATTACGCCAGTATATTCTGCAATTATGGTTCTCTCAGGGATAAAAATAGTAGAAAACACCCCATGTTTTAACTCGTCAGATATTTTACATACTACTAAACATTTTTCTTTATCCTGAGATAATGTTCTATAACCGCTATAACCTGTGTTTCTAATCGTTTCTTCTAAACCAGTAACGGGAAAGAAGTAATTTAAATTCTAGCACTTCTTGTACTTCTAATGCGTTAAGGTGCCTTATTGTATCTTCTCTTTTATTTAGTAATTGCGGACTATAAGATAATAAATATTGGCGTTCTTTTGACATTTTTTTATCTCAATTAAGTATGATTAAATGATTGAATGCTCATATATACAGTCACATATTATAATATGTCAATAGTTGAATTTAATTATCGAAAAACAACCAAGAGTTTTTTGCGATTTAGCGTAGAGCTTAACCATTCATTGATCCATCTTGAACAATTTAATTAAGCATTACAATCTGTGGCTTTTATTTCTGTCAATAGAATATTTGTTTATAGCAATTTATTTCCTATAGCAATTACCCTAGCTTTCATGCTAGAATAAGAGAAATTTAAAAAAATGGTAATCTGTGATAGGAAAGTTAAAAGGTTTAGTTGATAGTATTGAAAAAGACTATGTAATCATCGATGTTGCCGGAGTCGGGTACAAAGTTTTATGTTCAACCAAGATTCTAGAGATTTTAACTAAAAACATAGGCCAGAAAGTGGAATTATTTATTGAGACTTTAGTTAGGGAAGATCAAATTTCCTTGCTTGGTTTTTGTACTAAAACTGAACAAAATTGTTTTACTAAGTTAACTACTGTACAAGGTGTTGGTGCAAAATTGGCACTAACAATTCTTAGTGCTTTGTCTCCTGATAAAATTGCTGTGGCTTTAGCCTCGCAAGATATTAAAGCTTTTTCTGGCATTTCAGGGGTTGGTCCAAAATTAACTAGTAGAATTTTTACTGAATTAAAAGATAAAGATATGAACTTTGCAACTGATTTTGTTGTCAATATTAATAGCTCACATAGTAGCCCAAAGAATAGCATCCAAGAAGATTCTATTTCTGCCTTAGTAAATTTAGGGATTAACAAAAGCGATGCGTATGTTATTGTAAATAAAATTTTAGTGGAAAAGCCTGATATTAAAATTAGTGATCTAATTAAATTAGCGCTTAAACAATTTTCAAAATGAACTTAAATTAAATGGATTTTAATTCAAAAATATTGGAAGAAAAATTTTTGCAATCTGATGAAGAAGAAAAAACGCTTAGACCTTCTTCATTGAGTGAATTTATCGGACAAAATCATATCAAGGAGAATTTGCAAGTTTTTATTAAAGCAGCGCAAGATAGAAAAAGTGCGTTAGATCATGTTCTTTTATATGGCCCTCCTGGATTGGGCAAAACTTCGATAGCTCAAATAGTAGCTAAAGAATTAGGAGTTAATATTCGCTCGACCTCTGGACCAATTTTGTCAAAAGCTGGTGATCTTGCGGCTATCTTGACTAATTTGGAAGAGCATGACGTATTATTTATTGATGAAATTCATAGATTAAATCCAAGTGTAGAAGAGATTCTTTACTCTGCAATGGAGGATTTCAGGCTTGATATTATAATTGGTGAAGGTCCAGCAGCTCGTAGTGTATCCATTGATTTACCAAAATTTACTTTGGTAGGAGCAACTACTAGATTAGGTCTGATTTCCAACCCATTGCGTGATAGATTTGGTATCCCATTACGTCTAAATTATTATGAAACTAATGAACTAGTAGAGATTGTTTCGCGCGGTACAAAAATTCTCAATATGCAATTTAATATTGAGGGTGCTCATGAGATTGCAAAACGTTCGCGTGGTACTCCTAGAGTTGCATTGAGGTTATTAAGAAGAGTGGCTGATTATGCCCAATACAATAAATCAAGTAGTATAAATGCTCAAGTTGCTGATGAAGCATTGCAAAAATTAGAAGTAGATAAATTTGGTTTAGATAGTAATGATTATCGTTACTTAAAATTTATTGCACAGCATTATAATGGTGGGCCAGTTGGAGTTGAAACCATAGCAGCTGGATTGTCGGAACATAAAGATTCGATTGAAGAAACCATTGAGCCGTTTTTGATTCAGCAAGGCTTTATCCAAAGAACAGCTAGAGGGAGGGTATTAACCCCATTTACATTTGATTACTTAGGTATTAAGACTGTCCAAAATCAAGATCTTTTGAATTTGATTGACGACAATGATTAAAGTATTAGGAATTGAATCAAGTTGTGATGAAACTTCAGTTGCAATAGTAGCTGATAATAAAAATATTATTGAGCATGAAATTTATTCGCAGATAGAGGCACATCAGCCTTTTGGAGGAGTGGTTCCGGAGGTAGCAGCAAGAAGTCATATGGACTATTTGGGTAATATGATTTCCAGAATAATGACACAAGCTAAGCTCACCTATAATGATTTGGATGCTATTGCAGTCACTGCAGGTCCTGGTTTAATTGGTGGTGTTATAGTTGGAGTAATGTATGCCAAAGCAATAGCAGCAGCTTCTCATAAACCAATTATTGCAGTAAATCATCTTGAAGGACATGCTCTAACAGTTCGTCTTACAAATGAGGTAGATTTTCCATTTTTATTAATGTTAGTTTCAGGAGGGCATTGTCAGCTTCTAATTGTTTATAACGTTGTCCAATACATGCTTTTAGGTTCGACAATGGATGATGCGGCTGGAGAATGCTTTGATAAAGTGGCAAAGATGCTTGGCCTTGGTTATCCTGGGGGGCAAATAGTTGAACAAAGAGCAAAAAATGGCAAGTATAATCGATTTAAGTTCCCTAGACCATTATTAGGCAGATCAGGATGTGATTTTTCATTTTCAGGCTTAAAGGCTGCTGTAAAAAGGCAAATTGATGAAATTAAAGAATTAACTGAAGCTGATGTAAATGATGTATGTGCTTCTTTGCAGCATACTATAAGTGAGATTTTACAAAGTAGAATGATTAATGCATTTAAAATATGTGCAAGAGAGGCGCCAAAAGTTAATACAATAGTTTTAGCTGGAGGTGTCGCAGCAAATCAGCATATTAGGGAAAAATTATCATTAGCTGCTAGTGAATATGGATTTGATTTTGTAGCACCACCAATAAAATTATGCGGTGATAATGCAGCTATGATTGCTTGGGCTGGTATTGAGAGATATAAGCTAGGTTTAACAGATAATATTAATTTTATTCCTCGTTCCCGTTGGTCTTTGGATCTATTATAAACATAAAATCATAGACTAATTATGCATTGTAGATTATTTATTTTATAATACAGCGCAATATCTAAATAAGTATTTTTATGAAAAATTTAAGTCAGTTACGTAATTTATTTTTAGATTATTTTAAAATGCATGGTCATAAAGCTGTACATTCCAGCTCTTTAGTGCCTCATAACGACCCTACTTTAATGTTTACTAATTCAGGAATGGTTCAATTTAAAGATGTTTTTACTGGTAAGGAAAAACGAGATTATACTAAAGTAACTTCGAGTCAAAAATGTGTGCGTGCAGGAGGTAAGCATAATGATTTAGATAATGTAGGGTATACTGCAAGACATCTTACTTTTTTTGAAATGTTAGGTAATTTTTCATTTGGTGATTATTTCAAAGAAGACGCAATTAGGTATGCATGGGAGTTGATCACGAAAGAAATCGGTCTTAATAAAGATAAATTATATGTAACAGTTTATCACGAAGATGAGCAAGCATTTAAATTATGGCATAAAATAGCAGGTTTAAATGAAGATCGAATCATTAAAATTAGTACTAATGATAATTTTTGGTCTATGGGTAATACTGGTCCATGCGGTCCTTGCACCGAAATCTTTTATGATCATGGCGATAAAATTTTTGGTGGATTACCAGGTACAAAAGATCAAGATGGTGATCGATATATTGAGATTTGGAATCTGGTTTTTATGCAATACGAGCAATTAGCCAATGGTAATAGAGTAAATTTACCAATACAATGTATTGATACTGGTATGGGTCTTGAAAGACTTTCTGCAGTAGTACAAGGAGTGTACGATAATTATGAAATAGATTTATTTAAATCATTGATTAAATCTTGTATTGATTTTATAGGAGTACAGCCGTCTGATAAAGCTAAAATTTCTTATCGAATTATTGCAGATCATTTGCGATCATCTTCATTTTTAATAGCAGATGGTGTTATTCCTTCTAATGAAGGTAGAGGTTATGTTTTAAGAAGAATTATACGCCGAGCAATTAGGCATATTCATCAATTAGGATATAAGGAGCCATTATTATATCAAATACTTCCTAGTTTAATAGGGCAAATGGGAGATTCTTATCCAGAATTAGCGAGAGCACAAGAATTTGTAGCACAAATATTATTGCGTGAAGAGGAAAGTTTTCTAGTAACTTTAGAGCGTGGGTTAAAGTTATTAAATAGCGAAGTTGATACTTTAGGAAGTGGTAAGCACTTACCTGGAGAAGTGGCATTTAAACTTCACGATACTTATGGTTTCCCATTAGATCTTACTACAGATATTTTAAAAGATAAAAACATAGAGGTCGATGTTGAGAGTTTTCATAAATCTATGCTAGCGCAAAAAGAATTGGCCAAGAAATCTTGGGTTGGGTCAGGCTCAAGCATAGTAAATGATTTATGGTTTGAAATAAAAAATAAGCATGGTAATACAGAGTTTCTTGGTTATGATTTAACAGAAATTTCAGCAACTGTATTAGGGATAGTACAAAATAATACTTTTGTAAATAAAGTAAAAGATATAAATAGTAAGTTTTATCTAGTAGTAAATCAAACAACTTTTTATGGAGAATCAGGTGGTCAACTTGGTGATGTTGGTATGATATCAGGAGATGATTATTTACAGATTAAAGTAGTTGATACTAAAAAACCAATAGCTAGTCTATATATTCATGAGTGTATATTACTTAGAGGTATTATTAAATTGGCGCAAGCGGTTAAATTGACTGTAGATCAAAGTTATAGGAAAAAACTTAGAGCTAATCATACAGCGACTCATTTGTTGCATGCAGTATTACGTCAAAAATTAGGTAAATATGTAACGCAAAGCGGATCACTGGTTTCTGCTGATCGATTAAGATTTGATATAAATTATTCAAAAGTAGTTTCACATTCTGTGCTTAACGAAGTCGAAGCAGAAATAAATCAATTAATCATCAATGATTATACCATAACAACTAAAATAATGAATTACGAACAGGCTTTAGAAAAGGGTGCAATTGCTTTGTTTGGTGAAAAATACGATTCAGAAGTTAGAGTGGTATCTGTTGAAAGTAGTAATAAATCAGATATTTCTACAGAATTATGTGGTGGTACTCATGTACATCGTTTAGGTGAGATTGGTTTGTTCAAAATAATTTCTGAATCTTCTATCGCTGCTGGTATAAGAAGGATAGAAGCAATTACTGGTGCAGAAGCAGTAAAATACACTCAAAAACAAAGAGATCTTATTATAAATTTATCTTCATTGATGAAAACAAATTCAGATGAATTAGAAGCAAAAATTATAGGTTTAATTGACAGTAAAAGAAAATTAGAAAAAGACATCGATGGAATGAGAGGAAGTAATCTTGCCAAGTTGTTATCTTTTACAGAAAAAGATCTTACTAAGATTAGTAATTATAAATTTGTAAGTAAATCTTTAGATAATTTTGAGGTGAAAGAATTAAGGAATGCAGTACAAAATTATGTAAGAGATAATACGTCTTCGATTATTATTTTGTTTAGTGTTATTGAAGAAAAAATTTCATATGTTATAGCAGTTAGTAAAGATATTTACGAGCATATTTCTGCTTTAGAACTAGTTCATATCGCGTCTGATATTTTTGGCACTAAAGGTGGTGGTCGTATGGATTTAGCTCAAGGTGGTGGCGATGATTCTGCTAAAATTCCTTTTGTAATTAATGCAATCAAAGATTTTATTATAGAGAAATGCGAAAAGTAAAAATCTTTATAATTGCTGGTGAAATATCTGGTGATAAGCTAGGTGCGTCTCTAATCAAGTCTTTAAAATCTCAGTATAAAGGAGAAATTATTTTTCAGGCTGTTGGCGGGGATAAAATGGCTAACGAAGGGGTGAATTCTATTTTTCCGATGAATCAAATTTCTCTAATGGGATTTGTTGAGGTTTTATCCCATGCTTTCCGAATATTGAATTTAATTAAACGGACTGTAAAAGCAATTAATAAATTTAAACCAGATGTAGTAGTTACTATAGATTCACCAGGATTTGGAACTAGAGTAGCAAAGCAAATAGATCGTAGCCATACTAAATTAGTTCATTATGTTGCACCTTCAGTATGGGCATATAAGCCTAAGCGCGCTGCTTACTTAAAGAGATATTATGATTTAGTTCTGGCATTACTTCCTTTCGAACCACCATATTTTACAAGAGTTGGATTGGCTTGTAAATTTATTGGTCATCCTAGCATTGAAGACGATTGGATCAAAAGTGATCCAGAAATTTTTCGAAAAAAATACAAAATATCTTCTAATGCATTAGTTTTTGGAGTTATGTGTGGTAGTAGGGTAAATGAAGTAAATATGATGCTTCCTATTTTTGCTAAAACAATCGATCTTTTTAATAAACAATCAAAAGATAAAGAAATAGTTTGGGTTTTTCCAACTATTTCTAAAGAACTTGCCGAGCAAATAAAAAATACAATGAATAAGTTTAATATAAATTTTGTAGTACCAATAAATGAGCCTGCAAAGACTAATATGTTAAAAGCAATGAATTTTGCAATTGTGAAATCTGGTACAATTAGTTTAGAGATGGCGTTTGCTAATGTACCTATGATTGTTGCATATAAGGTTAATAAGCTTACAGCATGGATTTTAAAATATATTTATAAGATTAATACCTATGTTAGCATTGTGAATATTTTAGCAAAAAAGGAAATTATTCCTGAGTTTTTGCAAGAAAATTGCACAGCAAAAAATTTATCTGCTGCCTTAGTAAGGCTTACTATCGGAGATGGTAAAAAGCAAGTTATGGAATCTAGGAAAATTCTGAGTCAACTTGAACCTAAAGATAAAATTAAGCCTAGCGATAAAGCTGCAAAGCTAATTCTTGAATTAATAAAATGCTAGGTTTTTTTAGAATTATGCGCAGAAGATAAAATAATCCACCCAAAAATTGCTGATATCAGTGAGCCACAAATAACTCCGATTTTTGCTTTTTCTTGCATTAATGAATCGTTAAAAGCTAACATATTTATAAATAAGCTCATAGTAAAGCCTACTCCTGCAATGATTGAAATTCCATAAATTTGTTTCCAATTAGCATTTTTTGGTAAGTTAGCAAAGCCAAATTTTATAACTAGCCAACTGACGCCGAATATACCAATTTGTTTTCCAATAAATAAACCAAGTGCTGTGCCTAATAGTAATGGCTCTGTAACCATTTCTAAACTAATATTGCTTAAATTTATTCCAGCTGTAGTAAATGCAAATAATGGTAAGATAAGAAAATTTACCCACAGGTGTAAGAAGGTAGTAAAGCTTTTAAGTGGCGAATTTGATTTATTTTTTTGATCATAAAGGGGTATTGTCATTCCAACTATAACTCCACCTATAGTAGTATGAATACCGCTTTGATAAAGAGCAATACATAATATTGTTCCTACTATCATGTAGGCATATATTGATATGATACGCATTTGATTTAGCATATATAATGCTGCTATTGCTAAGATTGCTATTAATAAAGGCAAAATAAATAGTTTTCCTGTGTAAAATATAGCAATTATTAATATTGCTCCTAAATCATCAAATATTGCGATAGCAAGAAGAAATATTTTAAGTGTAGAGGGCACATGTTTTCCTACTAAAAGCAGGATGCATAAAGCAAATGCTATGTCTGTTGCTGAAGGAATTGCCCAACCGTTCCAATGCTGCGGGTTATTGTAATTTATAAGCAAAAAAACTATTGCTGGTAATAGCATGCCACCTATTGCTGCTAATAAAGGTAATAAAATTTGTTTTTTATTTGATAATGAACCTTCGAGCATCTCAAATTTTAGTTCCATGCCTATAAGCAGAAAGAAGAATATCATTAAAATGTCTTTTACTAATTGCTTAAATGGTTCAATAATACTTTGTTTTCCAAAACCTATTTCTATAGGCATATTAACTAAAGAAAAATACCATTGCGCCGTAAAAGAATTAGCTAATATTATTGCAAGGAAAGCAGCAGATATCATGATAATACCACTACTAATTTCAGATTTAATAAAGCTAGATAAGCTCATAAATTATTCATTTTTTCTATTATAACTAGCCCATTTAGAATAAGATTAGGCTCAATTATATCAAATAATTTACAATCATTATATAAAGTTGCAAAGCCACCCGTTCCTATGATTATAAAATCATTAGGATTGCCAAATACTTCTTTAGAGATTTGTTTACTTAATTCTTTTATTGCAGCCATATGCCCATAATATATGCCTGACTGAATAGCATGCGAAGTGCTAGTTCCAGTTACTGTTGGTGGCGCAATAATATCAATTGATGAGAGTTTTTCTGCTACTAGAGATAATGAATCCGCTTGAGTTTTAATACCTGGCAAAATAACTCCACTTTTAAATTCGCGATCACTATTTACTGCTGCAATTGTAGTGCACGTTCCTAGATCTGCTATTATAATATTATGCCCAGGTTTTAAATTCATTGCAGCTACGCATCCTGTTACTATATCTGCGCCGATTTCATGTGGATTTTTATATTTATTTACAATTAATCCTGTTTTTATTCCCAACTGAATCACAAAAGGATCAATGTTAAAGTATTTTATGCAAGCACTTCTGATAGAATAATTTATAGAAGGTACTACAGAACAAATAGATATTTTTTTAATAGATATTAGATCTATACTTTGTTCTTTAAAATAACTTCGCAGAAATACACCAAATTCGTCCGAGCTCCATCCTCGCTTTGTGTTAATACGAAAGCTATGAATAATTTCTTTGCTATTATGACAACCACCATATATTTGAGTGTTACCTATATCAAGACAGAGCATCATATTTTTTCTCCATATTTTTCTTATATATAAAATATATAATTATAGTAGTTATAGTCAAAGCTCCCGCCGGAAGCATATGATTTACATTATTAAGTAGTTGTAGTATTAGAGGTGAAAACCCACCAAATACTGCTATACCTAAAGCATAACAAATCATAACTCCACGACAACGATTTTCTGGAGTAAATAATTGATACATTATTACGCTACAGCAAGTAGCGTTAATGCCTAAAATTCCTCCTAGTAAAATATAAGCCATGTATAACATTAAAATACTATAACCATGTGCACTTAATAAAAGTAAGCTAAATGATATCGGAAAAGTAAAAATACATAATATCATATTAATATTCATTATTTTTCTTACATTTCTGATTTTATCAATAAATTTGCCTGTAAGAAATGATGTAGTCGCACATATAAATAGTCCTGCTAGTCCCGCTGAGTATGCAGTTTCTTTATTGAATCCTAAAGAAATAAGGTATGGGCTAAGAAATCCCGATATTGTATATGAAAGTACACCAAGCAAAGATCCTAAAGCAATAGTTATAATTACTTCGGTTTTATATTGCTTTATTATGGATATTAAACCTGCTTCTTTATTATTATTTTCAGATATATTTTTTAATAAAGAAATAAACTCAGGAGATTCAGATAATTTACGCCTGATCATTAAACCAACTATAGCTAAGCTACCTCCCATAAAAAAAGGTAAGCGCCATGATATACCTGTTTTGCTAATTAATAATCCCATTCCCATAGCTAGCCCAACACCAAGAGAACCACCTAAACTGGTAAGTCCTGCAACATTACCAAAATTACGCTTTCCTAGATGCTCCATTGCAAAAATTTTTCCTCCCATAACTTCACCGCTTGCACTAATGGATTGTAATATTCTACATGAGATAAGTAATACTGGTGCGAATATGCCTATTTCCCTATAATTTGGTAGTAAGCTAATTAACAACGAAGGAATGGCCATCAACATTATTGATTGTTTTAACATTGGTAGTCTGCCATATCGATCTCCGAACCAACCCCAAAACCACGCAGAAAGTGGGCAAATAAGCATAGTAATGGCAAAGCTTAGCATGCCAAATAGTAAAGATGTTGAATTTGAGTTACTTGGAAAAAATTCAGGAGAAATTACGAATAATAAAACTGCATATAGAGTATAATCGTATAATTCTAAGAAATTTCCAATTGAAGCAAAAAGTAGTATTTTTGTTTTTTTTTGTTCGGTTGTAAGATCTAAAAATTTTTTATCTTTTTTTGGTACTTTTCGCATGATAAAGTCCTATATTATAGAGTGAGTTATTTAGCTGATAACTATTTAATCTATGATTCTAAAAGCTATCATGATTAATCATCAACGCGGGCAAGTTTAATCTTAGTAATTAAGTGTGTCAAGAGTAGAAATTTGTTGTGACTATATATCAAAAAAACGTTGACTAGGGCTTTTATTTACTGATATCATTGTAGATAGAATTAACATATTAATGTATCAATTGAGGGTTGTATGAAGAATATTATTTTCCTACTAATGATCTTATTTCTTTCTAATAATATTGCAAATGCTGAAGTTAAAGATAGTGATGTAGCTGCCTTATTTGATCAATGGAATAAAGCTTTACAAACACAAGATCCAGCAACTGTAACTGCGCTATACGCTGATGATGCTATACTACTTCCTACAGTTTCAAACGTAGTTAGAAGTGGTCATGAGTTAATAAAAGATTATTTTGTTGATTTTTTAAAGCTTAAACCGCAAGGAAGAATAGTTGAAAGATTTATCGATACCATTAATGATAACACTGTTGCTGATAATGGAGTGTATGAATTTACTTTAATTAAAAATGGCAAAGCTGAAGAAGTAATGGCAAGATATTCATTTATTTATAAAAAGGTTAATGGCAAATGGGTGATCTTAGTACATCATTCTTCTTTAATGCCAGAAAGTTCGGAATCAAAATATCGTTGGTATAATCTTGGTCATTGGTTAAGATTGCTAACTTCTGATTAAGAATGCTAAGAAGAAGGAGAGTTAAAGTTTCATTCTGCACTACCAGAAAGCTACTATTAATACCTAGTTTAATTTCTTAAGTTTATATAATATCAGTTTTGTGCTGTTTAAAGCGTTTGTAATATATTTTTATGCTAACTGGTATAGATAATATATAAAGCACTGAAATAGTTGAAATTGTTATCCAAGGCTCTATAAGCAATGCAGCAATCAATAGCGCTGTCAAAGCTAATACTAAAGCTACTTTATCCTGAGCAACATAAAGTTTTTTAATGGAAAATGTGGGAATTCTACTAGCCATTGCAAATGCTATAATAATCATATAACACCCAATTGATTTAGGATATTCCACTAATTGAATCTCTGGCCATTCGATGCTTATCATGAGTGGCAAAGTTACCATAATCCCTCCTATTGTAGAAGGCATTCCTACAAAGAATGATTCTTGCCATGACTGCCTTTCTTTAACAGTATGCAGCATTGCATTAAATCTTGCTAGTCTTATTGCACAACATACTACAAATACTAAAACGAAACCCCAACCAATACCTTTTGTCGGGATTGAGTGCAGTGTCCATAAATATAAAGTTATAGCTGGTGCTATACCAAAATTTAAAAAGTCTGCTAAAGAGTCTATTTGAGCTCCAAAGTCACTAGTTACCTGCAGGTATCTTGCAACTCTTCCATCCATTACATCAAGGAAAGCTGCAATAATTAGCAATAACATACTATATTCCCATTTATGATCAAATCCGTATCTAATAGAAGTAAGACCTGCACATAGCGCTATTATAGTAATAATACTAGGAAATAATCGATATATAGGCAAAGGATGGGTAGTTTTTTCCTTGATTTTATCTTTTACTTTTGTTTTTTTTAACATATTTATCAGTCTATATATGCTAGTATAGTTTCGCCGCCTATAGTAGTTTGACCTTCTAGAATATTTGGTTTAATTCCTTCAGGCAAATATATATCCATTCTGCTGCCGAATCTTATTATTCCAAATCTATCACCGGCAATAACATGCTGACCTTCACTTAAGTCGCATACAATTCTACGTGCTATTAATCCTGCGATTTGTACAAATATTAATTCTTGTCCATTTGATAGTTTCATTACAACTAGCTGCCTTTCATTATGAACACTGGCCTTATCTAAAGATGCATTAAAGAATTTACCATGATGATAGAAAAGTTTTGTTATTTGACCAGTTGATGGAACTCTATTTACATGAACATTGAATACATTTAGAAATATACTAATTCTTGTACGTTGCCCACTTCCTATATTTAGTTCAGCAGGAAGCTGAGCCTGCTCTATTTTTTGTACAACTCCATCAGCTGGGCTAAGAATAAGGTTTTCACCTATTGGTACAATCCTTTCGGGATCGCGGAAAAAATAAACACACCATAATGTTAATATTGTA
Organism: uncultured Rickettsia sp.; assembly: GCA_964515755.1. Lineage (GTDB taxonomy): Bacteria > Pseudomonadota > Alphaproteobacteria > Rickettsiales > JABSSG01 > JAGVLN01. Next base: position 13,243 of record CAZEVK010000024.1, on the reverse strand, counting down.
CAAAACCAACTTAGAGACGGCCAGATCGTACCAAGAATTGATGAGACGATTACGAATATACATACAAATACATAACCATCCTTGTGAATGCTAGGTATAAATTTTTTTAAGAAATTCATTTACTAATCCTTAATAATACAGGCTTTGAAGAAAGTATGTTAGTTTGCAAAAGCCTCATTGAAAACGCATACGATATCACGACCATGACGCAAGGTCAACTTGCTTGTTACTTTCTCTAGGACAATATAGTTTCCAACTACCTGATAATTAACTAATGCTTCAGTATCATCGGATAGCACTTCAAAGAATCCTGGTATAGAAATATTTTTATTTTTGAACTGGAAATAAGTAAATTCTCCATCATCAAATATTTGGATAGGTGATATATTCTCAGAACCACTAATAGTATATTTAAAATTATATTTCTCTGGATGTTTTAAATCAGGACCTGAGGGAACAGAAATTTTGCTAAAATTAGTAATATCTGATGATTCTGGGTATAAAAACTTTACTGTAAAAACTAATCCGGGATCATTAATGTTTGTAGCTGTTTTAGCGTGTAGTTCAAAAAAATAAATTCGTTGGTTAGTAATTAAAGTCATATTAGTAGTGGCATCAGAACCTGTCGGTTTTAGAAATATACGATTTCCTGATGGTATCATTTGCCAAGATATTGTGTCTCCCATTGAAATAGTTTCAATAGTCTCGTTTTGAGCTAGCTGAATACTACCTTGATATCCATAATAGCCAGTATACTTAAATACATCATTAGGGTGATATACTAAAACTCTTATTCTACTGTCTATAGATGTCGCACGTGGTTCACGTATAGCATGTGCTGTTAGTGTTTTTGTTATAATAAAAGCTATTAATAAAAATCTCAAAATCATTCTTTTCACTATGTAGTTGTTTGTTTTGTATTATATTTTGTAACAATAAAGTTTAACCTAGAATTTATAGATTTTGAAAAATCATAATTATCTATGTAAAAATTTAAATTTGATGTTAAGTAAGCATTTGATAATTCTTTGTTTTGTGCATCCCGAACAATTTTATTAAATTTAACAACAGCACTACCAGTGCTAATTTGTACATTAGTGTCTATAATAATTATTTCAACAGTTTTTGTATCTTGATATAGCACTAATGGACTATTAGGATTAGAAATAGCAAGATTTTGATAATAGTTATCAAATAATTGCTTAGAAGAGCTACGAAAGATAAAATTATAATTATAAATTAAATTACTATAATTATATGATTCAATTGCTTTTACATATCTATCACACAAATATTCAAGCACTACTTCTTTTGTTGTTTTTTCAGGTTTCGCGATATTTTTAATAACAGGATAGCTATCAAGAGTACTTGGCAAAAATGCTAATGTATCTACTTTAGTTACTATTGGAAATACTGAAAATAGGTTATAAGTTACAACTAACAAAGTTCCAACAAAAATTGCCATCATAGTAAAAACTATAGACGTTTCAGATAGAGGTTGTAAATAAACCCTATTATACCAATGCCTAGCCTCGGCAAAATATTTGCCAGTTTTTATATCTTCAGCAATCAGTTTAGCTGCAGCTTCCATTGTGTTTCAACAAATCAAGAATAACAAATTATATTCATAATTGTACTATCCTTTTAGATGAAGTAAAGGTCATTATTTGATTTTTACCATATCTTCTAAATTAACCCATTGATTATATTGGGTTTCAGTGGCTAAATTTAGAGCTATAGCTGCCTGTTTTAGGGTTATATTTTCAACATGCGCTTTTTTTGCAATTTTTGCTGCATTATCATAACCAATATGGGGATTTAAAGCTGTGACGAGCATTAATGATTGTTCGCATAGTTCGTTTATTCTCTCAATATTTGGTTTAATTCCGTTTAAACATTTATCTACAAAACTCAAAGAACCATCTGCAATCAAATCAATGGATTGTAATATATTATAAATTATCAATGGTTTAAAAACATTTAGCTCTAAGTGTCCGTTTGATCCTGCAATAGTTATTGCTGTATTATTCCCCATTACTTGAACGCATAGCATTGTTAATGCTTCGCATTGAGTAGGATTAACCTTTCCTGGCATTATTGATGAACCAGGTTCATTTTCTGGTAAAGAGAGCTCTCCTAGGCCACTTCTTGGTCCAGAGCCCATCAGCCTTATATCATTAGCTATCTTCATTAGACTAGATGCAAGTACATTGATTGATCCAGAGATTTCTATCATTGTATCATTGGAAGCTAAAGCTTCGAATTTATTAGGAGCAGTTTCAAATTTAATTCCTGTATAATTAGTAACTTGTTGAGCAAATTCTTCTGCAAATCCTTTAAAGCTATTAATCCCGGTTCCAACTGCTGTTCCGCCTTGAGCCAAATAAGACAATCTTTTTAAGCATGACTTGATACGCTCTATGCCAAATTCAATTTGTGTTGCATAACCTGAGAATTCTTGTCCCAAAGTTATTGGTGTAGCGTCTTGCATGTGGGTACGTCCGATTTTAATTATGTCCTTAAATTCATTAACTTTTTTATTAATAGCATTATGTAAGTAACTTAAAGCTGGTAAAAGTTTTTTCTCTATATTCAACATTGTTGCAATATGCATTGCTGTAGGAAAGCAATCGTTTGAAGATTGGCTCATATTTACATCGTCATTAGGATGGATTGGATCTTTTGAACCTAAACTACCACCCAATTTTTGAATTGCAAGGTTTGATATAACTTCATTTACATTCATGTTTGTTTGTGTTCCTGAGCCTGTTTGCCATACTGCAAGAGGAAATTGATTATCGAAGTTTCCTGCAATGATTTGATCTGCTGCGTAGACTATAGCATCACCTTTAGTTTTATCTAGTTGTCCTAATTTTACGTTAACTATCGCAGCGCATCGTTTAACAATTGCTAATGCTCTAATTAAAGTAATAGGCATTTTTTCAATGCCAATTTTAAAGTTTTCTAAGGATCTTTGTGTTTGCGCTCCCCAGTAACAATTATCTTGGACCTTGATTTCTCCAAAAGAGTCTTTTTCGATTCTATATTTTGTCATAAATTCCTCATTGAGTTTAACGCAATTCAGCTTCAAATTTTTGCTTAACAAGATCTATTATTTTTGTAGAAATCATGTTAATTTCACTGGCATCAAGGTTATGAGATGCTTGTAACTTTACTGAAAATGCTACTGATTTTTTACCAGATGAAGTTAGTTTATCATCATTATAAACATCAAATACACTCACTTCTTTGATTAAATTATCAGCTTGTTTTATAGTATTGCTTACTTCTCCAACCATAGTATCCAAATTTAATAAAAATGCAAAGTCTCTTTGTACAGGTTGAAAATCAGAGATTGGATCACTAATGGCTTTTTTGCCATCAACTAGATTTTCTACTAAACATTCAAAAGCAATAACTTCTTTTGGTAGATCAAATTTTGCTTGAATTCGTGGGTGAATTTCTCCAAAAAAACCTAATATCTTTTCTTTAAGTTTTACACAAGCAGAACGAGCTGGGTGGTAATAATTAGGTAAATCTTTAGTGTCTAATTCACAATTATCAACGTTTATATTAAAAACAGATAGGATTCTATAAAGATCGCTTTTTGCATCAAATATATCTACGCTTCTTAACTCTTTATGCCAATTTTTTTGGACTATGTCACCAAATCTTACTCCAGCAATAATTTTATTTTGCTGATATTGATTTTTTTTCCAAGTAAATACAGGTCCAGTTTCAAAAAAGGCTAAATTTTGTAAAGAGCGGTTATGGTTTTTTGGGACTAACTCTATTAGATTTGGTAATATTGAACTACGCATAATATCCAGGTCTGTGCTAATTGGATTGAAAATTCTAAGTTCATCAATAATTGGCGCAAATAATTCTGAATTTTTAGAAGACATGAATGACCATGTTATTACTTCATTTAATCCACTTGCAATTAAAACCTTTCTAATTTGGTTTAATAATTTTTGTTGTTTTGTAAGAACTGGCTGAGTTAAAGGGCTTGTGGGTAATTTTAGTGTAGGGATTATATCGTAACTATTTATGCGCAATAATTCTTCTATTAAGTCTTCAGGAATATTTATATCATTACGCCAAGATGGTACTATGCATTCCAAACTATTATTTTTATTATGACAAATAAAACCCAGCTTTTCTAGAATATTTTTTGCATCATGCAATTTAATTGATAATCCAGATAATGACTCTAGCTTAGCTAAATCAAAAATGATTTTTTTATGTTCATACTCAACCGAGCCTGCTATAACATATTCACTGCAACTACCACCACACATTTCTAAAATTAAGTTACTTGCTAACTCAGCGCCGATAATAACAAATTGTTTATCCACGCCACGCTCAAATCTTTGCCTTGCATCGCTGTCAATCATATGCTTTCTGCCTGTAGCAGTAATTGTTGCTTGATCAAACAAGGCAGATTCAAGAAATACTTCCGTAGTTGGTAAATAACACCCTGAATCTTTACCTCCCATTATACCAGCTAAGGACAAGATATTTTTATCATCAGCTATTACAATATCATCGGTTGTTAAGTTATATGTTTTTTCATTTAAAGCTTCTAACTGTTCGTCTTTATTTGCTTTCCTAACTATTAAATTACCTTGGATTTTTTGTGCATCAAAAACATGTAAGGGTCTACCAAAGCTATAGCAAATATAATTAGTTATATCGACTAATGCTGAAATCGAATCTTCACCTATTGCTCTAAACAAATCTTTTAGCCACTTTGGACTTTCACAATTTTTTACACCAGAAAAATATCTACCAACTAAAGCCGGACAAATTTTTGTATCTTCTATTTTTATTTTTATTGGGTTTGGTATTAATTTTTTATGTTTAACTGAATTTGGTAATGGATTCAGCTTACCTAGTCCAGCAGCTGCAAGATCTCTTGCAATTCCATAAACCCCAAAACAATCACCACGATTTGGAGTAATTGAAACTTCTATTACTGGATCGGTTAATTCTGGGTGCATGCTTAAGAATTTAGCACCTAATTTGGCTTCACTAGAAAGTTCGATGATGCCATCTTCAAGCTTTCCCAGTCCAAGCTCTTCTGAAGAACAGAGCATTCCAGAACTATCTATGCCTCTTATTTTAGTTTGCTTTATAAGCATACCATTAGGCAAGGTTGTTCCGAATTTTGCTAGAACAACTTTGATTCCAGTACGAGCATTTGCTGCACCGCAAACTATGTTTAAGATTTCTTCACCAGTACTTACTTTGCAGATTCTTAAGCGATCAGCATTTGGGTGTTGATAAGCTTCTAAAATTTCAGCAATGGTAAAGGCTTCTAAAGTTTTACTACGATCAGTAATAGATTCAACCTCTAAACCAAGTGAAGTAAGAGTTTTACTAATCTCATCCAATGATGCATTAGAGTCTAGAAATTTTTTTAGCCATGATAAGGTGAATTTCATTACTTAGCTCCTACTACTAGGAGTTTCATAGAATTTGAAACCATATTTTTTTAACCAGCGTAAATCACCTTCAAAAAAAGTACGTAAATCAGAAATGCCATATTTAAGCATAGCTACTCTTTCAACGCCCATGCCAAATGCAAATCCCTGATATTTATTTGGATCAATACCAACATTTATTAAAACATTTGGATGAACCATACCGCAGCCTAGGATTTCTAACCAACTATCTCCATTACCGATTTTAATGTTATCATTTTCAAGACTATAACCAATATCAACCTCTGCAGATGGTTCTGTAAATGGGAAGAAACTTGGTCTAAAACGAACTTTGATATTTAAGGTTTCAAAAAATAGTTGTAAAAATCTCTCTAAACAACCTTTCAAATGCCCCATATTGATTGTTTTATCTATGCAAACACCCTCTATTTGATGAAACATTGGTGTGTGGGTCATATCTGAGTCACATCGATAAACTCTTCCTGGAACTATAAATCTAAATGGAGGCTTCTCGGTAGACATTTTTCTAATTTGAACAGTTGATGTATGAGTTCTAAGCAATTGACCATTAATTGGCATGTAAAAAGTATCATGCATTTGTCTTGCTGGGTGATTTTCAGGAATATTGAGAGCTGTAAAATTATTGAAATCATTATCAATATCAGGGCCTTCAGCAACTATAAAACCCATTGAGCCGAAGATATTGATTATTTCATCAATTGCTTGTGAGATTGGATGCGTAACTCCATCTATTTGTTCTCGTATTGGTAGTGATACATCTAATTTGTCTAATTTTAATTTTTCATTAAGTAGTTTTGATTCAAGCAGAGTTTTTTGGCTTTCAAGTTTTTCAGTAAGGCTAACTTTACAATTATTGATAATATTGCCAAATTCTTTTTTTTCTTGGGGTGAGAGGGTACTTAATTTTTTAAATTCTTCAGTAAGTATTCCAGATTTGCCAAGATATTCAATACGCTTTTCTTCAAGGCTCTCTAAAGTAGTAATATGGTCTATTGCTTTAATTATCTCTGATATAACCTGCTTAATATCTGCCATAAAGCACGCTCTATTACAAAGTTTAGCTTACGCTGTTTTTTTCGACAATACTTCCTTAACTTTTGATACTATATCTGCAAATAAATCTGGTGTTCTAACTGCCATTTCAGCAAGAACTTTACGATCTAAAGAGATGTTAGCTTTGTTCAAGCCATCTATAAATTGTGAATAAACTAAACCGTAATTACGAACAGCTGCGTTGATTCTTTGAATCCACAATCCTCTAAATTCTCTTTTTTTAGCACGACGATCTCGATAAGCGTATTGTAGTGCTTTTTCAACTTTTTCAATTGCCACAGTAAAGCAAGTTTTTGCTCTTCCTCTATAGCCTTTAGCCATTTTAAGAATTTTTTTATGACGAGCTTTTGTTACTTTACCACTTTTTACACGTGCCATTATTGATACCTATTTATAGAACTTAAATATTATGCATATGGTAGAAATTGTTTTACAATCTTAGCATCTGCAGGACATAGAATAGTTGTGCCACGTTGCTCTCTGATTTGTCTTCTACTTCTTTTAACCATACCATGACGTTTACCGGCTTGAGTTCCTCTTACGAGACCTGTAGCAGTCAACGAAAATCTTTTTTTTGCTCCTGATTTAGTTTTTAATTTTGGCATTTTTAACCTTTATTAATTTCTGATTTTGCTCCAGGCAATAGGCATGCCTTGTTGATCGAATGCCATTTGCCCGTTTTCAAGCTGTACGGCCATATATTTTCTTTTTGCACTAATAAATTTTACCGGCTTAACCTTTTGGCCATTATAAACAATAACTTTAGCTGATTCTCTTTCAACAGGGTTATTTTTACTTGCGGTTTTAGCTTTGCCCATTACTCAATCTCTTGCTTTTAACTTAAAATACATTTATTTAGAGTAGTGAATCTAACATCTAATTGCAGATAGTCAAGGAAAAATTTATAAGATCGGGGAAATATGAAGATCTATATTATTTGTTTATTGAGTAGTTTAATAGGAGATATGAGTAATGTGCGTGGGGTTACTAGGTCGATGGCTGATCTTTACGCGCCAAAACAATTAATAATCCATGAAATTAAAGCTAATGAAGTTAAGAAAGCTGATGCTTTAATTAGAACTTTTGAGGACGCTGATAAGATAGTAGTTATAGGCGCTGGAGCTGATAGTCTCGCTGCAGTGCTTACACTAAAAAATTCTTTTAAAAATAGGATTTATACTGCTTGGAGCGGACATCAACTTCCTGAAGATGGGAATCTTTTACTGATTGATCGAATTAATTTACCAAAAGGAATTGCTCCAGATACTTTGAAAATTTCTGGACATTTAACAGAAACTATAGGAGTACCCCATAATTTAACTAAAGCTGATCTCAAGAATTCGCTAGAAGAGTGGTCCGATAGAATACCGGTTACTAATAAAAAGAAATTAGTATTAATTCTTGGTGGTGATGCACCTCTTTCAGATGGAAAAACTCAAAAGCTTTACACAATAAAAGAAGCTGAAGAGTTAGCAGATTATATAGAAATTTTAGCTAAGAAAGACGATTATTATGTATATGTTACTAATGGGCCTAGAACCGGTAAATTTCATAATGATACAATGAAAGAAAACAATACTGTACATAGGGGAAACACAGATATTTCTGAACCAACGGATTCTGTAAGTGCAGCTTTTCTTAATCGCCTAAGATCTAAAAATTTTAAAGATTTTTATTTTGCTGATTTTAGATATGCTACTCCTTCTATTAGTGCTTATAAGCCCTTCTTGGGTTTATTAGAAACGTCAGATCTTTTGATTTTGCCTGGAGAATCAGTGTCAATGTTTTCTGAAACAATTGGACTTACTAATAATAGAATTGGTTATATAACCAGTTCTATGAATGATGCTCATTATAAGAGCATGGATGGTTTTAAAAAAGAAAGCCATACTTCTATTCTATCTCTTCCTGTGACAACGGGAAAATATGATTTAGAAAAAAATGCTATAGCAGAAACTATAGAAGAACCAGAGCCTGCAGCTATGACTTTTGCTAAAGCGATAAAAGCTGATTTAGCAAGAACTAAAATTACAGGATTGCAAAGATAATTTATACGCTGTATTATCGCGTTTCAAAATTATGCACCCTTAGCTCAGCTGGATAGAGCATTTGACTACGAATCAAAAGGTCGGGCGTTCGAATCGCTCAGGGTGCACCAGGATAAACCTTAATTACAACGAATTATAAAAAAGCAAGCTTTGTTTCTAGGTCGCATTAGGAATATTTATTTTGTAGATAATGTATATGATATGTGTTTGATTTTAGTAGAGGGCTGTGGATTAGTATTTTAGTATTCTGTACCTAGACGTTACTAATGTAAGTTTATTTTTTTAACTACATCAAGAATGTCGAATCGTAAAATCAATAGCGCTAATTTCATGTAATTATTGTAGTAGAATGACGTTTACAGTTTTCTAAATATTCAACTATTTCAGAAAGCTTATACCTAACTAACCCTCCGATTTTATAGAAACTGCATCCCTTATTCGGTTAGCTCTTGCGGTTGCAAGCGTTTGACCTGTAAGTTGACAGAATTCTTTTTCATTAAGCATTACTAATTCATATGGCAAATTTTCCGGTATATGAATACTATTATTTTTCATTTTTAGGCCTTTTATAAAATTAAGTTAGCAAATTATCTTTGCATGTTTTTTTCAATGAAATCTTGTAAGTCTGAGAGCCTATATCTAACATTTTTACCTATTTTTACACATACTACTAACAGAAATTTAGAGCCACAAGACCATGTTCATTGTTTGCTTGCTAACATGGCTAAATGCAATGATGGCAAATATAGAAGTATTGTATGGGATAGGATTCTTGAGAACAACAAATTTATTGGACAGATCTTTAGAAATGAACTCGCTCTTGAGATCCAAAAGCTTGGGTATGAAATAGTAACTAAACTGCTACCTGATAACAGCTCATCATTTGAACTTAAGCACATATCTCAAAAATTAATTGATGCATTTTCAACCAGAAGACAAGAAATTGAAAAATTATTCAAAGAACTTGATATTAAAACAAAAGAAGGAAGAGATAAGGTAGTTATTAACTCTAGAAAAGCTAAAGAAACTATTAGCAAAGATAAATTAGAAAATGCTTGGAAAGAGGTTGTAAAGCCTGCTGGGTTAGAAAAAGACAAAGATTTATCTATTAAACCAATAACAGTAATAGATGCTTTAGGTAAATTAAGAGACTTTTTAACAGAAAAGTTTAGTACTAGAGTTGAAAATAAAGTGTCAGAACTAGCCTGTGATGATTTATCTCATCACAACAGTGTCTTTAGCGAACAGGATCTGTCAGCTAGAGCCCTGAAATATTCAATCGGTAAATATGGAATAGATGATGTTAAGGCGAGTATCAACAAGCTAACAGACAAAAAAGAAATTATTGTTGGTAAAAATCAGCAGTTTGCTTCAAAAGAGTTATTGGATAAGGAAAAATATATTTTAAAGACTGGTAAACAAGGTCTAAATAAATATGCTGCTATTATTGATAAGTCAAAGTTTGAAAGGAGGTTTAAGCTTAATCAAAAGCATTCTAATAGAAAATATCCATTAAATGACCAACAAATTAAGGCTGTTAAACATGTACTAACATTTAAAGATAAGATTACAGCAATACAAGGTCTTCCTGGTGTGGGCAAATCTACAGTATTAGATACCGTGAGGCAAATGTCATCTAGAAGAATTGTCGATCTTTTAGGAACAGCACCAACTGCAAGTGCTGCTAAAACACTTTCAAGAGTCAGCAGGAATAGAAAGTAGAACTCTACATTCTTTCATTGGCAAGTATAGAGGGTATTTAGAGGGAAAAGGTACAAAAGAGGGGTTAATTAAAACGCAAGAAGAGTTTAATAAAAGCGTAGTTTTTGTAGACGAGGCTTCACTTATTTCAACAAGAATGATGTATAATTTGCTTAAACTATCTGAGATACTGAAATTTAGAATTGTGTTAATTGGTGATACTAAACAGCTTTCAGCTGTAGAAGCAGGAAAGCCTTTTGAGCAGTTACTGAATGTGATTAAATCAGTAAAACTTATAACTATACTAAGGCAGAGAGATGAGCTTCATAAAGAAGCTATTAAATCTGCTGCAAATAACAATCTTCTAAATACATTCAAAATACATGAGAAAAATATTAAACAAGCAGGAGATGAAATCACATCACAAGCTGTAGCAGAATATATGTCTTTAACTAAGGTAGAAAGGGACAATACGCTGCTTATATCACCTACAAGGGTTAATAGAGATGAGATTAATAGGTTAATAGTCGATCAGTTAAAAAAGGAAGGATCACTTACTGGTGCAAAATATGAACAAAATATCTTAAAACAAAAAGATCTTACAAAAGCTGATCACAATTTTGCCAGGTCATATGAAGTTGGTAATGTAATTAAATTTTATATTGATTATAAATCACTTGGGATTAAAAGAGGTGAGTATTTAGAAGTGAAGAAAGCTAATGAACTGACTAATACCATTATCCTTAAAAATGGACTAAGAGATATTAGGTTTAATTTAAAAGCAAATATTAATTATGAATCTAAATTAGAAGTTTTTAAGAAAGATACTGTTGATCTACAGATAGGATTAAAGCTTAGAATAACCAAAAATGATCAGAAACTAATTAACTCTGAGACTGCGATAGTTGAAGACATAGATTAAGAAGAGTATCACTCTTAAACTAGCGGATAATACTAAACATACTTTACTAACTGATCAGCTTAAACATATTGATTATGGATATTGCTCTACAATTCATTCATCACAAGGTAAGACTAGTAATAGGCTCATTGCTGCTATCTCATCGCATAAGTAGCGCTCAATAACCAAAAATCATGGTTAGTTGCTATCTCTAGGCATAGGAGTGAATTAAGCATTTATATGGATAACAAAGATGAAGTGCAAAAACAACTTTCCACAAATAAAGGTGAAGTTAAATCAGTATCTGAGGTGATAAGAAGTATTAAATTTTAGGGATAGTGGGTATATTAGACTAGTTTTTATTTTTGTATTATTTTTTCTATGCAAACACAATATCATATCACTCATAGGTTGGGAGTGAATTAAGCACCAAAAGTACTATTTTCAACCTTTTAATCCTTTGACAAATATGCTTAAGTCTGAGAATGTGTCTAATAAATGTTTTATTTTAAGTATATATAATAATCACCTATTACGAGCTATCATGGCAAACGAGCTATTGAATAAAAATAATAACAGTTTTAAATTAACCGACCATAATATCGATTTACTATACAATCGCATTTCAAATCATATTGATAGTTCTCGTCATAATATTCAACGCTCAATAAACCATGAAATGATTAAAGCTTACTGGCTTATTGGCCAAGAAATTGTTGAAGAAGAACAGAAAGGCAAAGAACGAGCAACATATGGTAACGAACTTCTCAAATCCCTATCTCTAAGGCTTCAGCAACAGTATAATAGAGGATTTAGTGTTGATACGTTAGAATTAGCCCGGAAGTTTTATATTATATATCAACAAATTGGTTCTTCTAGAAATTCCGAACCAGCGGTTCGGAAATCTATTATGCCTGATTTTAACCCTAATTTATCATGGACGCATTATATAAGACTTATAAGGATAACTAATCCAGAAGCACGTAAATTTTATGAGATAGAAACTATAAGTAATAATTGGTCAAAAAGAGAATTATCTAGGCAAATTGAAAGCTTACTCTACGAAAGGATAAGTAAGAGGTCAACTAAGAAAAAGGCAGTAGAGTTAGCAACTAAAGGACACGAAATAATAACTCCTGAAGATGCAATAAAGGACCCTCTTATATTAGAATTTCTAGGACTTCCTGAAGAGTATTTAACAAATGAAACAAAACTGGAATCAGCCTTAATAAGCAATTTACAGAAATTTTTATTAGAATTAGGAAAAGGCTTTTCATTTGTGGCAAGGCAAAGAAGATTAAGTTTACAAGGTGATCATTTTTACGCAGATTTAGTCTTTTATCACGTAATACTGAAGTGCTATATAATATTAGAAATTAAAACAAAGCCTCTTAAACATGAAGATTTAGGCCAAATGCTATTATACGTAAATTATTTTGATAAAGAAGTAAAAGACGATAATGATAATCCTACAATTGGGTTAGTACTTTGCACGGAAAAGAACGATACCATGGTAAAATATACTTTAGGAGAAAAGGCTAAACAGATTTTCGCATCTAAATATCAATTTCATTTACCAACTGAAGCAGAACTTGAAGAAGAATTAAAAAGAGAAATTGATGAAATAAAATATTTAGAAAATAAAAATACTGATAATTCCTAAGATTTATTTAATAAAAAATAGCCTCAAGATTTAATACGTAAATATTCTTAAATTTAAGAAGTAATATTTGAGTATTGGTATGAAAACACTTCCAACTGATTTTAAACAAATTAATTTTAGAAACTTAGTTATTTGCTAAAGTAAAAAAAGAGCTTTCAATTTGGCAAGGTACCATAAAAATTGAAATTGTATTAAAATTACTAAAACAATCTTTGCACGATGTACATTATAAATAGAAAAACTAATCATTATGTATTTAAAAGAGTTGTGATATTACAAACTCAATTTATAAAGTAATTTTTTCATAAATATTGATAGATTTCTTAAAAAACAATTGTTTTGAATTTATCCTTATGTCCTGCCCCCCTATAATGATGCCAGATTTAAGTTAGTAGTTTAAAAAAAGAGC
>CAZEVK010000023.1:0-26787 GCA_964515755.1 uncultured Rickettsia sp. | reverse complement strand
ACAAACCATATAATGAAAACTTATAGCATATACATAAAAGCCAAAGATAAATCTAAATATAACATTGATGATCTAATTTTGGTATATGAAGGTTTTAATTGGTATTGCCTAATTTTCAGTGGTTTATGGGCAATATATAAAGGCGTATGGAGCATTTTACTTGCTTACATAGGAACTGCTTTTTTAGGAATTATTTTAGTTAAGTTATCGATTTTATCAAATATTGGTGTGCAGCTTTTTAGTCTTATTACATCAATAATGATTTCTTTTCATGCAAATGACTTTTATGGCAAAAGCTTAGTTAAACGTGGTTACAAATTAAGCGGAGTCAGCATTGGCAAGTCTTATGAAGAAGCATTAATGAGATTTATAGATAAAAATTCATTATAAAATAAAACTAAAAAATCTTTGTCCTACTATTTCATCTATACAAAACGTATTTACCATCATTACTTTAGCATTATTTTCAAAAAATTATTTTAGCTGAACTAAAAATATTAATTATTTATTAACCTTTACTTGCTAATCTTTTTGTTATTATATATTTATTTTATTATGAGAAAGCCATGACCAAAATCACAAAAGAAATTTTTCGAGATCAATTACGACTTGCTTATGCTGTTAGCGCTGAAGAGCAGGAAAAAGTAATAAACTTTGTGACAAAAGGAGAAGAAAATCATGATAAGTACAGAAAGTTAAAGGTAAGATACAATGAAAGAGAAGGGTTAGTCGAAGGAATAGCTGAACTTGTAGAAAAAAAACTTGATGGTCTAGCTGAAGAAAAGAAAGAAAAAGCTAGAACCAAAATTTTAAGTAGCCTAATGGAAGATCAAGTTCTTGGAACAGTAAATAGTTTTCTAGAAGAACGTGCAGATTCTGGATTTGGTTTTACAGGTATTGGAAAAAGCGCAGCTAAGAAAGTGTTTTTAGACAATGTAGATGAAGCTGTTCCTAGAACAATTCTAGGAAATCTTGTAACACTAATTGATAATGCTGTAGAAATTGCTAAAAATCCTGAGGCCAAAATCAAACCTATTACAGAAATTGCCATTCCTGAAACTGGAAATAACTATTATTTTTATCCGAATCTTAAAGATGCAATGATTGGATCTCTTACCGAAAAGTTAGAGGCAAAGTTTAAAGAGTTAGAATCGGGAAAAAGCCAAGATGAACTAAAGCACCTACAAGAATCTATTCTTACTAGTTTGGACGACGAAAAATTGGATAGGCTTTTAGGAACAATGGCTGGCCAAAATGGTTATGTTAGAAGCCTTGATGCAAAAGATCTTAAAACAGCTAAAAAACAATTAAAAACTGAAGATGAAGCGTTAGAAGCAATAATTGAAGAAGCTGTTACTGAAGGAAAAGCAAAAGAAGCTAGAATTGCAGCAGGAAAAGAAAAAAGAGGCGAGGATCCATCATTAGATGAACCAAGTAATAATACATTTTTAAAAATGGCTATTTACGGAATGATGCTAAGCGCTCAAGCGATACAGGGCTATAATGCTATTGCACCATCATCTTATAGAACAACTCCTAGCAGAGCCGCAGGTAATTCTCGCGGTGATTCCACAGCTCTAGATATATCCAGGCCTATTAGAACTGAGGCTAGCATATCTTTAGCTGATAGAGGATTTTCTCCAGCGCTTGGAACATCAACCCTTCAACCTACTGCAATGGTTCCTCAAGTAGATGTTAACGGGCTAATAAATCCACATACTTCAATGAATACAGGCGTTACTTTAAGAACTGATGGTCATTCATCAATATTTGAAGCATTACCAATTCCTGGACCTTATGAAGTGGTTACCGCAACAGATGCCACTACTCTAAGGACTATTGATTCAAGAAGTACAGGTTTAGCTTTAGGAACTTCTGATCTTTCCTCAACGCTAGGAACATCATCAATTCCTGGACCAGGAGCAATAATTACCTCAACAGATGCCGCTACTTTAAGGAGAACTGATTCTATGAACGCAAGCTTAGCTTCAGGAACTGGAGAAATGGTTGCCCATGGAAGTTCTGTTTTCTTTAATAATTTAGGATTATTTACACAAGCTTTTGTGCAAAATCCTGACGATCTTAGCAGAACCACTTCAACACAGAGAGATGAGTTACTTAATTTTTTACAACAACTTGCTGCGCAAGGTCGAGCTGAAATTGCTCCTGTTGATAGAGAAAGCGCTCAAAGCACTGCTCTGGTTGCAACTTCACAAATTACAAGACAAAATAAACAAGTTATTACTGCGTTTGAAGGATTATCTAGTGATTTCCTTAAAAAAATACCAACCTCTGATCAAGAAAGATTTCTTCCTGTATTCCAAAATCTAGGATCCATACTTAGAGATGTAAACCTAGCTGGAAATAATCTATCTGAATTACTAGGAGCGACTGTTAATACCACTAATAGAAGCCCTCGATTAATGATTGAAGGCCCAAGCACTGGAGTTAGCGTTACGGATCTTGGTTTAGTACCAACTGGTACAGAAGTAAGTATAAGCCATGATACTTCCTTAACCTCAACATCACCAGTAATTAGCCCAAATGCTACACGTTTTCAACAAGCAGCAGTAGATTTATCACAGTCTATTAGAGATCTTAACCGAAGCTTAAGTACTACTTCCGTTGGTGTTACTGGTATAAGCAAAAGCGTTATTCCTGGTAGGGAAAAACAAGTTGGTGTAGTAACTACTCCTACTACTAATCTTGATGCCCTCAGTGTTACAGATACTAGCAGAACTTCTGGTCCAGGCCTTGGCACTGCTCTTGACTCAGTTAACGTTGTAAATACTACTGTAACTCCAACTAACGTACTTGATGCTATTCAAGTTACTAGTACTGATCCTGAGGTTACGACTTCTAAAGCAAAAGCTACTGCTAAACCGCGTAAACCTATATTATCACCTGATGATACATTCGCAGCACATAAAAAAACCGTAGGATTACTTACTAAATCTTACGATAATAAAATAAAAGATTTACACGAACTTAAGACTGATTTAGGCACGCTTAAAGAAGAATTAGAAGGCTTAAAGCAAAAAGGTCCTGATTTTGCTAAAGATCCGGAATTTATTGAAAAACAGTATAAATTTGCTAAAAAACAATTTGAAGTTACTCAAGCTGAAAATTTTTTGAGAAAAGGTAGAGAAACAGGTGGTCAATATAGAGAGCATCAACTTGCTGTTTTAGAAGCAGAAGTAGCAGCAGGAAAAACAGAAAAAAAACGCGAAGCAGCAGAACGTGGCATTATGCTTGCAAATAGTAATATTAGTAAGTTTAGCTCTAATTTAGAAAGTCTTGCCGGTAAAGTCGCATCAGAAAAAGAAGATAAAGATCGGGCAAAAGCTTTAGCAGCATATAGGTCTGCTGCATTAGTTATCTTAAACGAAGAGAAAGCAAAAGCTAAAAGTATCCAAGCTTATGTAGATGAAAATTCACAAGCTTCTAAAATTGACGAATACAAAGCTGCAAGTGACAAATTAATTGAGCATCTTCAAAAAGCCAAAGATTTAACTGCAGAAAGCTTTG
The DNA here is from genome assembly GCA_964515755.1 of uncultured Rickettsia sp. Lineage (GTDB taxonomy): Bacteria > Pseudomonadota > Alphaproteobacteria > Rickettsiales > JABSSG01 > JAGVLN01. The sequence goes on along the minus strand of CAZEVK010000023.1, from coordinate 23,259 downwards.
CTGAATTTGAAAAAGAGCGCAAAAAACTATCTACTGACGCTGGTAAAGAATATAGACTAGGCAAATCACTTGAAGGTATGGATTTTAGCACTTCTCATTCTAATCCAAAAGAAAAAGACAAGGCAAAATCATCCACTCAAGAGCCATCACCTTATGAAATTTGGCTATGTAAAGAAGCTGAGAAGAAATATGAACATGATAACAAAGGAAAAAAATTCGATGAATTAAGTGAAGAAGAACAGTATAAATATAATAAACAATTTGTTTATACCAATAGATCTGCAAAAATTAATGAATATGAAGAAAGTTTATCATCTGCAGGAAAGGTTACTGGTCGTTCAAACGGAACTAGTAAAACATTTGAACTATCCGGAGGCACAGCAATAAAATTTGAAGTAGGCTTTAATGGTCTTTTAACTCCTACCGTTGATGGAGATCTAAGTAAATTAAATGCTGTGGTACGCGTACAACGCAAAAGAAGTAATGGAACTTTATCTACTGTAAGCGACATGATCGAATTTAAAGATGGAAAAATAGTTGGATTCCACCTTAACACCGAAAAAGATCCAGCAGGCCCTACTACATCCCAATTAAACATAAGTGCGATAGAAAGCCTAGCGAAAAATTTAAATATTGAAGCTGAAAAAGCGGCTGCTCAAAAACAAACTACTACTAGTACTCCATCTGTTACTGATAAACCTACTGGCGTTTCGGATACAGTAACTTCTGTAACTTCTCAGCGAACTACTACTGATAAACCTACTGGCGTTTCGGATACAGTAACTTCTGTAACTTCTCAGCGAACTGCTACTGATAAGCCTACTGATGTTTCGGATACAGTAACTTCTGTAACTTCTCAGCGAACTGCCACTAGTACATCTACTAGCACTTTAGATACAGAGCACTCTGTACCTCCTAAGCAAACCGCTACTGAAACATCTACTAAGACTCCTAGAATATACTCTAATCCTAAATCTCCTACATCTAATGGCAATCCACTAGGCGGTAATCCTAAAGATATAGCAGCAACTTTAGTTGGTGGTAGTACTACTCGATCTACAGACAGCCATGCACCTGTTCATAGGGAACATACAGATCGAAGTCCAGTATCTTTAACTAAAAGTCCTACAACAGGAGTTGATATAACAAGTGTATTAATTTCTGATACACGAGTAGGTGGCTCAGTTATTAAACCAACATCAACTCCTACTAAAGATTCAACTGGAAACACGCATGGGCATGGGAGTCTCTAGGCTAACGAAAACCAAATAATTCTAAAGTTTTTTGGATGTGAATCGGAGGATCGGCAAAGAAATTTAAATTCTTACCCATAAAATTTTTGATAATAATCTCACGTGCATGCAGATGCAATTTATTGCTAGCACCACTGATAAATGCTTCTTTTCTGCCATATTTACCATCGCCAAGAATAGGAGTTTTTAGGCTAAGCGAATGTACCCGTAATTGATGAGTTCGACCAGTTATTGGTGTCATTTCTAGCCAAGCTACTTTTTTTGAAATACAATCAATAACTCTATATGTAGTAACAGCATCTTTACCATCTGCATAATCAATATCAGCTCTTTCTATCGCATCACTTTGTCTTTTAGCTATTGGAAGATTAATCAAACCTTCTTTTACACTAGGAGTGCCAACCACGACTACCCAGTATTTTTTTACTATTGTTTTTTCTTTAAATCCTGCAGCAAGAAGCCTTGCTGCCTGATCTGTTCTTGCCAGTAAAAAAATACCGCTAGTATCTTTATCTAAACGGTGAACCAGTTTTGGCTTTTGTTTTAGCTCAAATTTTAAATCATCTGTTAAATCATCAATGCTTATATTAATTTTGCTTCCACCTTGCACTGCTAAACCGTGTGGTTTATTAAGCACGATAATATGGTCATCTTTATAAATAATACTCTCTTTTAGAATCGCTAGTTTTTGACGATAAGCTGCATCTTTATTTACAGTCCTTACGCCAATGACTATAGGCCGTTCATCCCACTCTTTGTTAATTATAATTTTATCGCCATTGACAACTTTAGCGTCTACTGAAACTGTCTCATCATTTAGTTTGATATTTTTTTTACGAATAAATTTATGAATTAAACTAACAGGAATATTAGGAAATTTCTTCTTCAACCATCGATCAATTCGCGATGGATTGTACGTGTTGTCGACAATTAATGTATTCATATTTCTCCAATGAACGAAATTGTAATTAGATTTTTAAATAACTGATATTTTGCGACATTCATAATTTTACTTTATCTTATTTCTCTTGCAGCTGCGAGAGTAGCAAGTTTTGCTACTAAGTTATATGCTGTGATTTTATCAGCGTCACCGTTAACTAATGATAAATCATTGATAATTTTTGCACCCTTGCTATTTAGATTGCCTAGATCGTCCTTATTGCTATTATATCTAAAAAAACATCCTACAGGTTCACCATCCACTAAATAAATTAAAGGCTCTGCTGTACTACCATTTACCTTGTTGATTGTCTTTATCCCTTCTTGAATAATAACTTCAGAATTTACTATACCGTCCTTGATTACATCCATTTTATTTCTAATTTTTTTATTAATAGCATAAATACTGTCACTGCCAGTTGCAGTCATAATACCCATACCATAAGTACCTCTTTCAGCTTTAATATAAACATATGGTTTATCGGTAATACCATATTCAGCATATTTTTCTTGCAAATAAGAAATTGTTTTATCTACAGCAATAGCAACACAGTCAATGCCAATTTGTTCTTTAAAATTTATTTTACTACAACGTTGATAAACAGCTGATAATAAAAATTTATCTACATTAAATTCTTGGCAAAAATCATTTAATACTTGATCATAAACTGTAAAATGAACTGACTTGGTACGACTATACCACCCATACTTTACATTTGGAATTATAGGTTGTAATAAATTTTGTAATTCCAGTGGAACCCCTGCAGTTAAATCAGTACTAAGAAGAATAAGATCAGGAATAAATACATCATTCTTAATCAATTTATCACCAATTCTTATAGCTCGTGATACTTGTAAATCAGGTGCATTGTTTTTAATTTCGGCTAATATATCATCCTTAACTCCTAGAAGAGCAACCTCAACAATAAAATCTGCTTGCTTTAAAATAGATTTTAAAGCTGAAATATTATTAAAATAAAAATTATTACGCGAATAATTCTCAGGAATTATTATAATTTTTTTACATTCATTATAATATTTTTTAATGTGATTTTTAGCATTTAAAGATGCTTGCTTTAGACCATCGGATGTAAGATTATTGAATCCGGCTGGAAACAAATTAGTATCAACTGGTACAATTTTATGCCCTGAATCACGTATATCAACTGAACTATAAAAACAACTTTGAAAATTTTTATATTGATTGATAAACCAATCATTTATCTTTCCTTTGTGCTCGATTATTAGCTCTTGTAATACTTCATTAATTGTTTTCATAATATTGATCCTTCTAGGCTCTTGGTGAGAAATCCATACCACCAAAAGCAAATTGTAAGCAACCAATAACAAACAAAGCTGCTGTTTCTGCTCGTAATATTCTTGGTCCTATATGAGTAGATATTACTTTTTTATCATTATTCAAGATCTGCCTTTCTAAAGATGTGAAACCGCCTTCTGGACCTACCAGTATTATATAATTTTTATTTACTTCAAGATTAGAAATGGTTTTTTTTAATGAATTCTGCTGCTCCTGCTCATTGCAGAATATTACAAAATCAGCAAAATTAAGACTTTCTAAAGCCGAAGATAAGCTATTAAGTGAAAATAATTTTGGTATAGTTAGTCTTTCAGATTGCTCAACAGATTGCAAGATATAGCTTTCCATTTTTTCCATATTAATGTCTCTGACTATAGTACGCTCAGTAAGAATTGGGATTAACTTATCCACTCCAAGCTCTACTGATTTTTCTACAAGAAAGTGTAGTTTGTCTTGCTTAATGGGTGCAAACATTAGTGAAATCCTACCACCAGACTGGCTAGCGCGCAGCTGTTTTTCGAGATTAATGTGTAGTTTGTTTTTCTCGATATGATCAATTTTAGCTAGCCATTCTCCACATTGAGCATTAAACACTCTGATTTGATCACCTGACTTAACTCTAATAACATGTAACAGACGATGTAACTTTTTATCATCAATAGTAATTAAAGTAGAAGTAAAATTTTCTGGGCAATATACGCGTTTTAGCTTATAATAATTTTGTTCGGTCATTTGTCCACATGATAATAATTTATAATTATAAATGAAAGAAACTAATAAACCATCAAATAATACAGATAAAGAAATTGAAATTGGTGGCCAACTAGGGCCTGAACCAACTAGATATGGAGATTGGGAAAAAAATGGCAGAATTTCTGATTTTTAAAAATTAATTTCTTCCAATTAACTTTTTCTTAAGATTTATACTTTATCCTTACAAGATGAAACATTTTTTGTAAGGGGTATATTATGTTAAAAGGTAAAAGTGCAATTATAACTGGTTCAACTAGTGGAATTGGAGCAGCAATTGCTCACTCACTTGCGGAACAAAATTGTAATGTAATGTTTAATGGATTCGGAGATATAAACGAAATAAATAAATTAAGAGACGAATTTCATTCTAAATACAAAGTAAAAACTGATTATAGCGCTGCTGATATGACCAAGCCAGATCAGATCGCTAGTATGATAAAACAAGCTGAAAATGAATTTGGTAGCGTTGATATTTTAGTTAATAATGCTGGTATTCAATATGTAGCAGCTACAGAAGAGTTTCCTGATGAAAAATGGAACGCAATTATTGCCATTAATTTATCTGCAAGTTTTCATACAATAAAACATTCCTTACCAGGAATGCAAAAACGTCAATTCGGCAGAATAATAAATATAGCTTCAGCACATGGACTAGTTGCATCAATCCATAAGTCAGCTTATGTATCAGCAAAACACGGGTTGGTTGGTTTAACAAAAGTAGTTGCTCTAGAAAATGCAGTATCACCAATCACATGCAATTCTATTTGCCCAGGATGGGTTAAAACTCCTTTAGTTGAAAAACAAATTATTGACCTTTCTGCAGAGAAAAAAATATCATTACAAGAGGCTGAAAGGTTTTTACTTGGCGAAGGACAGCCTTCTTTAAGATTTGTAAATCCTGAAGAAATTGGTGGTCTAGTTTTATTTTTGTGCAGTGATTCAGCAGCAAATATTACTGGCAGTAGCTACTCTATAGACGGCGGTTGGACAGCACGTTAGTAAATGGAATCATAAAAATGAAAAAAATTAATCTAGCATTACAAGGCGGTGGATCTCATGGAGCATATACATGGGGGGTATTAGATAGATTACTAGAAGAAAAAGAATTAGAAATTGAATCTATAAGTGGTACTAGCGCAGGTGCAATGAATGCAGCGGTATTGGCTAATGGTTATCAAAAAAATGGTCGTGCTGGAGCCAAAAAAGAATTAGAAGAATTTTGGCATAAAATCAGCGAATTAGGAAGATTAAGTCCAATTAAGCAAACACCATTAGATCGCATAACAAATGGCTGGAATCTTGATTGGTCATTAAGCTATAGCTACTTCGATATGGCTACAAGATTATTTTCACCTTATGAAATTAATCCAATTAATATAAACCCTTTAAAAAGTGTTTTAGAAGAAATTCTAGACATTGAATTATTGTGCAAAACTAATAAAATAAAATTATTTATTTCTACAACACATGTGAAAACTGGACGTTCACGAGTATTTAATAGTAATGAAATCACTGTTGATGTGCTGCTTGCTTCTGCTTGCTTACCCTTGTTATTTCAAGCTATTGAAATAGATGGCGAATTTTATTGGGATGGTGGTTATATGGGTAACCCATCTTTATGGCCTTTGATATATGGATCGGAATCACGTGATATTATTCTGGTCCAGATTAACCCGTTAATTAGGCCAAAGCTTCCTGTTAAAGCACAAGAAATTACTAACAGAATTAACGAAATTAGTTTTAACGCAAGCTTAATTGCAGAAATGCGTGCAATCCATTTTGTATCAAAAATGATTAATCATAACACATTAGACAAGAATATTTATAAAAATCTACATATGCATATGATTGAATCATCAGAAGCAATGCAAGAACTAAACGCATCAAGTAAACTTAATGCCAGTTGGCAATTTTTTGTCTTTCTTAAAGAAATCGGACGCAATGCTGCTGATAGATGGCTTAAAGATCACTATAGCTTTATAGGTACTGCTTCATCGCTTGACATTGAGCAAGTATTCTTTCCAGCAATGCATAGCGAACATCCTTACATAGACGAACCAGAACCATCACATGCATTAGAGCTACCTGAAACTATATTGAAGAAAAAGCTAGATTGACTCCTACAGCCCTTGTAAAGTTTACAAAAATCACTATAATGTGCAGATTAATAATCAAATATGTAGGAATTAATGGCAAAAGAAGAATTGATTCAATTTAAAGGCAAAGTAATGGAGTTATTGCCTAATGCAATGTTTAGAGTAACATTAGAAAATGGACATGAAGTGATTGCACATACTTCCGGCAGAATGCGCAAAAATCGTATTCGAATTTTAGTCGCAGATGATGTAACTGTTGAAATGACACCATACGATTTAACTAAAGCAAGAATTATTCTTCGCCACAAACTCTAAGATTAGATATGAAAAACCCTTCTCTACCTCTTGTCCTTGCTTCAGGCTCTAAGAGTAGAATGGCTTTATTGCGTGATGCTGGTTTTACTGTAGATAAGATACTTATATCCGATATTGACGAATCCCATTATAAAAAAGAAACTCCAAAAAACTATGTATTACGATTAGCTAGAGAAAAGCTTTTATCTGTTGCCAATCAACTAAATAATGCAATAGTTATTTCTGCTGATACTACAGTAGTTTGCGGTACAAAATTCTTAGATAAAACCGACGATGATAATTTGCTACGCGAATATTGGAAATTACTTTCAGGAAGAAGGCATAGGGTTTATACAGGAGTTTGTTGTGCAAAAATCATTAATGGAACAGTAACAAAGATACAATGCAAAGCAGAAGTAACTATTGTTCAGTTTGGGCGTTTAACAAACGAAGAAATAGAAAATTATATACATAGTGGTGAGGGACGGGGAAAAGCTGGTGGTTGTTCAATCCTTGGTATTGCAGGAAGATATGTAAAATTTATTCGCGGTACTCATACAAATGTTGTAGGATTACCAATTCAGCTAACAACACAAATGCTTAAATCCATTGATAATTAATTTGAATTAACGGAGAAAAATATGGCAGGACATTCCAAGTTTAAAAATATCCAGCATCGAAAAGGTGCTCAAGACGCGAAAAGAGCAAAACAATTCACTAAATTAATACGTGAGATTACTACAGCAGTTAGAACAGGACAACCTGATCCCAACTTTAATCCTCGTCTGCGAGCCGGCATTGCAACAGCTAGAGCAGCAAATTTACCAAAAGACCGAATTGAAGCTGCAATTAAAAAAGGTTCTTCATCACACGAAGGCGATAACTTTACCGAAATTCGTTATGAAGGATATGCTCCTGGTGGAGTTGCATTGATTGTTGAAACTTTAACTGATAATAAAAACCGTACTGCTTCTGATGTTAAAATGTGTTTTAACAAAAATGGTGGCAATCTCGGTGAACCTGGAAGTGTTAGTTTTATGTTTGATCGAATTGGTTTAATAAAATTTGAACGAGAAGGTTTAAATAAAGAATCAGTACTTAATGAAGCAATTGAAGCTGGAGCTGATGATTGTGAATCAGAAGATGAAATTCACGAAATTTATTGTGCTCCTGATCTATTCAATGAAGTACGTGATCATCTAGCTAAAAAATTTGGTGATCCTGATTTAGCACGGCTGTCTTGGAAGCCTAAAAACTTGATTGAAATCACCGATATTGAAACTGCAGAAACATTGCTAAAGTTAATTGATGCGTTGGAAGATAGCGATGATGTACAGTATGTATGTGGCAACTATACTATATCTGATTCAATAGCTGATAAAATAAAAATTTAGCATGAATGAAAAATTCGACCAAATAGTTATAGGTATTGATCCTGGTCTTAATAGCACCGGTTGGGGGATAGTTGGATCACAAGGCAGTAAACTAATTTATTTAGCAAGTGGCACTATAAAAATTAGCTTAAAGTTATCATTAGCTGGAAAATTACTCACTATCTACAAAAAAATATGTAATCAAATTGAACAACATCAACCTAAAGGATTTGCAATTGAAGAAACCTATGTAAACGACAATCCTTCAACTTCATTAAAATTAGGGCAAGCAAGAGGCGTAGCAATATTAGCTGCGGCTTATAATAATCTTGAGGTTTTTGAATATGCACCAAAATTTGTAAAAAAAGCTATAGTTGGAAAAGGTAATGCTGACAAAATTCAAGTCGCAGCGATGATTAACCATTTGCTACATCACAAAATTGCTGATCATAATGAATCTGATGCTATCGCAATTGCAATTTGTCATATAAATTGTCACAAATTTTATTCAAAATTAAAAGATGGAAAAGATTATTAAAAATAAACTAGCTGTATTATCTCCAGTTAAATTAGAATTAGTTAATGAAACCCATAAGCACATGGGACATGCTGGCTGGGATAATTCAGGTAATACTCACTTTAACCTTTTGATTGTCTCAGATGTATTTATTAATCAAAGTAAAGTTAAACGCCATAAAATGATTTACTTATTGCTGGCAAAAGAATTAAAAGAACAAATTCACGCATTATCTATACGAGCATTCACAAAAGATGAATGGGATCAACTTCATTAATGTTATAAATTGTAACTGTCTGTAACTGTCTTTTTTGTTGTACAAGATTGCTGGCAAAATATTTTCTTTAAAGTTGCTATTATTATAGCATATTTCAATTATTGGTATATAAGAATTATTTTCTTCTTGCTTGGATTGTTTTTTTCTTTTAGCGTTGATTTAGATTATTTTTATTATAAGAGATTATTATGAAAGAAGTGGTAGCAGAGATACTAAAATTACCTAGGCAATTGCAAGCTAAAGAAATAGAAATAATTTATACAACTACACATGATAAACTTATTGAAACATGTATACACAACAATTATCTGAGTTTAATTGAGCTTAGCCCGCAAGAACTGACAAAACAATATGGAAATGACCACATCACACTTCTTCATTATGCTGCTCAATATGGCTATGACGAGATAACAAAAACTATCCTTGAAACACCTGGAATAGATATACAAAAACTACTTGAGATATAAAGATATTGCTGACTATACAGCTTTACATTATGCCTCGGTATTTAAACAAGTTGGAGTAATTAATGTAATACTTGAAACACCTGAGATTGATAAACAGAAATTACTTGAAATGCAAGATAAAGAAGGTTACACAGCATTGCATTTTGCTAGTAACGTTAGAGTAATTCAAGAAATACTTGAAACGCCAGGAATAGATAAACAAAAATTACTTGAGATACAGAATAAAGCTGGTGAAACGGCATTACAATTAGCTGTGAGTTCTTATTCAATTGATAAGGTTAAGATACTATTAGAGCATCAAATCAGCACGGTAGGGTTAAGAGATGAAGAAAAAAAAGCTATGAATTTCATCAAACCTGAAGAGCTGAAAGAGATATTAAAAATAGAGTTTTCTGATGAATTGGGAGTAGCTGGCAGTACAGTAAGATTAGAAAGAGAAGCCTTAGTATTAAAGGGAATACATGATCATTTAAAAAATTATGGCACTGATATATCCTGGACAAGCTCAAATGCCTGGGCAGCTTCCTTTAGCAGAATGAATGAGCGAGTAAATGTCTTAGCTGGAGAAATGCAGAATATAGTAGGGGTAGGTGGAGGGGTAATTGTTCAAAAAGAAATTGACAGAGTGATGAAAAAGATTATGCCTAAGCCTCAAAATCAATCAGCTAATATAAATCATGTAAGAGCAGCAAATCCGGTACACCAAAACCGTGGTGGACAGAGAAGATAATTATAAAAGTAAAATATTTTACATATAATAAATAGATATTGCCTAACATATACATTTAACCTAACAGTATTTTACTTAATACGATCAATATTTATATTTCTAGATTATAGTTTAAAACACCTTAACTTGCTTTTTGATTTTAATGAAAAAAGCCTATCGCACTTTCTAATGCCATTTTGATTATATTTGACAAGCGTACATGCCATAGTAAACTAAAAAGCAATTCTAACTCTTATAGATATAGAAAAATGCAGATTTATACTCGAAACTTGACTTTAAGTCATAAAGCGGGATTTACATATAGAGATTTTGTTTCTCTTGGTATATTTTTTGGTATCTTGGTTATGATTGCCAAAGGTACAAGCCAAATGTACTTACCTATTAGTGCTTTTGAAAATTCTTCAATATCTTTAGCCCCATCAGCATTACCTAAATATGCCCTTGCCACTGTGCTTAGAATGTTTACTGCTATAATCTTTTCTATAATATTTGCTATTATTTATGGCGCAATAGCTGCAAAAAGTAAATATGCAGAAAAAATTATGATACCTGTCCTTGATATATTTCAATCTATACCAGTTCTTGGTTATATTTCATTTACTGTTACAGGATTTTTAGCTATGTTCCCTGGAAATACTATGGGTTTAGAACTGGCATCAATATTTGCCGCTTTTACTAACCAAGTTCCGAATGTTACTTTTAGTGTTTACCAATCATTAAAAACCATACCTGAAGATTTAAATGAAACATGTACTGTATTTGGAGTATCGCCCAGACAAAAATTCTTCACCTTAGAATTGCCTTTTGCTTTGCCTGGTTTAATTTGGAACGGAATGATGTCTATGTCAGGGAGCTGGTTTCTTATAGTTGCTTCAGAAGCAATCGCTGTAAATCAACAAATAATTATGCTTCCAGGTGTTGGATCCTATATAGCCCAAGCAATTAATCACCATAATTTACACGCTATAGGTTACGCAGTGATATGCATGTTAGTCGTAATATTAATGTATGATCAACTTATTTTTAGGCCATTAGTAGCATGGGGAGATAAATTTCATTCTGCAACTAATGAAAACACACCTATACCTAAATCTTTTATATTTGATTTATTTAGAAAATCTCGAATTGTTAAGACAAGTATCTCATTAACCAAAAATAGTTTAAAAAAAATTTTGTATTATCCGATTATACCATTAAATTACATAATCGATATAGTTACTCATCTCCTAGATATGTGTTCAACTGTAAGCTTGCCTAAAAAAACTTTTTACCTATGGTATATTTTAGTCATTGCAATAACAGTTTATAGTATAAATTTTTCTATTAAATATATTGAAGTAACAGTTGGTTGGGATGAATTGTTACTTGTAACAAAACTTGGGTTTTTTACAATGCTACGCGTACTTACAATGATAGCTTTAGCGGCTATAATTTGGGTACCAATAGGTATATATGTTGGTTTAAGACCAAATTTAGCTGAAAAAATTGAACCTTTAGCACAGTTTCTTGCCGCCTTTCCAGCTAATTTACTTTTTCCTTTGGCAGTAATTTTCATTGCCAAATATAATCTTAATCCTAACATCTGGCTAAGCCCATTAATGATTCTTGGAACACAATGGTATATTTTATTCAATGTGATTGCAGGCACCTCTGCCTTCTCTAATGATTTAGTATATGCTTCGGATATGCTACATATTAAAGGAAGATTATGGTGGCAAAAGGTTATATTACCCGGGATTTTTCCTTATCTAGTAACAGGATGCATCACAGCAGCTGGAGGAGCATGGAATGCAAGTATTATTGCAGAAATAGTATCATGGGGAAACACACAATTTGTTGCCGAAGGTATTGGTGCATACATAACTCAAGCTACTTTAGTAAATAATTTTCCAAAAATAATTATCGGTATTGGAATCATGTCGCTTTATGTTATCGTTCTTAACAAATTACTCTGGCGGCCGCTATATAATTTAGCAGAGCAACAAACTAAATTAGGATAAAAACATGGCAGCAAAAAATATTTTAAAAGTTCAAAATGTAAAACAGGTTTTTAACACGCCTGCAGGCACACCAATGACTGTGCTGGAAGATATAAATTTTACCCTATGTGAAAATGAGATTGTAGGATTATTAGGTAAATCAGGGTCAGGTAAATCAACAATATTACGTATCGTTTCAGCACTTACTAAACCAACTAAAGGCAACGTGTTATTACATGGTAAGCCCATAGAAAAGCCAGACTCTAAAATTTCTATGGTGTTTCAAAATTTTGCACTTTTTCCCTGGCTTACAATAATAGAAAATATTGGTATAGGCCTGCGAACACATAATATCCCGCAAGAAGAAATTACTAAGCGCTCTTTAAGAGCAATAAGTCTTATAGGATTAGATGGATATGAAAATAATTATCCACGAGATTTATCTGGAGGAATGAGACAAAGAGTTGGTATAGCACGAGCATTAGTTGTAAATCCTGAAATATTATTAATGGATGAGCCCTTCTCGGCTTTAGATGTATTAACTGGCGAAGTACTTAAAACTGACTTACTAGATATATGGACAGAAGAGTCTACTTGTCTGAAATCTATTTTAATAGTAACTCATAATATTGAGGAAGCAATTTTCTTATGCGATAAAATTATGGTGCTTTCTTCACACCCAGGAAAAATTATTTCTGAAGTTCCTATAAAAATACCTCATCCACGAGATCGTTTAAGCGTAGAATTTCGTAAAATAGTTGATCAGATTTATGATTTAATGACTCATAACCTTCAAGATAAAATGCGTACTGACAGCAGAATAATACCTAATATTGAACCAATGGCTATGCAAGGTCTAATGGAAAAGTTAATAGATAGCCCATATAACGGTCATGCAGATCTTCCTAAAATAGCAGCATCACTAAATTTATCTGCAGATAATTTATTTCCATTAATCATTGGATTACAACTAATGAAATTTGTTGAATTATCTGAAGGCGATATTAACATAACTGCATCTGGAAGAGTATATATTGAAGGAAATATTGATGAACGTAAAAAAATCTTTGGACGACATCTTATTCAGTATGTACCATTAGCAGGCTATATTAGAAGGCTAATAAAAGAAACTGAAAAGCCAATTTCTAGCAAAAAATTACTTGATGAATTAAGACAAGATATCAATGAAGAAGTCGCCAAGAATACTATACAAGGAATTATTAAATGGGGATTATATGGAGAATTATTTATTTATGACCCTGTTAAACAAATATTCAAATTAAGTTAGTAATAAACTAAATATGAAAATATTGTTTATAATTATACTTCAATTACTGTTCTTTTTATCAGCACATGCAGATTATAATAATACACTTACTGGAAATTGGTCTGGTAAAAGAACCCATATTGCAGAAAATGGGATTGATTTTCAATTAAAATATACTTTAGACATATTTAATATTGCGTCAGGTGGAATCAAAACAGGTACAACAATGGTAGATGAAATAGATTTCATCACCAGGATTGACGGTGCAAAATTATGGAATATAGAAGGCAGTAGCGGAAAAATCTATTTCTATAGGAATAATTTTGGCCATGTAAACAGAGATTATATTGGTAGCACACAAGGTGTGGATGGAAATGAATCAAATTATGATTTTACTCATATTGACGAAGCATGGCTCCAACAAAATTTTCATGAGAATAAATACTCAATATTAGCAGGATTATATGATTTCACTTATGAGTTTTATCAAACTAATTCTAGCGGTATGTTTCTAAATCCAACTCTTAATATAGGAGCTGAATTTTCGAACAGCGGCGGTAATGGTGCAAGCCTTTATCCATCTAGTGCCTTGGCTATTAGATTAAAAACTGAGCCTAATGAAAATTCCTACATACAAGCTGCTATAATTGACGGTATACCAAGCATACCTTTAAAACCAAAAAGACCGCGCTATCATTTATATACAAAAAATGGAACATTGATTTTAACAGAAATTGGACTTACGCCCTCTAAGGATAAATTTGCTATAGGTGCATGGACTTATACTAAAGGAGCTCCAGATTTACTAAATAAACAAAATAGAGATAGTTATGGAGTGTATACAATACTAGAGAAACAACTTTTTAAAAATTCAAAAAACTCCTACGAATCATTAACAGCATTTTTTAGAATAGGTAAAACAGACGGTAATACATCTAGATTTAGCTATGCTTGGAGCAGCGGCATTAATTACTCAGGTTTATTTCCATCTCGAGAACAAGGAGTATTAGGTTTTGCAATTATGCAGGCAGTAAATAGCAATAAATTTCGGCAGTTTGAATTAATCAACGACATTAAAACTAAACATTCAGAATACGCAGTAGAATTAACTTACCAAGATTATATAATGCCTGGAGTGTCATTACAACCAGACATTCAGTATATAATAAATCCAAGTGGTAATCCATCGGCAAAAAATGCTTTAGTATTTGGGCTTAGAACAGAGCTATTTTTTTAGTGCATTTTCACTACGTAACAGTGCAATTTTTTTAGCAACTCCATATGCATAACCACCAACATCACCATTCTTACGAATTACTCGATGGCATGGAATATAATATGTAAGTTTATTAGATCCTAAAGCATTAGCTACTGCTCTATATGAATTTTTATGACCAATAATACGAGCAAGATCATGATAAGTTACAGTTTTTCCAGTTGGAATATTCATGGTAGCTTTCCAGACTTTTAATTGAAAATCAGTACCTACTAATATTACGTTATCTTCGTCAAGTTGTTTTTCTAATGGGCCCATGTGATCATCAACAAACTTTATATCATAAATACCAAGAACAGTTGAACTTACTAAAAGTGTCCCTGCTGCTGTTAAAAAATATTTATATACAGACTTGGTGTTTTTTAAGTGAGAACAAAATTCTTTCTTAGTTAAAACGTGAATTATGCTCATTAGTTTTTATTATTTAACAATGAATAAGTGATGGCAAATATTGTAACTGAACATACTGACATTAAATAATAAGCAACAGCATTAACATTGCCAGTATTTTCTATTAACCACATTGATATTATAGGTGCAACGCCCCCAAAAGCTACAGATGTAAAATTCCAGCAAAATGCTACGCTTGTTGCTCTAATATTAGTAGGAAAGCTTTCAGCAACTAGTGGATTTAGGGTGCCTTCAGTCATTCCTATTAAAGCTCCAAGTAATAAGCACATTACTAAAATTAATGTTACTCCTCCAACTTTTAAAGCAAAAATAAATGGATATGCTGCTATTAATAAACCAATAGTTCCAGTCAAGATGATATATCGCTTATTGATTTTATCAGATAGGTAGCCAAAAACTACTGTAGCTACAGTATAACTCATCACAGTAAATAAATTAAACTTGCCGGCGACATAACTATCATAATGCAAAAAATTCATCATCATAGTTTTACCAAAAATGAATACTACAAAAAATGATACTTGAGTGGTGAGAAAAATAGCAAATAAACTTATTAAAGATGCTTTATGATTTTTGAACATCTCAATCAATGGGTTACCTATAAGTTTACCCGCTTTCTGAGCAATTACAAAATCTTCTGTTTCAAGTAATGTCTTTCGCATATAAAAAGCAATTACACTTCCAAATACGCTAACAAAAAAAGGAATTCTCCATGCATATTCATATACCGTCTCTTTGGATATAAGAGCTTCAACAATAAATATTGTACAAGAACTAAGTACTAAACCCATACCAACGCCAGTAAGTGCTAAAGATCCAAAAAAACCACGCTTATTCTGAGGTACAGATTCATACAAATAGACACATGAAGAACCAAATTCTCCACCCAAAGCAATACCTTGAACAATACGTAATATAACTAATAAAATTGGCGCAGCAATACCTATGGTTTGGTAAGTTGGTAATAAACCAATGCACATAGTAGGTACAGACATTAACAAAACTGACATCATTAGAGTTTTTTTACGACTATATCTATCCCCAATATATCCAAAAATAATTCCACCAATGGGCCTTGCAGCAAGCCCAATCGCAAAAGTTGCAAAAGTAAGAATCATCGCGACAAATTCATTATCCATCGGAAAAAACAAAGCACTAATTACTGTCGCAAAATATGCATAAAGGGTATATTCATACCATTCTAAAATATTGCCAATTGATGAAGAAATAAGAGATTTAATGGTGCTTTTGGACATTCTAGGCATAATCAACTCCGAAATAGATTACTACAGACTAGTAATACACATAACAATTTATCACGCAAGAGTAAAAACTAAATGATTTAATAAATAAAATAAGGGTGTAAAAATAAAAGAAATTTTACATACACCCTTAATCAAAAATAACTATTTTTTATAGCTCATCTGTTATATTAATATGGCTACCTACAATATCAAAAACAAATGCTGTCTTTTCTGCCCATAATACGCATGGATCTGAATCAGCCCAACCTTCATGGGAAATTTTTCCTAAATTTGCATCCCATTTTGAACATTCCTGAAGTTGCTCTCCTTCAAATTTAAAGCGTTCAGGATGTAAAGAATTAGAGCCTAATTTATCATTAATATTTTCAGAGGTTAATTTTATAGCACCTGCAGATAATAAAAAGTCCTCTTGGTATGGATGAGTTGGTAAAAAAGTAGAAAATACTTTAGTATAACCAGCATCAACGTTACATGTACTCATGAAACTTTTGACGGCTTCAGCAATTTCATTGTTATATATAAATTTATCTCTAATCATTAAACCAGAAATTTCATAGACGTAATGATCGATCCCTTGAGTTCTATCTATAACAGTATTGCCAGATTTTCCTATATTAAACATAGCCGCTGGTTCTGAGTCTACGTTGATAATTCTTGCTAACATACATTGATTTTCAGACACTGCTTCATCCCCTCTTTTACCCCAAAGATTGATTTTTAGAGTAGTTCTCTCAGGATTACAATGCACTCCACCACCATAATTGGCACATGCTATTAAATTTTCAGAACTAAAAATCATATTTAGTGCATCTTTTGAAGATTGATCTGTTTTAATAATTGATATAGATATTGTCATAATACTTCTCCACATTTAAGGATTAAACATAAATCACTATACAATAAAGCATTTATTTTATCAACATTTATAAGATCTTAACGAAATTTTAACCTGCTTATATTAGGATTGTATTATTTATAAACAAAGGACACTTAAATCAATGAAGAAATCAAAAAAAACTTTAAATAAAGAGCAAATAATCTCCATAATAAAAGAAAAATCTTTCTGGAAAAGCAAAGAAGTATTCACCGGCATATCTATTTTTATAGCAATTTGCGGTATATTGTTATTTTATAGAAATGATACACCACAATCAAGTAGCACTGTGGTTGAAGTTGTAGAAGTAAAAAAACAAAACACACCGAAAGTTATTGAGCTACCTGGAAACATAGAATCATATATTACTGTGGATATAAAATCACGTGTTGATGGTCAGATCATGACAGTAAATTTTAAAGAAGGTCAAAATGTTAAAAAAGGAGATTTATTGTTTCAACTTGATTCCAGAGGGTTTGTTGATCGATTAAATAAAGCTCAAGCAATGCTTGAATCTGACCTAGCAAAGCTTACAAATGCGCAAGCAGAAGAAAAAAGATATGCACAATTGGTCGCCCAAGATGTGGTATCGGTAGAAGCCTATCAACAAAAACTAACAAATTTAAATACAGCTCAGGCAACCATTGACTCAGATAAAGCTGATATTAAAAATGCACAATTACAAATAGACTACTCAAATATAACATCTCCAATCGATGGCAAAACAGGGCCAATTTTGCTTAAAGAAGGAAATATGGTAAAAGCTAGTGACACTAATCCTTTAGTAACAATCAATACTATATCTCCTATATATTGTAGCTTTTCTATTTCAGAAAAATATTTGGATTTAATCAAAAACTTTAAAGAAGAGAATTTATTAAAATTGGTCGTAAAAACAGACGAGAATATAGAAATCACCAATGGTGAAATATTATTTTTTGACAACCAGATCAATGTAAATACTGGTACAATCAAAGTTAAAGGCTTAATACCAAATACAGATGAAGTGTTATGGCCTGGAGAATCTGTAAGGGTGTATTTACAATTATATTCCAAAGAAAATGCCATAATTATACCGGATATAGCTGTGCAAATTGGTCCAAATGGAGAGTATGTATTTGTTATAGACAAGAATAATAAAGCTAGAATTCGTAATATTAAAGTTGATTTTACTAATGGAGGTTACACCGTTATCGCAGATGGCTTAAAAGTTGGAGAAAAAGTAGTAACCAATGGTCAAATTAGATTACAAGATGGAAGCATAGTAAAAATCGTAGGAGAAAATAATTGAATATCTCGGCATTATTCATTAACCGGCCAGTAATGACTACATTAGTCATGAGTATATTTCTAATTGCAGGAATAGTTGGCTATAGATTATTACCAATTAACGAATTACCAAATATTGACTTTCCTACTATCCAAGTTTCAGTTAGTTTGCCTGGTGCAAGTCCTGATACTATGGCATCATCAGTTGCATTGCCTTTAGAAAAAAGCTTTTCTACTACAGCTGGTATCGACTCAATGAATTCTGTGAGTTCTCAAGGATCAACCCAAATTACTTTACAATTCGCTTTGGACAAAAATATTGATGCTGCAGCTGAAGATGTTCAAGCAGCAATTGCAGCTGCTACAAATAATTTACCTAACAATCTTCCATCTCCACCATCTTATGTAAAAATAAACCCTGCTGAGGCACCAATATTTTATCTGTCCTTAACCTCCGAAACGATGCCATTATCATCTGTAGATGAATATGCAGAAGTCATGATTGCCGAAAGATTATCAATGATTAGCGGTGTAGCACAAGTTCAAGTTTATGGTGCTCAAAAATATGCTGTACGTATACAACTAGACCCAGTTGAGCTTACTAACAGGGGAATAGGAATTGATGAAGTTGAGTCTTTAATTATTAATAATAATGTAAATTTACCAACGGGTTCTTTTTCAAATAATTACAAAAATATTATAATTAACGTTGATGGTCAATTATACAACGCAGAACAATACAAAAACTTGATTCTTACCTACCGCGATGGTGCCCCTGTTCGACTAGGAGACATATCAAATGTTGTTGATAGCGTTGAAAATGATCAAATAGCAGCTTGGTATAATAATACTAGAGGAGTAATTGTTGCGATACAAAGACAACCAGGAAGTAATACTGTAGAGGTAGTTAAGTTAATAAAAGAAGCATTACCACAACTACGTAGCCAAATTCCTCAAGGCATTTTAGTAAATGTACTATATGATCGTTCTATTTCGATTATAAAATCAGTTGATGATGTAAAATTCTCATTAATTACAGCTTTAGTGTTGGTTATAACAGTAATATTCTGTTTCTTAAAAAACTTTTCATCAACATTAATACCAAGCCTTGCTTTGCCTATATCTATTATAGGAACTTTCGCAATGATGTATTATTGGGGATATAGCATTGATAACATTTCACTCTTAGCCCTAACTCTATGCGTTGGTTTTATAGTTGATGATGCGATTGTAGTACTCGAAAATATTACCAGACATATGGAAAATGGTCAAAAGAGGCTTATAGCAGCACTTGATGGCTCTAAAGAAATTAGCTTTACTGTAATTTCAATGACTATTTCCCTAATAGCGGTATTTATACCAATCTTATTCATGGAAGGAATTTTAGGAAAATTATTACATGAGTTTGCGGTTACAATCATGGTTGCAATACTTATCTCAGGTTTTGTATCAATTACTATAACACCAATGATGTGTAGTTTGTTTTTAAAAACAGACCACGCAAAACATAGTTTTTTTCTGAACAAATTTGAGGAAATATTCAATTATATAAAAGCAAAATATAAAACTAGCTTAAAATTATCACTAAACTACAAAAGATACACTATGCTAGCTTTTGTAATTATCATAATTGCAAATATTATGATTTTTAAAATGATTCCTAAGGGTTTTTTACCTGACGAAGATACTGGACAATTATTTGCATTCACTGAAGCTCCCCAAGATATTTCATTTAATGAGATGTCAATACAGCAAGAAAAAGTCGCTAAAATAATATTAGAAGATAAAAATGTTGATTTGATAGCATCCTTCATCGGAGCTTCTCCTGGGCAATCTCTTAATAATGGCAGAGCATTCATTAAGTTAAAACCTAATAATCAAAGACCTGGAGCTAACATTGTGATGAATGATTTAAGAAAAAAATTGAACAACATTCCGGGAATAAGAACTTATCTACAAAATCTACCTATTATTCGAATTGGAAGTCAACTAACCAAAAGCCAATATCAATTTACACTTCAAGGAATAAATCAAAAAGAACTTTACGACTTTATACCTATACTCGAGGCAAAACTCAGTACTTTACCTGGATTTATGAATGTTACTTCTGATTTACAAATTGCACAACCTCAAACAACAGTAAAAATTGATCGGGATAAAGCAGCAAAACTTGGAGTTAGTCTGTCACAAATAGAAAACACCCTATATAGTGCTTATGGCGAAAAACAAATTTCGACCATATATACTTCTAGCAACCAATATGAAGTTATAATGGAATTAGAAAAAGAATATCAAACTGATCCTTCTGTATTCTCAATGCTATACGTACGATCTTCTAATGATAATCTAATACCTCTTGAAACTTTAGCAACTATTACTAATGACATTGGACCAATGAGTATTTCACATTTCGGGCAATTACCATCAGTCACAGTTTCATTTGATTTAAAAGATGGTGTTTCGCTTAGCCAAGGAATAGCTGAAATAAATAATGCAATACCTACTATGAATATGCCACAATCTATCAGCACTAACTTCCAAGGTTCAGCACAAGCTTTCCAATCATCTTTATCTGGTATGCTATGGCTAATGCTTCTAGCAATAGTAATTATTTATATTGTGCTTGGCATATTATACGAAAGCTTTATACATCCTCTTACCATTATTTCAGGAATACCAACAGCCGGTCTAGGAGCGCTTCTTACCCTGCTACTATTTAATAGAGAGTTGGATATGTATGGGTTTGTTGGCTTAATGATGCTAATTGGTATAGTAAAAAAGAATGCTATCATGATTATCGACTTTGCAATTTCAGCTCAAAGAGAAAAAAATGAAAGTCCTGTTGATGCAATTTATGAAGCTTGCTTAATAAGATTCCGCCCCATCATTATGACTACAGTAGCAGCATTAATGGGAGCTTTACCAATAGCACTTGGTTTTGGCGCAAGTGGAAATGCTAGAAGCTCACTTGGACTATCTGTAGTTGGAGGGCTGCTTGTTTCACAATTATTGACATTATACATAACTCCAGCAATATACCTATATCTTGAAGATGCCAAAAAATGGCTAAAATTCTCAAAAAGCAATAATTAATCTAAGATGGTTGCTTTTTTATTCTAAAGCTAGGTTTTGCAGCTGAATTTTGTTTCCCAGGTTTTTTAATAGACCCAAAATAACCTGATTTTCTTTCAGTATTAAACTCAACGCTTGGTTCTGAGGCTCTAGTAATAAAACGATTAGTTTTTTTGCCGTTATTAAATTCAGATCTGGATTCTACACTTCTATTTCTAGCAAAGTGACTTGATTTTCTGTCATTAACAGTAGTGCTTGATGTACTTCTATATATTTTTTTTGGAGCACCTTTAGAACCTTTTCTTGAAACAGATTTGTAAGCTAATTTTGGTAAGCTAGGATCCATAAACCTTTGAATTGCATTCCATTTATACTCATCTTGAGGGGAAATAAAACTCATTGCATTTCCTTCTGCACCAGCACGAGCTGTTCTCCCTACCCTATGAACGTAATCTTCAGGATCTTCTGGTAAATCATAATTTATAACATGTTGAACATGAGGAACATCTAGACCTCGAGCTGCAACATCAGTTGCTATCATAATCCTGCAACGACCATTGCGGAATGAATTCATCACACGCTCACGTTTTTGTTGTCTTAAATCACCATGAATTGCCGCAGCTTCATGAGGCTCTTTCAATAATCTTGTAGCAATACGATCAGCATTAATTTTTGTTTTTACGAAAACTATTATTGAGCCCTCTCTTTCATTCAATTGAATTAAAAGATTTGCATATTTTTCTGTATCAATAACTTTTAAACTTTCTTGTTTTAGCTTTAATACAGGAGATATTTCTGAACCTACAGAGATTCTTTTTGGGGCATTTAAATATTTTGCTGCTAATTGTTCAATTTTTGACGAAAAAGTTGCAGAAAACATTAAAGTTTGCCTTTCTTTAGGAATTTGACTGATGATTTTTTCAATCTGTATGCTAAAACCCATATCAAACATTCTATCTGTTTCATCTAAAACTAAAAATATAATATTATTACACCTTAAAGTCTGACGCTCTAAATGATCTATCACTCTACCAGGTGTTCCAACTATAACTCTTGGTTTTGATTTAAGCTGTGTAAACTGTTTAGCAATTTGTTCACCACCTATTAAAAGAGCTACGTTAAAATGTGGGAGATCTTTTATTAATTGTTTAATACTAGTTGCTATCTGTTGAGCTAACTCTCTAGTTGGCGTTAAAATAAGCGCTACTCCTCTAGGATCAGCAAGTAATGCAGCTATAGTTGGGATAGAAAAAGCTAAGGTTTTTCCCGTGCCTGTTTGCGCTGAGCCCATGACATCTTTACCCTCTAATGCTAAAGGAATTGTTTGTGCTTGAATTGGAGTGGGTTCTTTGAAACCAACTCGATCCAGAGCTTTAAGAAGAAGTGGAGATAAATCCATTTTATGGAAATTCATAATTATTTCTATATATATATATGCTAAAAGGATGAAAAGGCCTAACTTCTCTAAGCATATAAGCTGAGTTAGGCCTTGAATAAACGAAAGTACTATAAATTATAGCTTGCTTATAGAAGCTTAAGATTAGATGCAGACACTTTGCCTTTGTTAGTAACTAATTCGTAACTAACACGTTGGCCTTCATTTAAATTTGCAATACCTGCAGCTTCTAACGCACTAATGTGAACAAACACATCGCTACTACCTGATTCTGGTTGAACAAAACCATAACCTTTAGTTGGGTTAAACCATTTTACAATACCTGTTTCCATAAAAAGACTCCTTAAAACATTAATATAAATCTTATGATTTTCATAATACCAAAAAATTTCATTCGGCTAACCGAAAGGTATTATAACGCTGAAGGAATTTT
>CAZEVK010000022.1:0-27418 GCA_964515755.1 uncultured Rickettsia sp. | reverse complement strand
TTAGGATGATGTGCTTCTTTTTCTGACACCTCTGCTATTTTATTGGCAAAATCCATGGAACCTATAAAATTATCAAATAGATATTGTTTATATAAATGTCCTAGCTCATTAATCTCCCAACCAGAATTAAGCTCAATAATTAATTTACCTATTGCTACTTGATCCAAAGATGGCATACCACCTTGACAAGGTACACAACTTTTATTAACCAAACATATTTGTTCCATAAAATGTTCCTATAAATTTTTTTGATCATTTGTAATTATTATCTATATTACTCATTTCAACAAAACATGCCATATTGTCGTGTATTTGCTGTTATAAGCTCAAAGATTTACTAAATTATCAACTTATATTATAATTGACTGGCCCATGATTTTCAACAAATATTCTTGATTTTGAATAGGCATATACAACTATTTTCTATTTTATTTCAAATTAATGCTTATTATAACTTTGTGCTAATGGATATTGTCAACACAAAGTTCAAGTTTCTTCTTGCCTCCAAAAGTAAAAATGTCCGATTTTTTAGTTGGTAGTAAAAGGATTTTTTCTTAATTTTCAAAAATTATAAAAAAGATTATTTACCTAACTTAAGCTTTCTTTTATTTTTTGTCTTTTTAATAATCTGTTTTATATATTGTTCTCATATCCTTTATCTTATCATACTGGATAGTTAAATTGTTAGTTACTGCATTTGCTCGCCCAACCAGGTCTTTAACTTGTGCCTATTGGCATAAAAAGATCGACATTTAACTCGTATAATCCATGACAGAACTAAATTCTAGAAAAATTACTGTTTCACCCTAAAGACGCTTAATATATCAGTCTAAAAGTCAGTTAACTTACCATGTTTTTGAAGATATTGTTTAGTAATCAAAAGGTAAGTATGTATTAATTCTGATGGAACAAAGTACAAATTCATCAAGTTACTGGTTGCATCATCTATATAAACTAATAAGCAATATTTAGGAGCTCGATTCTCAAACCAGGGATGCTGAAACCCATGATTCTGCTAAAATTTCCAATATTAATTACCGCTTTTTACGAAGCTGGGAACTTGTTTGATGATTTAGTTGTATAAGATCCAGAAATCAGCTTTAAGCATCAACTTACACACAGTTTCTACAGATAAATTGATATTGTGAATCAGTTATTTTCCCCTAAGCAAAAGTAGGGTAAAAATTCTTATATTTACCTCCAATTAACAATATAATCTTATCTTTGTTTATTACGTTTTCTAAGGATTAAACCTTGGATAGTATATTGTTTGTAGTTTTCAGTTAATCACCGAATTTAATATGTCGAAATATTTATTAGTTCGTAGGCAAGGACCTATTTAAATTTGCGCACAGTTTCTACGGATAATTATATGTTATGTTTCTCCAATAATTTACCTGCTGCTAAAGTAGTACCAAAGTCTAAGTAATTATTTTTTATAAGACCAATAGTATAAGAATGGCATTATTACTTGTCTTTTCTCATTTTTATGAAATCAATACACCGGTTGAATACTAATCTGTAATACCTTAAGCCTTAGTTTGACTTAACTCTCTGGGCAGTAGATTTAATAACTTTCACCTTATAAAAGACGACATTACTACCTTTGCTAGCACATATTTTACTCATAATGTTTCTTATGGAAACAAAATAGGAATTTTGATACTTGCCATTTAGTTCTTTAAACTTCCAAATATTAATACTAAAATCAACTTTATATTGAGACTTACTCATCAAGTAAAATTTGTTTTTCTTAAAAAACATGATTTGGGTTTGATAAATCTCCTGAAAGCTGTGCAGTTATTTCAATAGCAAATAAAAGCCCTAATAATATAGAGTAATCATAACTTTGCTCTTCTACATTAGGAGTATTAAATGTTTCGGCTGTTATAGAATGATTACATTCACCTTCCTGATTATAATAATCTGTGTCTATTTGCTCTCTGGTCTCATTAAAGTTAAGCGAAATAACTTGTAATTTTTCTATAGGCAGCACATAATTTGGCTCTAGAGTATAAGTAAAAACAGTATAGCCTTGCTGTAAAGCTGTTGCTGCAGTCTCAAATAATTCTCCTGTTAAATAATAGTGAGCAAGCTGTAACTGAAGCTTTTGCCCATATTCATCTCTAATGATAACTTTCCCACCTGTGGGATCTAATATTATAATCTCGGGGTTTAAATTTACTAGTAATGAGCTGTTATTTTTTTCTGTTTCTATATTGTTTATAGATGATTTAGGATCTCTTAATTCTTGTCCAAGATAAAATTTTATGGCTACTTCATCTCCTAATATTTTTCTCAACCCTTGGAATTCTTGATATTCTTCTGGTTTAAGGCCTATGTCCATCAGCCTATCTATCCCTTTCATTCCAAAATGCGATTTAACTAATTTAAATAATTGGGCTATTTTTTTATCATTTAATATCGGATTATTATATATGACTGAATTACAATAAAAAACATTTTCAGCAGCTACAACATTTATATTTATAGGCATACCTGGTAATAAAACTAAATTATAATGGTTACCTGTGTAATCTAAGTCAATCCTATGTGCATTATCTATCTGTGTATTATCTATATGATAATATTGTCCACCTCTTCTATATACGTAAAATTGAATACCAAGTATTTCACTTATTATTCCAAGTTCAACAGCTCCCCCCAAACTACTTCCAGACCCGAATTATAAGTATTATGCATTAATTTTATATATTGGCCTACAATTCCATTATTGATAAATTGCTGGATATCATATTCTACAGTTTGTATGTTTTGTCCTGAATGATAAGCATCTGCTAAAATCTGCATCTAAGCCCTCATGCTTTCAGGATATCCTGCTAATTCATTATGCCTTATATTATCTGCAATCTGGAAAGCTATTAAATCAAAGTAATGACCTTGGTTATCTACTATATACGTAGCTACTATACTTCTTAGTTGAGGTAAGCTAATAGTCCTCAAATCAATATGAGTATTATCTGGCAATATTATATCAGTATTAATTCCAGCTGGTAATCGTTTAATGCCTGCCAATATAGAATTGTACATGCAGTCACCATCTCCATCTATAGGTAATATACCAGGAATTTGTTGCTCTTGCTTTATTTTATGTGTTTTAAAAATTTTAAACTTATCAAACTGTTCTAATATTTTTTTAATAAAGGCAGCATTAGGGATATAATCTGTACCCGAAGCGCTATATCCACTTGGCCAATTTATTTGGCTAGAAGAAAAAGAGTTAGTAGTATAAAATTGATATTGATGTTCATCTAATTTTACTGATTGTAAGCCTTTACTAATAGATTTTTTATAAAAGGCAATTACATTAATTGCCTCCTGTAGCAAAGCGTTACCTACTTCATAATTTAAATTAAAAACAAAATGTGTAAATTGAGAGTTACGAGCCTTAAAACTTATTCCTGAGGATGATAATGCATCTTTAACATAAGCAGCTGTAATTAATCTTAAAAACCTAGCAACAACAGGATCTTTTTCATTCCAGTAATCAATTTCATAACAAGTGAGCTGATCACCCAAAACCCTATAATAAATAGATACACCAGGAACAGCACAGCATAAAAGATCATGTTCAATAATTAGTTGATTATCTTTTAAACTAAATTGCATTGTTAGCTTATCTTTTGGAGGAATAAATTGCATTTGAAAGTTAAATCTATTAGGGCCAGTAATACTGGGTATTGATCTATCTATAGTATAATAACCTTCTCTAATTAAAAATGCACGATCTTCAACTGCCATATCACTTAATACAGTTTTTATAGTTCCCTGTTTTACAATTACATTTTCTTCATTAAATTTTGACGGTTATAGTAAAAGCCCATACCCTTTTGATGCAGTACACACAATAGTTCTACTCCATTATGAAAGAAAGGACCATAAAGAAACTTTGCATTCCATAGTCCTAAAACTTCGTAATTTTGTATGGATACTGTACCCCTAAATGGCTCAATACAAAAATTATATTCTGGTGTATAGCAACCTGCAATAATGCGCTTTTCTGCAACTGTAATGAGCGGATCATTTACACAAATCTCACCGATTCCTCTTACTATGACTCTTGGGGATAACTCTGTCCACATGGGATAATGTGGTGCAAGACCACTCGGTGCTTCTCTAAAGAATTTAATATTTCCATCTTTTAAAACTATATACCTTTTTAACTGGCGTGTTTGTATATCCTCAAGGTTAATACGGTCAGTATAGCTATTTTCCCATCCAGTTCCATCAAATTTCCATTCGTGCTCTTCTCCTCTACCTGGAGTCATTGCTTTAAATATTTTGACTTTTTCTGCAATAAATTCTCTACGTAGATCTGCATTTTGTAGTAAAGGTAATTTACGCTCATCCCTTAAATCATTAAATATAAACGTAGTATAGGCTAGAATTTCGGCATACTGACTTAGCTGACCTACAGGCTCTAACCCTATAGTTAATCTTAGCGATCCAAAAACTGGATTAATACTTGTTAAAGGAAATCCTATACTATATCTTTCAGTTATAGGTAAATTATAAAATTTACATAACGGATAGAATAAATGCACTAAAAGATCAGATACAAATTCACTAAAAATATCAGAAGTTAAAGAAAAATCTGTAATAAAACCATTTGTGTTAATAGCAACATAACATGGTTTAGGGTCAGAACTTCTACTCACCTGTAACCCAGAATGCAATAACTCTAATTTATTTGTTTGATCTACTATTTTTTTATATACAAACCTTACATTGCTATTAATAAGCTCCAGATATTCTACTACAGGCCAATCCAAACTAGCAAAGTAAGAAAAAAAGCTCAGCGTTGCTTTATCTATTTGCTCTACATCACTCAATTGAAATAATTTAGCATTAACTCCAGGCCAATGATCATTATTATTAATCATAGTAAGTGCACCTGCACTTCTTTTATCTAGGCCTAATTGTGAAAATTTAGTTAGACTTTGAATTAAAATAATATTTAATATTCCAGATCTAATTAAGGATGAAGTTGATTCTGAATGTAAGAAATTTCTAATTTCATGGTCATTCATAGCATTTAAAAGTCATATCAATTACTAGAGTCCTTTGCTTAGATGACCAACTACTCATTTGAGATAAAAGAGCTTCAATATTAAAAGCAAATTGTTTTGAAGCTAAAACATTATTAGGATGCAATTCTACAAAAATAATATCTGCACTTGAAGCAACATCTGTTGTTTGTTGAGTTTGAAAAACAGATATTTCATCTCTGTTTAGACCCTCAAGGTTACCCAACCGTTCATAGTAACTTTGACTAGTTACAAAAATATTTAATGGCTTATTAAAGTGCTCAGATCCATATTTTACGTCTAATATTTGAAATACCCTAACAAAAGCGCGCATTCCATAAGGTACAATTAAGGTTCCTTGTACAGGAAAATCAGTTAGTTGTGCTTGAATTATTTCGGATAATTGAGAGGATAATGGATTATAACTAAGATCTAAAAGCATAATCTCTGCAATACTCTGTACTGCCCGTATAGCGCTTGCTAGATTTTCTTCTGCGCAAGCCTGTATAAAAATATTTAATATATATGTTTAATTTCCTAATCAACTACAGCCCTTAAAGCATGATCAGGCTGGTATCGATATAGATAATCCTCTAAATAATTTTTTAAATATTTTCCATAAAACTTAAACCCTCCATTTAATCTGAGTACTGCTGTATTTAACTCTTCTATATTTTCTAAGGAAAAAGGTTCGGAAGCAGGTATTAAAGTCTGATCTTGAATTTGTTGAAGCGTTCTTTGCTGTAATTGTTTTATCACTTCTTGCTCGTCAGTATCAAGCTCAGCTACCATAGAAGTTTTATTAATTTCTTCCCAGAATCTTGCAGTTTGTTCAGCATCAATAAATAATAGAGGATATGCTTGTAAAATTATATGTTGTGCTCTAATAGGATCTATACGATAACCAAGGTGTTCTATAGCTCTATGTACAAATTCAGGTTCTTCCTCAGCATCACAAATAACCATTGTTTCAACACCATTGAAATTATCCCTAAAATAATAAACTAAAGACAGTTTTACAAGTAATGGGTTTGTATTTTGTTGATTCCAGGCATTAATAACATCTCTATATGAGTTTATAGATGGCTCATCTGGTTGAAGCTTTAAAATAAGCTCTGTAAGGAGTTGCTTAAAAGCTTCTGGTTCCTCCTGAAAGAAATTTTTGAACTTACTTTGTGTATTTCTTTCTATTGGTAATATTTTGTACTTTCTACATTGTATAAATATTAGTGAGGTTAATTTAGACCATGTTTCTGGAGCATCAATTGTAGAATTTAATTTTGCGCTAAGATCATTAAAATTTTTTTGTTGAACTTCTGTAATTTGAGGAAAAAGTTGTTTTAATTGTTCTAAAACTGCTGACAAATCAGTTTCTTCTACGTTTATTGGATCTTCATTTGGCGTTGCAAATATAGTAACCAATATAACTGGAATCTTTTGCTTTTTAATAATTAATTCTCTTATTCTTTGTTCTAACTCTTTTTGGGCTATATTTTGACGAGTAGCTATATCAGCATTTTGATCAGGTCGATTAATACTGAAACTTGATTCTCTGCTTCTAATGCCCGAATAAGCGATAAAATTGAAGCATCGGTGATTATCTATATCTACTGCTTGAATAGCCCTATAATATCTATTTAACTCATTCCAAAATAAAGGGGAATCAACAAATATAGGAAACAAATGTCCAAAATCACTATATTGCTCCTGATATTGGAAACGTAAAAGCTGCATTGCCCAAGTTTCCACCTCTCGTAGATAGAACTTTTCATGCATCATAGCAAATGGAGATTTTGGATAACCAAGATAATTTAATTTTTCTAAGTCAAAATTAGCATTAAATTGTCCTGTATCTAGAAGAAATAGCTGAAACTTTTCTAAGTCTTCCGGAGTAATGCTCCCTTGCCTAAATTCAGATAATACGTGTTTAAATCTTTCAAACCAATTCTCGTATTCTTTCATTATTTTAATAGATTTTATTATTTTCTAATATTTTATTCTTTCATTTTATATATAAACTTAATTTAAATAAATTATAAAAAAAGGTTTTTAATTTAATAGTTGCTTATAAATTAAAATAGTATTCACTAGCTTTATTAGTGTCAATTTTTAATTGTAAAAGCCTCATAAAAATTAACCTGAAATAGTAAGTTTTCTAAAAAGTAGTAAATCATGTAAATGATTAAAATTATATCAAAGTAAGCAAAAACATATAATTAATTTAAAAAAAAGCTGACAAATTAGATGAAGAAAATATTAGAGCATACGATCATAATGAAGCATGGAGATGATGTATAAAATACTTTATCTTGAAGAAGTAGTAAATAAACATATTCCAAACTTGTCATCAAGTAATAGGGAATTAATTAAACGTACTATTGAAGAATACTTGATAATAGATCCTATTAATTTTGGTAAGTCATTACTTGTAGTTTTAAAAGTCATAGAATAATACGCGTTGGTGATTATCGTATTGTTTATCGTATTGAATTTAAATCTAATACTATAATCATAGTTGCTATTAAACATCGTAAAAATATTTATGATGTTGTCTAAATAAGATTTGTAGCTTAAAAATAAAAATGCACAATTGATAAATGTCACATACAAATTTCTTGTAACTCATATATTTTCATATGTGTTTAGATAGCATGTGTTATACTTTATAAACTTAATCATTAATTTAAATATTTTTAAATTATTAAGGAGAAATAAAGATGAAAACAAAAAATATTTTTGATAAATTAAAAACTGATCATGATGAAGTTAAAGAATTTTTATCAAAGCTTGAAAATGATCCTACCAATGAAAATATCTTTAATCAACTGGAGCAAGAATTGCGTATACATGATGAAGCTGAAGAAAAAGCTTTTTATGGAACATTAAAGGAAAAAGTTGGCGATTTAGCTATATTAATGGATATTAGTACAAAAGAGCATGAATTAGTTTCAAGCCTGATTCAACATATCAAAGAAAATAAGCCTAATTATGAAGATAGTGCTGTTCTAATTTCATTTTTAAAGAAAAGTTTAGAAGGTCATATTAAAAAAGAAGAAAATGAAGTTTTTCAACTAGCACAAAATGTTTTTACGCCAGAAGAAATACATGAGATTACAGAATTATTTGATCAAATAAAGGAGGATTTAAAAAATTCTTGATATATTAAGTATGACTATATCAATTTCACCATATAAAGTAAATGGATGGGGATTAAGCTTGATTTACATAGTTTTCTTAAAAATTAAACTATTTAACTTAATAGCATTTCTTATTGCATCATCTTCATTCACCGTATTATCAAAATAAATATATGAATCAATATTTTGCTTATTAAGCCAATCTCTATACCCTTCTAATATTGAATCATCATAGTTACCTCGATATTTACCTTGCCTTCCATGCAAGCGAATATAAACAAAGTTAGCAGTAACAAACAAAGGAGTAATAAAATCACACATTTCAAATATACAAAATGCTATATTATTTTCGTGTAAAATGTTATATATTTCTTCTGTATGCCAATCTGTACTACGAAACTCGAATGCATACCTAAAGTCAGATGGTAATAATTTTAAAAAACTTCTTAGTCTCAAGATGTTTTTTTTAAAATTTGCAGGAAATTGGAATAAAATTACTCCAAGTTTATTTTCTAAAATACTCACGTTATTTAAAAATAAATTTAAAGGCTCTTTGCAATTTATTAGTTTCTTTTTATGAGTTATAACCCCCCACGCCTTGACACTGAATATAAAGTCTTTGGGTGTATATTCTGACCATTTTTTTAAAATTTCTTTTTTTGGAAGCGTATAAAAACTATAATTAATTTCAACAGTTCTAACGAATTTTGCATAATGCACTAACCATTCAGTAGACTTAACACCCCTCGGGTAAAATATTTCTTTCCAGTTATTATAACTCCATCCTGACGTGCCAATATAATACATAAATTTATTCCAAATTTTAGTATTAGTAATAAACTATATTAGAGAGCAATTATAAAATAATATAACTTTTTCTAAGATAGAATCAAAAATAATGAAAATACCGTAGCAATGTTATTTGTTCAATCTTTGTATTGCAGTCAAGAAGATATAACTTCAATGTTAAGCTTTCTTGAAAAACATCAGGAATTTATAAACTTTAAGCATAAAAATATGTTTGATAAAAACATATATGACTCTTTAATATCAAACAAATCAGTGACTAAAAATTGGAATACTAGTTAAAGAGTATTTTTCATTATTAAACAAAAACTGGTATGGTAATATATCTTTTCCTAATAATACCGATAATTTGAAAAAATTCTTTTGATAATTTAATTGAGAAATAAAATGATCCTAAGTATCATTAAATTTGATATAAGTTAACTAAATATTAACTTATTGCTATTAAGCTAATTTCATATTTAAACTAAGTATTAGGTATCTTTCCTATGACAAAAAAAACAGAAGATAACATCCCTCTTCCCAAGGATAAAAAAGCTTTATCTGAAGATAAAAACATCGATAGTAAAATTGCAGATCTTAAAGATCTTAAAGAGAGAATTGCTAGAACTCTAGACCCATCAGAAGCAGCAACATTGTTAGCAGAATATAAACAAAAAGTCAGCGGTATCCCTTCAGATTTATTACCCGAAAGCTTAAACCTAAGTAAAATTGAAGAAATTTATGATAAAGTTATAAGAACTATTAATAATCAGACAAATGCTATATATAGTCAAGAAAACAGTAAATTGATCAAAGCTGATCCAGAAGAGATAAAAGTTGCTGAAGAAATTAAAATTAAAATATCACGTAACATTCAACTAATTCGTGAGCATCTTGATAATGAAGAAGTAAAAGCTAATACAGGACTGAGTACTCAAATATTAGCTGATGCTAAAGAAGGCAGAGAAATATCGTCTGAAAAAACAGACGAGTGGGCCAAAAAATATAAAACTCAACGTGAGGGTGATAGCATTGCTGTTTCAAGATCAATAGAGCATCCTACTGAAGAAGAGAAGAAAGCACGAAAAGAAGAAGAAGAAAGATTGACTCATAAATATGGCCATGATCACCCAGTAGTTAAAAAATATAAAGATGAATGGGTAGAAAGAAATAATGAGCTTGCTTTCGAAAAAGGAAAACTAGCTTATCGATTAGAAACTCAGCATGAATTAATGTCAGACTCTCGTTCAAGGGGTACCGTAGAAGAAAGTCTAAGAAGGGAAGGCATGAATCCTGAAGCGGAGAGAAAAAGAGTTGAAGAGTATCTAATAAAGCTTGGTATAGAAAGAAAAGCAAAGTCTTCGATAGCAGAGGCTTTAGAAGGTACTGAAACAGATAAAGCTTTAAAAGATAAAGTTGATAAAATAGCTGGACTTTCTAGCACACAGCAAACTGCAAGCTCCAGTTCTGAAGCAAAAACACCATCTCCTACTCCAAAATTTAGAAATCCAAAATCACCTGCTAAAGGATACTAAATGTAATAAATAAATATAATTAAAATATTGAGAAAAATGGTAAGTTAAAAAAGAGCTCAATTACGTATTATTAAGTTGAATATTATTTAAATTTTGCCAAGTAAGGTAGTAAAATAAAGGATAACAAAAATGAAAGCATCAGAAACATCAATATTGGGAGAAGAGTTAATTAAAGATGTAAATCAAGGTTTAAGAGAAGGACTTAAAGTATATCAAAAATTGGTTGATACTATGAACACGGAAGAACACGTAGCAGCTGTAAAAGAGTCACTGGATTTAGCTGTTGAAGGTATTAACAACTTAAGACGTAATCACGCTACTGTTGACGCTGATGTACTAGAAGCATTTGGAGTATTAGTTAAAGATATTAAAAATTTTAATAAGCTTAATAAAGCAGATCTTATTCCTATACCAAAAGAAGTTGATGAAATATTATCTGATGTTAAAACGCGTGATGAAGATAAAGTATTAAAAAATGATACCAAGAAAATAGATAAAGCATTTTTTAGTAATACACAAATTAATACGGAGAAGCCAAAACCGTCTCCTACTCCAAAAGTCTACAACCCCAAACCTTTAAGTAAGCAACATTAGAGCAGCAAAGTAGATAATTTAAAAAATTATATATATCATAGTATATTACAATACCTATAAGTAAAATTAAGAACATTTTCTATTAAGAAATATTAGTAGATTTAACTATTAGATTCTGTCATTATTTAGTTAATTATTTATTTTTTAACAGTGGTATTCAAGGGTATAAAAATGAAAGCATCAGAAAAATCAATATTAGGAGAAGAATTAACTAGAAAGGTAAATCAAGGCTTAAGAGAATCGCTTAAAGTATACCAGAAATTGGTAGACCATATGACTACCGAAGAACATGTAGCAGCTGTAAAGGAGTCGTTAGATTTAGCGGTTGAAGGTATTAACAACTTAAGGCGTAATCACGCCACTATCGATGCTGATGTATTAGAGGCATTTAGGGTACTGATTCAAGACATTAGGAACTTTAATGCTCATAATGGAGAAGAAGTTATTCCAATTGCAAGAGAAATTAATGAGATATTAGCTGGAGTACCTTTTCATACTCAAACCATACATCACTCTCCTCACGACTTAGGTGCGCCATTACTATCAGGTGGTGCTAGCGGTTACCATACGATGAATAATAGTGATACCCATATTCTTGGTGCTGCAGCTCATGAAGATGATGGTTGTTGTTGTGGTTGCATTTTAATGTAATTGTTCTTTGATCATTTTATTGAATGAAAACATCGCCTTTAATTTAAATGCTCTGAATTTTAGCTTAAAGCAATTTTGAGCTTTTTTGCTTATATCTATTTTACATTTGTAATTTAGTCTTCTATTAAGACTTCTCATATAAAAATCTTAATTTTAGCTATCAATCAATTTTACAAATATTTATTTTTTTAATATATTAGGTTTGATTGTAACAAGTTCTTTTTTTAGTAAATTAGGATTTATTTCAGGACGCTCTTTAGATAAATAAGCCTTAGCATCAGCAAAATTATCATTTATTTTAGCTTCAAATCTCCAACCGAATAAGCCGTCTGCGTATATATCATACTTGATATCTCCTATATAAATAATCTCACCTGGTTTAGCAACGAAAGTAAGTAACTCTTTTTTCCCTAAATGTTTAATTTCAGCAATGGAAACTGTTGCCAAATTATAATACAATTCTTCTAAAGTATATGTTCCAGGATCTAAAATATAAATATTATATCCACTAAAACCTGTGCTCCTCTTTCCTTTAAACTCGTAAATAGATTCATTTTTCTTGCCATAATTATCATCCATTCTAGCCCATAACTGACGAGTGTAATTGTTAAACACTATTATAGTTTTATTTGGCTGCGGTATTACCGTTTCCTTTGAAATTAACGTCTTTCTTGCTGATGATCCGCAAGAAGTAACAACATAGCAAATGAGGATAAGAAAAAATGTTGATTTGATAATATTTTTCATAATATTTTACCCAAATAATTTTTAAGAAAAGTTTGTACTTAATTATGTTTATATTTAAAATTCTTGCTTTACTTTAATCCAGTTCTTATTAATTTCGCCTTCTTTCATATATTTATCAATTTAAAAAGACCTCTATCCTAATTACTTATCACTACTTCTTTGATTCTACCACCAAATTTTTTATAATAATAATCAGTTATCTATAACATATTTTTTTATTATGAATAATGAATTATATTATTCATGGTAATCTTCAATTTCTTCATTTGCAGATATTTTTCTATAGTATTTCTTACTTGTAGATTTCACCTCATACTGCAAAAGTAAGTCTTTTGTAGATTCAGTCTCTTCTATTATATAATCCTCTATCTCTTTTTATTATGTACCTATATCAGTAATATCTTTATTTTTAGACTCTTGTAACATTAGATATTACATAATTTACATAGTATCATAATAATCTTCTATTTTATGAACTGCTTCCATAATTTCGCGCTGCCAATCATCTTTGTGCCATAAAATTTCTCCAAATCCGCGAGAAAGACCAAGAATAGGTCTATATTTTCTACCCTTAATTGGCAGCTCTTTCCCAGTAGGAGGCCTATAATAAGGTTCTAGTTCATCAACACCCATTTATTTATATCTTTTATGTCCAGCTTCTAATATTGATAAACCTAGCTCTAAACCTTCAACTACTGAAGTATAATCTTTATTATTTCTAAAAATTTCTATATATTTTTTTATTATTTTAATAGCATCAAGTCTAAGACTTAAAAACTTATCATATTTTACTTCTATTTCTTCACGATCAAATTTGGTAATCACTTTTATGTTCATTTTTTTAAATCCTCTGTTTTAATTATCCATTTTTCATCAAAATCTTTAAATAATTCACTAAGATTTTATTAAGCCATTAATAGCAATTACTGATTAAGCTTAAAATTTCTATTCCTTAACTATAAAATTGAAGCAATAAATATATTATGACTTACATAATTCGGAAATAATTTTCTATTTTATAAATTGATTCTATTATTTCATGTTCCATAGCTTTATCACCATATGTAAACTCTCCAAATCCTTGTAAAAGACCAAAACTACCTCGTTTTTTAGCAGGAATGTTAACTTGCTCTTTAAAAAAATTTTCATTCTCCGTAATTAATTTCACTCTATCATTTAAATTTTTAACACATCTCTCAAAAGAAATAATCAATAAATCATACTTAGGATTATGCTCACTTCTTAAACGTTTTAAATATTTTTCTATAATCTTAATAGCTTCTGCCAATAATAATAGTAAATTATGTTGCTTTATTTTTAAATCTTCGCTTAAAATATTATTCATTTTTTTAAATCCTCTGTTTTAATTATCCATTTTTCATCAAAATCTTTAAATCTAACTTGATAACCGCCACCTATAAATTTAGCTCCTGTATTTGAAAATTTATCAATGGTTCTGCCACTAATAAAAGTAGTTTCAGTACCTTTAGAGATTTTTATAATTGAATATGAGTTTCTTACTCCCCAATCTGGAGTAACCAGAGCCAAATGTTGATGTATGTCTTCAACCGTAGGCATCCTATTACCTACTTCTAGATGAGTTGCATATTTTATTGTTCTACTACCATCAATCCCTTTACCTAAAGGGATATTTTTATCATGATAATTTATAAGGTATAAATCTTTGTGCAATCGTCCTTTAAAAAGTCTTTCAGTTCCTGAAATAAAGTTAGATATATCATAAATAAACCCTTCTGTATAATCTATTCTTCCTACAGTGATATCATTTGGAAGATTGCTCAAAAGTTTCTGTTTAGCTTCTGAAGTTAATCTTCCTAGTTCTATCCTTGGAGTAATAGAAAAATCAATTTTATCTACATCAAAATTGGAATGATAATTAAATTTATCATTAGTTTGATCTTCAAAAATAGAGCTAATAGGCTTATGTGTAGCATCAGCATGCTTATCTAAACCTTTTTGTAAATTTATATTTGTTTTAGCAGTATGTCTTAGTACTTGAGTAGCAATACCACTACCGTCTTTAACCAAAGATGCTATGAACATACCACCTCCTGCTATATCTCTAGCTTCTTGTGGGCTTAACTCTGGATATTGTTTCTGAAGTACTTTAGATGACTTATCTATACCTGCTTCTATTAAATATGATATTTCCTCTCCTGCTGCTTTGTTGATTATATAGCCAGTGCTTTCAGCTCTAAGAGCATTGGCAAGTCCTGCTGCACCTGCAAGTAAACTTTGTAAGCCTACATTTAATACTCTCATTCCATGTTCTGCTAATAAAGGATAACTCTTACTAAATTCAATATAGGCTTTTTTAGCTATAGCTACTGCCTTAGCAAGTTGCTTCATATTACTGGTGGTTTTTACTGACTTAGTACCATCATTAACAATAGCATCGTTCTTAGTTTTCCTTACTTGCTCTATTAATTTTTTTACTTTTGCTGTATCTTCAGATTTTACTGCTGCTAGTATGGTTTTAGTTTCTTTATCATAGTCGATCTTCGATTTTAACCAAGGGAGTCCTTCGACCTCTACTTGAACATTTCTGGCAGCTAGAAGCTTCTCTTGAAGGTCGTTCTTATGAGCAGTTTGAATATCTTGTAGCTTCTGGACTACATAAAAGCTTGTTATAGCTGCAAGAGGCGCAAATATACCACTACGTACAAGTCTAATAATCTGGTTACTAAGAGCAGTCCCTGCTTCATTCTCTATTTTAATAAAATCTTGATGATACTCTTCCCCGCTAATTCCCTTATCAAGATTTACTACCTGGTTATACGCATGCTTTACTGTTTCTTTCTTACTAGTAAGATCCTCTAAATCTATAGTATCTATAATCTTCTGATCATTATGAATAAATTGCTGAGACTTTAGTAAGCCATTAGTAGTAATTACTGTAATTAACTCATTAGAGTCAAAAAAACCAACTTTATGCTCCTTGCTCCTTAAAGATGCCCTAAGTAACTCTCGATCACTTGGTACCACCTCTTGAATTTTACTACCAAATTCTTCACAAAACTCATTAGTTATCTCTAATACTTCTTCTAATGTTTTTGCTATGTCATAAGCATCAATGGGCAAGCTAATTAAAGGAACATTACCAGCTACACGACGTAAAATCTGATGATGTACTTGACGGTATTTTCCTTGATAATTAGATATGACACTATTACCTTTACTAATAAGTAAATGCTTTGCCTTATTGTTTTCTTCCCATCTATCCAAAGCTATAATTTTTACTATCTCTGCCTCATGAGCTATTAATACTTCATGAATTGCTCTTTGAATATTATCCTCAATCTCATCTCTATGTGTATCCAGACCTAGCTTCAAGGTACTTTCAATAGTTGTAGTGACAAGCATAAGTTTTGATTGTCTAATCAACTCATTCTTGAAACTCATTTCTTGTACTGATTTTGAACCTACCTCTGTTGCTGATGATTTAAATCCGAGAGCTTCAGCAAACTCTAACTTATCTAACCCTGCCTGAATTCCAGCTGTAAGTACATTCACTGCTAAATCTATACCTTTACCTTTTAAATATTCATCTATTTCAATTTTCTTACCTTCAGCAGTAGCAATAATTGAGATAATTTCATCTTTAATTCCTCCTACTACTAAACCAGCCCTAAAGCTGTTCATAAATACACTTGAACCTGGGAGATATATACCAATTGCAATTGATGCCAAGCCCATGGCAATTGCAAAGACATTTCCCCAAAGTCCTCTTTTCTCCTTTGGAATTACGTATACTCCAAACTCATAAAAATGCGTAATTCCCATCATTTCTAGTTCATTTACTTCATCCTTAATCCTCCCATAATCAGTAAAAATTCTTTCTAATGATATTGCATTCTCTATCTTCAAATAAACTTGCTCACCTTGTGATTGAGAAACAACATCAAGGTCCATCATGATATTTTCAATTAAAGCTGCCATGATATTAATTTTATCACGAAATTGTACTGCTAAGGGTGAATCACTGACTGAGATATCTCTAGCTCCAATAAGATGCAAGGGAAGTTGATAAAGCGGTATAATTACTTCTTCAATATTAGTTAAAGCATTCTGTAAGTTTTGCCTTATGCCTTCTTTATCATTATTACTAACTAGAATATAGGCCTTAGCATAATTAGCAGCGAATGAAAAATAAGGATCTAAGTTCTTTGCTTGATCTAAATCTTCGACATTATGATTAATTAATCCACGAATTACCAAAAAACTTGGATTTGTAATTAAATTATTATGCTCACGCTTATGATTGATTGTAGCTATAAATTGTTGATAATTTTCTAAAGCTTGTCGTTTGATATCATTATTATGAACTGTAAAGTTTACTTTTTCATCTAGTTTATCTTGGATATTACAGCGAATTAAGTTCTGTTGATCTTTAAGCCAAATGCCCCATAATTCTCTGATTTGTTCTATATCTGCGTTGTAACGCACTCCTGGTTTTTTAAATTGACTTAAAAATTGATTAAATTGAGTAAATAAATAATCTTTTAAACTAAGCATGTCTGTCTCACATACTTTATCTTGTAATAATTTCTGCTTATGTGCTAAATCATTCCATTTAAATAATTCATCAATACTGTCTAATTCATTATTTTGGTACCAGGGATAAGCAATTTGTAATTCTCCAACTGCTTCATCTAAATTAATGATCAATTGTGCACTACCTGTGTTACCATTCCGACTAGTACGTCCATAAAGTTGCCAAAGCACTCTCTTATTAACAGGTAAGTAACTTATACATATATGCAATCCCCCTTCTTCTTCTAACTCTAAAGTAGTTTTAAAATCAGTACCTCTCCCAGCAAGAGCAGTTGAGATCACAATATCATTTTTATCTATTTGCCAGCTTCTGCCATACTTATTATTAAGATCATTTTTGCTATATAGTCTAATTTTGTCTTTGCTATAATTAGCTTTAATTAGTAACTCCTCAAAATGTGCAGCTTGCCGGGCTGTTTTAGCTATTAATAATACTGCTTGCCCATTTTGAGCTTTACTAATAACACTAGCTATTACTATCTCTTCCCAACTATCGCCACTTGCAATTATAGGCGCTTCCTCATTAAAAAGTTTATGCTTAAATGTAGGAATCTCGATAGTATCTACTGCATATAAATTTGATAATAAATTTACTTCTTCTTTTATACCAATTGTTCCAGTAGTACCATAAATATAGCCTTTATATCTCTCAAAGAAAGCCTTGTTAGACATAAAGTTAATAATTAAGGTTTCAGGCGATATCTTAAGATTATGCTTAATTTGTAAAAATTGATGCAGTCCATTAGACCAGTGCATATTATTTTGGGTAATACCTGTATTTTTATAATCAATAGGAGCTATATCTAAATCTCCATCTTCTTGACTAATAAATGTATAATCCTCATCAAGTTTAAAATTATAAGCAGTAATAGCAGAATTGGCCCAATCATCTAGCTGATCAAGAGTGAAATTCCATAAATGCATAGGCACTCTAATTATTGGTTGTGCCTCTTTAAGTAAATCATTTGAATAGTTTGTTAGTTGCTGTTTTACAAAAGCACTGGGGTTGCTTACCTGACACTCATAAATCTTTTCATACTCTCCATCATTTAGACGATAATTAGTCCAAAGTAATTTTCCATTTTCATAATGAAATTGTTTTTGAATTTGTAATAAGCGTTCCCAAAGAGCCACTAATAATGGTTCCAAATATTCAAAACGAGATAAAGGGTGAGCAAGCATTACTATATGAGAGCTTTGGTCAATAAACATATTATCAACCTCATCGACTATAATAATATCAGTTTCTCGGCTACCTCTAATATTGATGTCTAGATTTTCCTGATATAATATATCGCCAATAAAGCTTGCAATGGTGCCGTAAACTATAGTCTGTTGATAGCATTTTTTCTCTTTATGATTAGGTTCACTAATATTTTCAGCACTGGTTATCTTAAACATTCTATAAAATCTATTTTGTTCTTCTAAATCTCCCTGAGCAAGTACTGGAGAACTAGTAAGAATATCGATTTTTTTCCCTTCAAGTACTTTAATCACCGCAAAGCTTGCAATGATAATAGATTTACCCTCGCCAGTTGCAATTTCTGCAAGTCTACCATTCGGAGCATAGTAAAGTAATAAAGTAGAGATAATTTGAATAGTTCGTAGGTAAAAACCATAACTTAAAAAAGCTGCTCTTTTAATTACTGCTAAAATTTCAGCAAGCTTTGCTTCTACTTCTTCTTTCTCAATTCGGAAGTTTAAAATATCGCTTTCCTTCCAGTTAGCAATTTGCTGCTGTTCCTCTATAGTTGAAATATCTTTGATTACTCCCTTAATCTTATTGATAGTTAACTCATCAATATTTTGATTTGATGACCTTATTTCATGCCATAATTCTTCTTCAGCTTTCTCACCATTCATCAAACTAGAGATAATCCTAACCATCTCTATCTTCTCTTCATAGTGAGCTAGATCCAGAATATTACGTTCCTGTTCATCTCTTAAAGCAAGTAACGCATTGAGAGTATCAAATTTTCTTGCTTGTTCTATTAATTGCCAAAATTCAATTTCTGGCAAAAGTACTAAATTGTTTAATGGACTAAATTGATAACGATTATCTATAGCAAGTAAAGGTAGTAATCTATGTTCGCTTAATATTTTTAAGTATATAATTTGCTGTATCTGAGTCGATCTAAATATAGCCGCATGTAAAGGTGTGTTTTGATCACTTCCTTCTTTATCTGATAGCATTTCATAGAGTAATTTATTCCCAACG
The DNA here is from genome assembly GCA_964515755.1 of uncultured Rickettsia sp. Classification (GTDB taxonomy): domain Bacteria; phylum Pseudomonadota; class Alphaproteobacteria; order Rickettsiales; family JABSSG01; genus JAGVLN01. The sequence continues at coordinate 8,124 of CAZEVK010000022.1, read as the reverse complement.
TTTAGCAAGTATTGAACTCTTTCTACATCATCATCAATCGCCCAATGTAGAGGTGAAATACCATATTCATCTCGTGCTAATAGAGTTTCTTTTAGTCTATTAATATCTTGATTCTCTAGGCGAGCTATATGAAGAGCAGTTGTATTTGTATCATTTTTAATTCGTAACTTACATATACCATTTTTAAGAAATAAGGATGCGGCTATACCTTCATTACTCCTAACCTCTGGAAAAAGATTATCATTTACATGAGTTTTATACTTAGTAACGCTAGTAACTAAATTTTGATCTATAAAATTATTTTGTTTATGATTTTGCTCAGTAACTTCAATCTCTATACTATTAATCTCTACTGCTTCAATGCTAATTTGCTTTATTTCACTTAAAGCATTGTTGTATTTAAAATTAGTAACTGAATTAATAGTCTTATAGGACTGAATTAGAGGTCCGTTAGTTTGACCATTCGTATTTAAGCCACAATAATTTGCTAATCTATTTCTAGATTCACCTACACACCATGAATAATATTTTTCCTCAGCCCAGTTACACTTAAAATTTCCAATTGTTCTAAGATCAATCATTTTATTGTAGATCTCTGGCTCTTTATTTATAAAATTTTTCTTACCTGCTACAGCGATTTTACTTAATTCATTATCTATTTTTCTACCTTCAAAAGTTAAATCTCCTCCAACTATTAATTTAGCTTCTGTTCCTAAATTACCGGTTAAAATTTCTTGATAACAAGTCATACTTATTCCCCATTTCCAACTACCATGATAGGCTCCTTGGCTTGCTTGACTAATATCTTGATTAATTACTTTATAGCTACCATCCCGACTAAGACGCAAATAATTAGTTTTAATTATGGCATTACCGATAATTTCAATTTTGGAAGCAAGAATATAAACTGATGCTATTGGTCCGCTATCTAAATTAGCAATTAATAAATCACCTTGTGAAAATAAATGAGCACCACTTTTATCAAGATTAATATTATCTTTGGCTATAATTTTTACTAATTTGCCTGCATTAATTTTACCATGCAGCTGTAGATTAGAACTATTTAATTCAATAATTCCTGAACTTTCTACCAAACCATTTATTATAATATCATTATCACTTATCAGTTTTATCGCTAAGTTTGCTTTTAAATTAATAAGTATTGAAATAGAGGTTTTGCTTTGTATTTTTATTGATTGTGAAGATAATAAAGTGCTTATATTTATTGCATAGTCACTTGTAACTGTAATATTGCCTTTTGCAGTAACTTTATCTAACTGATATCGATCTTGAATCAAAACAAGGTCTAAATTACCTCCTACATAGTAACTTCCTTGTGTATTTGGAATTAAATAATCTTTTCCTTTAAAATAGCAATCCCCACTTATTGAGAATTTATAAGATATTTCCCATTTAGATGCGGTAACAGAAACATCACCGCCTATATATAATTCTTTAAAAAATAGATTATTTTTTACTATTGCTTGTAAGCTATTTGACCAAACTTTTTTGTCAAAATTTACATTAGTATCAGCTTGAAGAATTATACTATCAACCTTAACTACTCCAAATGCTTTTATAATGTCAGAAAATAAATATAAGCTTATACTACTCGATAGCAACCCATTAGAGCCAATATAAATATTACTATCGCTTCTATATTCACTAACATAGAAAGTCTGATTATTCTCCGGTACTATTCCCAATGAATATAAAGCAGTAGGCGTAGTTGAAAATACTACCTTATCTATACCAGGAAATTTACAGCCATTGCAATAAATACTTGGACCTATAAATATTAGTTCTGCTACATGGTTATAGACACTTACATCACCAAGTAAAATAATGCTATCTTCAGACTTAGACTGAAATATTATTTTTGTTGCTGGTGAGTTATTAATAATAGCTAGTCCATCTTTACCAACTAATATTCTATTCTCATTAATTATATAACTTGAATCTTCAACAGGTGCATAAGGAGAAATTTCAAACTGAGTTAAAACACCATCTTTATCACGAATTAAATCATTATATTGACTTTCAGTCACAGTAAAATCTTGCTTACCAGAATCTTCTAATTCTAAAAGCCCACAACTGCTGTATATTGACCAAGCGTCTAAAAACATATAGATAAGACCATAAATAAATTAAATTACTAGCTTTATTGCATTTAAAAAATGCCTTAAATCCAGCATGTGATCGAAGTAAAGTTACTTCACTTAATGCCCTAATTATTTATTTTTTGATTTATTAATAATAATTTAAATATTAATCTTTATTACAAGATTGTTATTTATCTATCAGTATGAATTTAATATGTCAACTATTAATTTTAAATAATATAATTATGGCTTTAACAACGGCTACAGAAAATATAGAAATTAGAGCTAATATTATCAATTACATGGTCCTTGACAAAAGGCAGTGAGATATTATTACTAAAGCAAGTCTAAGTACTATAAACAATATTCAAGTGAAGTTTTAATTATATAGCTAGGAATATAAAATGAATAAATTTGGTCAAGCACTAATCATATTAATATTAGGTATAGCAATAGGCACTACTTATCATAGTGATCTTCAGTTGGCAATTGATAAGCTTACAGATTCTATTAACAGTGAAGTAGTAAGTAAAGTTACTCAAATTGAGTTAAATAGTTCTAATATCAGACTTTGCTTTACCCCACCACGTGCAAATTGTGGCCAAATGGTTGTAGAGCAAATAAACCAGGCTAAAAACACAATTTATATGCAAGCATATGGACTTACTCATCCTAAAATAATAGAAGCTTTAATTAAAGCCAAGCAAAGAGGAGTTGATGTAAAAATACTACTTGATCGTAGTAACTTGACACAAAAATACTCTAAAATGAAAGAATTAGCAGCAGCTGGAATTGAGCTTACAGTTGATAGGGTACCTGGCATTGCTCATAATAAAGTTATAATTATCGATAATATCATTACAATTACTGGAAGTTTTAACTTTACAGTTTCTGCAGATACTAGAAATGCCGAAAATGTCTTAATCATTGACGATCAAAATATAGCTCAAAGCTATTTTCAAAATTGGCAATACAGGAAAGATGCAAATTAATTCTGGATCAGTTGAATTTTCCTGATGCATTTATAATTGTGATGAAAAACAACTCGTCAAGAAATAAAATTCAATTACTTTGGTCCAATTCATTTTATTAATATTTTTCAATAAGTCTCATAAAAATGGTAATTGAACTGTAGTTAATATAATTCCTATTGATAAGTTACATTTTTAGTCTAACTGATGTATAATAGAATAAATTTATCTTTAAGTTATTGTAGTTTTCAGATATAAAAAGCTAAAAATAGCTACCCAAATTTTATTTATCATTTATATATTTTGAGCAATGTTTTATAAATATTATCTATACACTCCCCTAGAAAGTGCAATGTCTGGTCTTGTCTTATTACACAATGAGTTTATACAGATTTACTCACATTAACTCTCTACAAATTACTAATATAAATAGATTTCCTGAAATGCAATATCATAACAGCAATGCTCTTCCTCATAAGATTGGTATCTATTGTGGTGTATCTATATATGGTTTTTTTAAAGGAGCAGCCTTAGGTACGGTTTCTGCTGGTGCAATTATTGTAGCGGAATATTACATAACAGGTAAGGATCCTTTCAAAATACCAGAAACAATAGAAGAAAACTTCCAAGACAGTGTCATTGCAGCAGTTTCTATAGCTCCCATTGTGGGAAGCATAATGATGTTAAGCAGTATACCTCGATTCCAGTATATTCCTGTAGAGAATTTACCAACCGGAATAATGTTTCCCGAAGCAGAAATATTTGTCCTCATGACAATACTGTGATTACTTATGCTAAAATTGGTATTTGTTTTGCTATGGCAAGCGCTATTAGTTCAGTTCCTGCTATTATCATTGGCACCATTGTTGCAGGTATAGAAAGCAATAATCTCCCCTTTAACCACAATGCTCAGCAAAACATTACAAACAGCGATGTCAATACTACTATCCTAGGAGAAATATATTACACTACAGAATCGTAATATATTTATTGCCTTGTTTAACCATGCAGTATGTGGAAAGAATGTTTATAATTTTCTTATTAAGTTTTGTAATTTGCTAAATTGTAAATTTATAGCCTAACATGTTTTAATAATGTAATTGATCTTTGATCAATTTATTGCACGAAAATATTGCCTGTAATCAAGATTCTCTGAATTTTAGCTCAAGTTAGTACATAAGTAATTTTGAGCTTTTTTGCCCGCATCTAACTTATATTTGTAATTTAGCCTTCTGTTAAGTCTTCTTGCATAGAAATCTTAATTGTAGTGATTAATCACATTGATAGCTAATTAAATTAATATTCTTAGCATAATTTATTTACAGAAGTTAGTTTTATTGAAAGAGTAAGTAATACATAATTAAAAATAAGCAGTAAAATAATAACTAATAATAAAACTATTATATTTTTTCTATTTTTCTTTTTTTACCTTGCTGTCCCACATCTGCTGATGTAGTTGGAGAGAATCTACCAATATCCCTAGGATCTACATAAGATCCAGCATCAACGCTAAACCTTTCGGAGTTCACTGCATGGGAAGCAGTAGGCAATCTACTTGCTGAACTAGCTTTTAGTACTGGTGACGTAGCAATGGCTGATGTTTTTGCTAACTTGCGACTTTTTACGTCATCAATCTCAGGCTCAGAATTAGAATCATCTGCTAATACTTTGCCACCACCAGGATTATATTTTTGCCCTCTTTTTTTAATTTCTTGATATTTTCCTGCTACAGCAGGACGTCGTTCGAAAAAATCAGGAGGCGTCCAATTATTATATTGTTGTAAATGTTGCCCTCTTACGCCAACAGCTTGAAATAAGCTATCATCAGCTATGCTAATCTTACTTTCTTCTGCACTTACTTCATTATACGCTACTACAGCATTGCGACAATCTTTACAACAAAGCATTGTTAGACCTATATAAAAAGGTTTACGCCCAGCAACTACATCTCGGTCGTAAACTTCTATGCCATCTTTACTCACTACTCTATCAAGATTGCCATCTCTGCATGAACTACACCTGGATTTGCTTCGCTACGCCCAGATACAAACTCAAATCTTTTGGGATTCCTAAAAGCTTGTACAAGTTCTTCTGGAAATTTTTCGGATGAATCTACTGTTAATGAACCAATTACTTTCTTTAGATCTCTTAACAATCTAGGCTTATATTGACTTATTAATGCATCTTTACTTGGCCCACCCTTTCTGCTTCTTTTACTTTCAGCCATTTGGATTGCACCAGTTTCTGCTATTAATTCCATTTGTCTATTAAGCTCTTTATTACGCTCAATGCTCTCAATTGTCATCTCTCCTTTTGCAACATCTGATAAAAGCCTAAATACTCTTTTACTAATAGCGTTTTCTTTCCCTGAATTGTTTGAATATAATATATTTTGTCCATCAAAAGCCACAGCTGCACAAATGTCACCACCAGTAATTAAACGAGCAATAGAATCTAACCTCCTTGAAACCATATCAGGATTGTAGCTTTCTCTAAGTATCACTTTCTGAGAATCATCGTCATCACGCAGTATCCATTCTCCTTTTACAGCTGCAGAAGAACTTGTATCTACACTCGCAAATTCCTTTTCTGCAACGCTAGCTATCGCAAAATCATTACGTGATGAAGCTAAATCATCTAATTTAAGATTTACAAGATCAGTTGAAGCACCTATCTCTTTACCATTGTCACTCTTATATTTTCTTCTTAATCTACGTCCTATAGCCTTAGATTCTTTAACTTTATCTTCTACATCAGGTAAAACAGGTAGTTCTTGACTATGAGCTGCTTTGGTCATTAAGTAAACTAGCATTAATCTACTATTTCTTTCTCCTGCAGCATATTGCAACCCGCTAGTATATTCTGTAATATCAGCACTTCCTACTATGGTGTCATTTATAAAATCTTTTATGACAGGGCTAATTCTTTCTCCAAGCGGATCAATATACTGTACACTAGCTGGAATTGTAGGCTCTATGACCAAGCCTACATAATGATTAGTTTCTCCAGTAAAATTTTTATCAAGAGCATTAACATTTAATATTAATAAACTTTTTTCCCCTCCAATTCTTCGTAATTGATATTCTAGTGCCCTTTCTGAATTTATTTCAACGTGTGTTTTCATCCCTTCAAGATCTTTATTATAATGCATTAGCAATTTCTCTAAAGTACTACCTGTAGCTTTTGTATTACGATTTAGAGACTCGCTTTCTTCTACACTTAAATTTAAAGGCATTTTTCTTAATCAGTTATTTAGTTAAAAATAGAGCTTATATAAATATATTAACTAGCTCAAAAATAAATAGCAACAGCACATATAAATTTTTATGTTAAGGATTGACATTTATTTATTATTTTGTAAGATATTAAAAGATGTTATTTAAGTATTATTAATATTATGAGCAAAATTAAATTACTACCTAAAGATAAAAAAATTATAGAAGCGCTATATCAAAAATTTGTGTCTGAGCATAAAGATATGAGTTTATTTTATAGCTCGGAAATTGGTAATGATATACTAACAGAATTACTCCTAGAAAGAGGATATAGCGCTACAGAAGTTGATGAAGAAGGGCATGATCCACTATGGAGAGCTGTTGAATACATGCTTTTTGAAGATTTAGCACTTAATGAAAATTTTATCAATGTTTTCATTAGGCTAGTAGAATATGGTGCTGACGTTGAAGCTTTAAATTCTTTGTATAAAGAAAAATTAGATGCTGTACAAAAGGAAAATTTAAACAAAGTTATAGTACTTGTGAGTAATACTAAACAAGTAGAGGCTGAGAAATCAGAAGAAACTGCAGAAGCTTCTGAAGAAGAATCCGCTCAACATGATGATACAGAGATGAATGATTCAGAAGAAAACTTAGATAATTCCGAACAAAACGTTAATATGCAAAACTGCAATACACAGACAGTTAATAATACCTTAAACTTTACAAGCAAAGAGCCAGTAATCCTTGACTTAACACTAGGATTAATAGCAAATGATGAAGATGCGGTACCAGATAACCCTGAAAGAAAAGCATATGAAAAAGCAATTGCAGAATTATTAGCACAATTAGAAAATCAAACTGCCCATGTAACAGATCCGCTAGAGGAGTATAGCAAACATAATAGCCAAGATTCAGAATTATTTTCAAATAACTTATATCCTCAAGTTCCAGAACATTGCCAAGAGAAGATCGAATTACCTTTTCAGATACTAATAGATCCTGTTTTTGCTATTAACCTACCATCTATTATAATGGGTTTAACATTATTGAGCGGAATCGTCGGAAATCAATACCATAATAATGAAATGATTGATTAAACCTTAATTTGGATTCAATATTATTAATCCTTTAAAAGGATAATATAATTAATTATTATTTCTGAAGTTATCGTGTTCCTTTATTTATCTCGAATCTTTAGCTTCTTGTAACTCTGATCATTAATTCTTTGAAGCTGCTTTTGACTAACTATAATAGCAGTTGTGAATGTGGCTATAATTAAAATTAAGATTAATTGAACACTCAAAAGCCTAATTAATTTTTTTCCTGGAATCCAGAAGTTTTTTGGTAAAATAACAAACACTAAGTCCATTTAATAACATATATATTAAAGTTACCGTAAGAATCGTACTTTCATTATTATTAGTTAGATCATATAAAAAATTCATTGATTTACTATCTTTCTAAAGCCTGGAAAATATATAAGGACTAGTAAGTAACATAAGTTGTTTCAATCCTATGTCAATTATAACATGAAATCTATACTAGATATCAAGCTAATAGTTGATAATATAGATATTTGAAAATATCATTAGATAAATCGAATAAGTAATACATTTAAATACATATGCAACCTAGTTTGCACAGAGGTAGCGCATCAATAGAATTGCTAATTTAATGAAGAAAGCTTGTCTACAAATTCGCTTGTGAAAATAAGGAATTGAATTTGAATTATAAAAACCCAAAAAAATCTGAGTAATAATAAAAAAATAAATGAGTTTAGAAGAATATGAAGATTTAACAATATTTTATACTATTTGCCAAAAAAGGGAATAA